>JAUNCU010000172.1 GCA_030526455.1 Bacteroidales bacterium | reverse complement strand
ACTATGAGAATAGGTGGGGCTAGATATCTAGAACTCTAGATTTCTATGAAAAATCTAAAATCTAATTTCTAACTTCTCTCCTTACGACAGGCCTGTAATGTTGCCTTCTTCGTCGAATTTTATGCTCAGTGCTTGGGGCACTTTGGGGAGGCCTGGCATGCGGAGGATGGTTCCGGCAATTACCACAATCATTTCGGCACCGGTGTTGATCACGATGTCGCGCACCTCAAATGGGTAGCCCTCGGTGGGACCGTAGGTGGTGGCTTCGGTGGAGAAACTGTACTGCGTCTTGGCGATGCAGATGGGGAAGTGCTCAATGCCCAGGTCCTTGATGCGCTTGATCGTTTTTTGTGCGGCCTTGGAGAACGATACGCTGCCGGCGCCATAGGTGCCAATGGCCACGGCTTTCACCTTCTCTTCGATAGAGGCTTCGTCGGGGTAGGCAAACTGGAGGGGCTTCGATGGGTTGTTCTCGATGGTGTCGGCCACGAGGGTTGCGAGTTCCTTTGCGCCCTCGCCACCGTCGGTGAAGGCGAGGTTTACGGCAAAGCCGATGCCCAGTTCCTTCTCGCAGTGCTCACGCAGGGTGTCGATTTCCTCTTGAGTGTCGAAGCCAAATTTGTTGAACGCAATCACCACAGTTTGACCAAATGCCTGCAGATTCTTCACGTGCTTGTCGAGATTCCAGTAGCCCTTCTTCAGACCTTCGAGGTTAGGTTCCTTGATGGCAGAGTAGGGCACACCGCCGTGCATCTTCAGCGCTTGAGCGGTAACCACGAGCACGGTGACATCGGGCTGGAGGCCGGTTTTGCGGCACTTGATATCGTAGAACTTCTCAGCGCCGAGATCTGCACCGAAGCCGGCTTCTGTGATCACGTAGTCGCTCAGCGTGAGCGCGGTTTCGGTAGCGATTACCGAGTTACAGCCGTGGGCGATGTTGGCAAAGGGGCCACAGTGCACGAAAGCGGGAGTGCCTTCGGTGGTCTGCACCAGGTTAGGATTGAAGGCATCTTTCAGCAGCACGGTGATGGCGCCCGCCACGCCCAGGTCTTTCACGTAGAAAGGCTTGTCGTCGGCGGTGATGCCAAGGAGGATATTTTCGATGCGGCGTTGCAAATCGTCGATGCTGGTGGCCAAGCACATGATGGCCATGATTTCAGAGGCAGGGGTGATGTCGAAGCCCGACTGGCCAATGGGGCCGTTGGTGGTGGCGCCAAGGCCGGTAACCACCTCGCGCAGACAGCGGTCGTTCACGTCGAGCACGCGTTTCCAGAGTTTCTGCTTCAGGCTAAAGCCCGATGCCTGGTGCTGGTAGAGATAATTGTCGAGCAGCGCCGCAATCATGTTGTGGGCACAGGTGATGGCGTGGAAGTCGCCCGTGAAGTGGAGGTTGATTTTCTCCATGGGGAGCACTTGCGAGTAGCCGCCGCCAGCCGCGCCGCCCTTCATGCCAAAGCAGGGGCCGAGTGAAGGTTCACGCAGCGCCACCACAGCCTGCTTGCCAATCTTGTTCATACCCAGCGCCAAACCCACCGACACGGTGGTTTTGCCATTGCCCGCCTTAGTGGGACTGATGGCAGTGACTAGCACCAGGTGATGGCCTTTCTGCTTAGTTTTGTCGGCGATAGTGGCAGGCACCTTGGCCATGTAGTGGCCGTAATTTTCGAGTTGATCTTCAGCGATGGCTAGGTCCTTAGCCACCTCGCTGATTTTGCGAAGCGTAGTGCTTCTTGCGATTTCAATGTCGGAAAGCATGTGAAAAAGTTATATGTTGGTTATTATTATCGTGTAATCAGTTGCACAAAAATACAAATAAAAACCGAGATGTGCAACGGTGGCGCTCACTACATAGGGTCGACATCGTAGTAGATGATCACACTCTTCATGCGGTGGTCGGCGTCGATGAGGCTCTCGTAGATGTTGCGCAATATGGCTTTCACCTTAATCATAGAGGCCTCGGTTTCGAATTTGAGCATGATTTGGCGTATGTGCAGATTCTGCACGCGTGCCACCATGGGTGGCTCAGGACCGAGCACACGGTTGCCAAACACCTGGCGGAGCATGTTGCTGTAGTGCACACTCACCGCCGTGAGCGTGTCTTCGTGGCGGTGCTTGAGATACACATTCACGATGCGCGTGAAAGGCGGGAATCCGAAGCGGCGGCGTTCCTCCACCTCATAATTGTAAAAACCCTCGTAGTCGTGCCTGGTCACGAAGTCGATGATGGGGTGGGTGGGCTGTGTGGTCTGCACAATCACGGTGCCCTGCTTGTGGGCGCGCCCGGCACGCCCCGCCACCTGCTCCATCATGTTGAAGGCGCGCTCGCTCGAGCGGAAATCGGGGAAAGAAGTGATGGAGTCGGCATTGAGGATGCCCACGATGCTCACCCCGTCGAAGTCGAGTCCCTTCGTCACCATCTGTGTGCCCACCAGAATGCTGGTTTTGTGGGCCGAAAACTCGTCGATGATGCGGTCGTAACTATTCTTGTTGCGCGTGGTGTCGAGGTCCATGCGCGATATTTTCTCATCGGGAAACACGTCAAGCACTTCGTCTTCGATGCGCTCGGTGCCATAGCCCACGATTTCCAGCCCGGGCAATCCGCAGGCGGGGCAGAGATTGGGCATGGTGAGGGAGTAGCCGCAGTAGTGGCACGAGAGCGTGCGTATGTGCTTGTGATAGGTGAGCGACACATCGCAGTTTTGGCAGGTGGGAACCCAGCCGCATTCCTTGCAGGAGATGTAGGGCGAATAGCCGCGGCGATTCTGGAAAAGAATCACCTGCTCCTTGCGCTCAAGCGCCTGACGGCAGTCTTTGATAAGGTCGAAGGTGAACATACCCTTCGTTTCGCGCTTCTTGCGGGCCAGTTTCGTGTCGACCACCTTCACCTGTGGCATCTGAATGCCCTCGTAGCGCGTGAGCAACTGCACGAAGCCGTAGTCGCCCTTCTTGGCGCGGTAGTAGACCTCGATAGCGGGCGTGCCCGAACCGAGAAGCGTCTTCGCCCCGTGCATCGAAGCCAGCACGATGGCGGCGTTGCGGCCATTGTAGCGCGGCGCGGGGTCTTGCTGCTTGTAACTGGTGTCGTGTTCCTCATCCACCACGATAAGGCCCAGGTTGCTGTAAGGCAGGAAGATGCTGGAGCGCACGCCAATCACCACGCAAGGGTCGCTGCTGTGGAGCAGGCGCTTCCAGATGTCGACGCGCTCATTGTCGCTGAATTTTGAGTGATAGATAAGCAACTTATCGCCAAACACCTTGCGCAGCCTGCGGGTGAGTTGGGTGGTGAGGGCGATTTCGGGCACCAGGTAGAGTGCCTGTTTGCCCGCGTTGAGCGCATCCTTGATGAGGTGCATATATATCGACGTCTTGCCGCTCGACGTGACGCCGTGCAGCAGCGTGATGGGTTTCTCCTTAAAGCACTGGTGAATCTCGCGATAGGCGCGGTTTTGCTCATCGGTGAGCGTGGGTGGCGCGATGAGGTCGGAACCGAGGTCGGCAAAGCGGTTCACCTCGCGCTTGTAGATCTCGAAGATGCCCCTCTGCCTAGCGGCGGCCAGCACAGGCTGTGTCACGCCCGAGCGCTTCAGCAATTCATCCTTCGTCACCTCCTTCACCGGGCGGCTCTTCTGCAGCCATCCCGAGAGGTCGAGAAACGAAAGCAGCAGCGCCTCCTGCTTCTTGGCGCGCTTCACCTCGTCGAAGATGCGGTGTAGGGCCTCGTCGTCGGCGCGGTCGATACACAGGCGCACGCAACTCTCCGTCTTGGCGCGATAGTTGTCGATCACGCGTTCCGAAACGTGGATAGCGCCCAGGTCGAGCAACTTGTGCACGATGCTCTCCACATTCTTGAATTCGGTGATGCGCGTGATTTCATTCACCTGCATGCGTCCGCGCTGCGCCGTGAAGTCGAGCACCGTGCGCATGCGGTCGGTGAGTTCGCCCGGCGTGCTCTCCTCGTAGTCGTCGTTCACGCTGATGTAGGTTTCGCTCTCCACTTTCAGTCCGCTCGGCAGTGCTGCCTTGTAGACCTCGCCCAGCGTGCAGAGGTAGTAGTCGCTAATCCACTGCCAGAACTTGAGTTGCGGGTGGCGCAGGATGGGGTTGGGGTCGATCATCGCGATGATATCCTTCACCTGATAGCCCTGAGGCTGCTGGTCGTGCATCATCAGCACGATGGCAGTGTAGATTTTCTTGCGCCCGAACGGCACGAGCACTCGGCAGCCAATTTGCAACTGCGAGCGCATTTCCTCGGGAATGCGATAGGTGTAGGAGCCCTTGATGGCCAGCGGAAGAAGGAGTTCGGCGAATTGCGACATAGGAGATGCGGTGCTTATTTATAGGTAATGGTGATAGATTTCTAATTCTTTCTTGGCGGTGGCCTCCCACGAGCAGTCGGCAGGCAGGTGTTGCTCTACATGCTCAGCGAGCATGAGCGCCACGCGGCTGGAGAACGCCTCCACGAAGTCGGCGCGGTTGATGTCGACCACATTTTCTTCGCCCACCACCGAAGCGATGCCCATCACGTCGGTGCCCACTGCATTAGCGCCACAGGAGAGCGCTTCGATGGTGATGAGCGGCATGGCCTCGAGGCGGCTGGGGAGTACCAGCACATCGGTGCAGTTGAGGAATTCGGGCATGGCAGTGGGCGGCTGATTGCCCCAGAAGGTGCAATCGATGCCTTGGCTCTTCATCGCCTTTTCCACACTGGGGCGAAGCGTGCCGTCGCCAAACGCCCAGAACTGCAGCCCGCCGTGGTGCTTGGCCTTGATGGCCTGGAAGATGCGCGGCAGCAGCATGGCATTCTTCTCCTGCTCGAAGCGCGCCGCGAAGGTAATCACCTTTTTGCCCTCCACGCCCAGACGCTTGCGCAACTGCGAGCGCACATCGTCGGGCAGGCGCACGAAGGCATCGCTGGCGCCATTGTGCAGCACCTGGTATTTGATGCCCGTGTCGAAGAAATTCACGGCGTAGGCCGCGAGGCGTTCGGTCACGAAGAAATTGCACGAAGCCTGGTTGATGAGGTTGAGCGTGATGCGCTTCACCATGGGGTCGGTGAGCGGTGTGGTGTGGATGCTGGTGCCGTGCCAAGTGACGAAAAACGGGATGCGGAACTGCTTCGAAGCGCTCCATGCCAGTTGGGCAGGCAGCATATCGTGGGCGCTCACCATGTGGTAGCCCTTCAGTTCGCGCGCCAGAAGGTTGAATTTCTGGAACAGGCACACCGGTTCCTTGTCGAGCGTGTGGTGAATCACGCCGTCGACGAAACTGCGGCTCACCCACCATATTTTGATGCGCTCGCCATCGGCCTCGATATAGTCGGCACCCTTCTCCACAGGTTCGCTTTCGCGAAAACGGCGGGTGAGCCAACTGTCGTAGACCTGAATCATGAAGATGTCGATGTGGAAGCCCGACACCGCACGCAGATACTTAACGCGATTCACTACCGCGTTAAACACCCCATAGCGCTGATGGGAGTAACCTTCAAAAACCACAGCAATCTTCTTCGTCATAATCGTGTAGGCGTTGCAAAAAGGTGCGGCTCGCGGCATGGGCGGGGTGGAATTTCGTGTCCCGCGCCCTGTGGATGAGGCAAAGTGGTGCGCCCTCGTTGCAATTAAGCAAAGTTACTCTTTTTTCTGCGATGGCGCAACAAGGCAGCCGCAAAAAAATCTACTATTTCCATCTTGGAACGGGGTGGGGGATGTGTGTGGAGGGCTGAGGTATAGGCAAAAAAATAAGGCTGAACATTGCTGTTCAGCCTACTTAGTGGCGGGAGGCGGACTCGAACCACCGACCTTTGGGTTATGAGCCCAACGAGCTACCACTGCTCCATCCCGCGATTTGCGATGCAAAGGTACTGCCTTTTTTCAAACTGACAAAACTTTTTCCCAAAAAAGTATGTTATAAAGCAATAATTTAACATTCATTCACAAAATAACCCCATTTTAGCCGTTGTTTTGCATAGAAGGACCAAAAAAGTTGTCATCAGGCGAGGTTAAAAGAAGGGGGGTGTCAAAATGGCTCAGTGGAAAATCCTTGGGGATAAACATTATAGACGCTGCAATAACAGTTGTGTTGGGAAGCGGAACGGTTAGGCGGCGCAATCCCGCTAGGGATTGGATGTGTGTAGGCAGGTATGCAGCGGAGGCGCTGCGAAATGGAGCGAAGCGGAATGAAGCGGCGCCGGAGCGAAATGCCTGCACCCGATGCGCCCTCAAAATGCATTCCATGGGAA
>JAUNCU010000171.1 GCA_030526455.1 Bacteroidales bacterium | reverse complement strand
CCCGCGACCCCGACCTTGGCAAGGTCGTGCTCTACCAACTGAGCTATTTTCGCAATTTCGCTGCTTCACTGTATTGAAGCGTGCTATTTTAAAAGAACTTGGAGCGAAAAACGGGACTCGAACCCGCGACCCCGACCTTGGCAAGGTCGTGCTCTACCAACTGAGCTATTTTCGCGTTTTGCAACTCGCAGAGAGTGTATCTCTCGTTTGCGGGTACAAAATTAGTAATTATTCTTGATATGCCCAAATAATTTTGAATAAAAAATGGAGTTTTTGGGCTTTTTCTTTCAGTTTTTGCTATTTAAGCAGGTCGAAGAACTCGTTTCGGAGTTGCACATCTTCAAATGCGCCGCTATACTGGAGCGTAACGGTGGTGGATTCCTGCTTCTCTACGCCTCGCATTTTCATGCACAGGTGGGCTGCTTCACAGCGCACGATCACGCCCTTATTGGGCAGCGCCTTGGTGAGGGTGTCGCAAATTTCGGCAGTGAGGCGTTCCTGCACCTGGAGGCGGCGTGCGTACACGTCGACCATACGGGCGAGTTTGCTCAGTCCCACGATTTTTCCGTCGGGGATGTATCCCACCGACACCTTTCCGTAGAACGGAAGGATGTGGTGCTCACACTGTGAATAGAATTCGATATCCTTCACAATCACCATTTGCGAGCCAGGGTGCTCAAACACGGCGGCCTTGATGATGGCTTCACCGTCCTGGTCGTATCCCACAGTGTTTTCGAGCAGGGCTTTCGCGGCGCGCTGGGGCGTCTTGAGCAGTCCTTCTCGTGTAGGGTCCTCCCCTATCAATTCGAGGATGGCCTTGTAGTGATGTGCGATTTTGTCGATGAGTTCCTGATTATGGAACCTTGTAATGTTGTCTGCCATTATTTGGAATACTGCCCCCGCGAGGGGCTTCAGAAAAGATGATGTGATTTTATTTGAATTTGTTCACTTTATCGGTCACGACTGCCACATCGGCTCTCATTTCGGGGAAAGCGCTCTTGATGCGATTGGCAAGGTAGCGGGCATCTTCAATGGTCTTGAAGTCGCCGAAACGGAGGCGCCAGCGTGGCGCCACATACGACATGTAGGCGCGATACTGTGGATATTTGCGGGCGATTTTGCGGGCACGCTCCTGCGCCACGGCACGGCCGTTTTTGGCCGAGGAGAACAGCACTTGCACGCGATAGCCCGAATACTGGCCAGTGACGGCGAGCCCGGTTACCGAACCGCTTGACGACGCGGCTGTTCCTCCGCTGGCTTTTTGCTGAGCGGGCTTCGATGCCTTTGGCTGGGCTGCCTTTTGCTCGGCGGGCGCTGCGGCAGCGGGTGCCGATTGCTGTGTGGCGGGCGCTTTCTTGGCAGTGGCGCCTGCATTGCTGCGCTTGGTGAGGCCACTGGGAGCGTTAACGCTCACTTGGGCGTGGGCGATGCCAGAGCCACACAAGGCGATCATCATCGCCAGGGCGACTGAATATACACTTTTTCCGATGCTACACTTATTCATAGCCGTAATTTTCATTGCAATGAATCTTTCCAGATGGTGCTTAGGGCGATAGCGCCCGTGGGCATAAAATCGTATATGAAATAAAAACTGGCTACAAAGATAGTAAAAAATATCGTTGCAGCCAATTTTTAAGTATGAAGTTGGTGTTGTTACACCTTCTTAGAAAGCAGTTACGATGCCCATGAAGTCGGCTGCCTTGAGTGAAGCGCCACCGATGAGACCGCCGTCGATGTTAGGCTTAGCGAAGAGTTCCTGAGCGTTGCTAGGCTTGCAGCTGCCACCGTAGAGGATAGTGGTGTCGTTAGCCACAGTTTCGCCATACTTTTCAGCGAGGAACGAGCGGATGAATGCGTGTACTTCTTCAGCCTGGTCGCTAGTAGCAGTTACGCCAGTACCGATAGCCCAGATGGGTTCGTAAGCGATCACGATGTTGGCAAATTCTTCAGCGCTGAGGTGGAAGAGAGAGTCCTTCAATTCAGCCTTGATGAATTCTTCGTAAGTGCCTGCTTCGCGCAGTTCGAGGCTTTCGCCGCAGCAGAAGATGATCTTGAGGCCGTTAGCGAGAGCGAGGTCAACCTTTTCCTTGAGGATTTCAGGAGTTTCGTTATAGTATTCGCGGCGTTCGCTGTGACCGAGGATCACGTAGTTAGCGCCAGTAGAAGCCACCATTGCAGCGCTCACTTCACCGGTGTAAGCACCTTTTTCCTTGTTAGCGCAGTTTTCAGCAGAGAGACCTACCTTTTCGATGTCGATTGCTTCCTTTACTGCAGTGAGGTGAGTGAAAGGCACGCCGATCACTACATCGCACTTCAATTCACCAGCAGCAGCTACTGCTTCGTTAACTTCCTTAGCGAGTTGTACGCCTTCAGCAACAGTGGTGTTCATTTTCCAGTTGCCTGCTACGATATTCTTTCTCATTGTAGTTATAAATAAATAATATTGGGTTAAAAAAATTGTTTCTTGATATTTGGTCGCTAATTTTTTGCAAAGTTACTTGAGGTTGTGCAATATACCAAATTTTTTATATTTCTTTATCACTATTTTACGTCCTCCGAGCGTTTTTGCGGTGCTGTGGCTGGGCCGGCTGAGGCTTGCGGTGCTTCTTCACCTTGAGCACTCCCCTGCCCTTCGGCGGCCTGCTCGGCTGCAGAGGTTGCTTCCTGGGCCTGCTCGCCTTTTTCGGCTGGCGCGGGCTTGCGGCGGACAATGCGGTAGAACCACATCACCAGCACGTGGGAGCGGTTGATGGCCAGCAGTGCCAGCAGCGCCAGGATGAAGAGGCGCACCAGGCGGGTGAGCACGCGGTGGGTGTCGTAGTCGGAATTATACTGCTCCACGGGATATTCGGCCGAGCGCACTTTCTCGTCGGGCAGCGAAGCCAGCGTGCGTTTCCACTGCAATTTGCCGTCTTTCACCAGCACCACAGCGGGATTGCCTCGGGCGATGCTCTTGAGTTCGCTGTCGTCCATGCGATAGGTGGTGTAGGAAGCCATCGAAATGTCGTTCCACCACTTGATGTCGTCGGCGGTGGCCGAAGTGAGCGCCATCACGCTGTAGCCTTGAGCGGTGGCGTGGGTGTAGATTTCATTGAGGTTGAACGAATAACTGATGTTCACGCCCTTGAGGTCGGGGAAGAGGAACATCACCACCTTGCCGGTGTCGGGGAGCACGTCTTCGGTGACGTCGACGCCCTCATCGAAGATGGCGAGCGGCTGCTCGAGCACGCGTCCCTTGGGCTCTTGTCCTTTCTTGTAGTAACGTTCCACAAATTCCCAGCCTTCGTCTTCATCGGGCACACTGTCGAGCGCGAATTCGTGGCTCACACCATCTTTGCGGTACACGAACACCATGTCGTCGCCCTCGCCTGTGTCGCTTGAGGGAATGCCCAGTTGCGAGCCCACAGGATACTGCGAGAAGTCGACGAGCGGCTGCTTGAAGTAGCCATTATAGGCCACCGACGCCACAAACACGAACGATACCAGGCCCACCACCCAGTTGACCGCGGGGCCGAAGATGCCGTGCACGCGACGATTGAAGAAGGTGAGATAGACGAGGCCCAGCGTGAGCGCCACGTTTTTCCAGAACGAGGCCCAGTTGCTCATCACCACGGCGTCGCCAAAGCATCCGCAATGGGGCACGCGGTCGGTGAGCGCGAGGTCGAGCGTGGTGGGCAGCATCACTGCCATCATGGCGATGAGCAGCACTGGCGCGCCACGACGAAAACAGCCCGTGAGCACAAACACGCCCAGCATAAACTCAAGCGCAGCCAGGGCAAACGACAAGGCAAGCCCCGCCGATGCCAGGCTCTCGAAGCCATACACGGTGCAATATTCCGAGAACTTATAGAACGCGCCCCACGGGTCGACGGCTTTCGCGAAGCCCGAGAACATGAAGGTGAGGCCGAGCGCCAGGCGCAGCAGCCACACGAGCGCGTGGTTCCACTTCTTGTCGGCTATCTTCTCGCCCCACTTGGGTAATTTGAATATGGTCATGTGGTGATTAAAATCGTTTTTTTATTCAGTGCCTTCGTTGTGACGGATGAGGGCAAAGACGGCATAGTTGATCATATCTTGATAATTGGCGGCGATGCCTTCGCTCACCAGCGTCTTTCCGCCCTGGTCTTCAATCGACTTGGTGCGCTCCACCTTGGTGAGGATAAAGTCGGCATAACTGCTGGGGCGCATATCGCGCCAGGCTTCGCCGTAGTCGGTGTTTTTGTTCACCATCAGCGCCTTGGTGTCGGCGATATACTTGTCGTAGAGCAAGATAGCCTCTTCACGCGTCATGTCGATGGTGTCGGAAAATCCTTTCTCGAGTTGGATAAGGCCTATCACGCCATAGTTCACGATGCCTATGTATTCGGAGTAAATGTCGTCGGCAATCTTCGCCTCGCCATTGATTTGAATGGTGCGAATGCGCTTGGCATTGATGAAAATCTGGTCGGTGATGGTCTGTGGGCGGGAGATGCGCCACGAGGGTCCATAGTCGGCCATCTTCTTGATATACAGGTCGCGACAGGTGGCAATCACCTCGTCGTATTGTTTCTTTGTGTCAGCCATAATTATGCTATAGTTAGGTATATTTCACGCAAATATAGTATTTTTTTTAGATACCTCAAAGCGAAAAACGCATCATCGGCAGCGATCGCTCTACATGAGTTGCATGCGGTAGCCCATGGCGTGGAGTTGGGTGGCGGCGCCCATGCGATAGAGGGCGTGGAGGGCGTCGACGTAGGCCACAAATGCCTGTGGCGTGGATGGCTCAATGCCTGAGTGGCTGATCACATCGTGTGCCACCTGGGCGCAGTGGGTCACCACCTTGGTGATGGCATCCTGCTCAGGCTTACCCACGCGCAGCACGTCTTCGGCAATGGCTTCGTCCATGCAGTCGTAGCCACGCATGTCGCGCAGCATGGCGTAGAGGTCGGGCTCCTTGCTGTAGCGCTCCCAGTCGGCGTCCCAGAATTTGGCCACCGCCATGCCCACATACATCATCCATCCGAGCGAAGCCAGAGGATAGTTCTGGTATTCGGGCACGCCGTCGGGCAGATAGGCATTGGCTATCGCTTCCCAGCATTGCTCAATGTCGGTGAGGTCGGGCATCTGCTTGGGGTCGAAACGGCCAGCCTGAAGCAAATACTGGTGCACTTGCGATTCGATAGAAAACTGGATAGGGCTCTGTTGGTTCATCGGCGTGAAAATTGTTGTCTATTTAATAATGTGTAATCGATGGAGCCTCGGCAAGAAGCGCCACTTTTAATATAGTGTCCTTAAAAAAATGAAGCGATAGCCCGTGGCCTTGTGTGCCATACGCGAGCCATCGCTTCTATGAGAAAGCCACACCAAAGGGATGTGATGAAACTCCGAATAAATACAGGATTTGAGGGCACCCACACCTTTGTAATCCTCCGGTATCCGCAGATACACCTTACGGTTGAGGCCCGCCATTGGCAAAAATGGATGCTTGCTCGGGATTTCATATAGTTTGAAGAGTATCCCAATCAGCTTTGATGCGGCCGATATTTCAAAGAACTTTCGGTAGTACAAAATTACGCAATCCTCGGCCGATTTCCAAATTTTTCGGCATGAAAAAATCCACATTCATAATGATGCCAAATTCCAGAAATTTTATGCACCACCCATGTAAAAACAGCCCACAAAAGGCACTCCTCCCAAAATATTAGAGCGGTGCACAACTCTGAGCCAAAAAGCCTTCAAAGCTGGTTTATTTCTGAACGACCTCGTAGTCCACAGCATCATCAGCCACAATTGGCAACGTGGCTCGTTCTTCATTCCCCTGTGGCATCACAAGCGAAATATGCAGCGCGTTTTCAAGGCGAGAGATAATGTCAAGCGACAGATTCTCTCTTCCTTTCAGTATTTTTGAAACATACTGCTGCGTGCACCCTATGCGCTCTGCCAAGACCTTTTGCGTGAGGCCATCTTGCTTCATTTTCAGCAACACGGCCACCGCAATGCGTTGCGAATGTCGAAGCCATGGCCAGTTGTCGCGGCGCCACAGAGCGTCGTCTATAGTATCAAAAATCGCTTGCTGAACATCAGTAATTTTGAAATACGACTCCAAATCAGCCATATTTTCAGAAAAGAAATCAACCAAAAATTCTGGCGAAAACCAATCGCTGAACAACGAATGCGGCTCAGTGGAAAAAAGTAGGGGGGACTAATGGGAGAGACGGCGCAATCCCAGAGGGATTGGATGTGTGTAGGCAGGTATG
>JAUNCU010000170.1:3941-6255 GCA_030526455.1 Bacteroidales bacterium | reverse complement strand
AACAATGCCATCAAAGGGACGGTTCTTTTGATGGCATGGTGATGGGGATGGTGAGGTAATGATTTTTCGGTGGAAGAGGGGCTGCTGGGTTGGAGGGTGTTTGGGGGATGGTTTGAGGTGGCGGGGCTGTGAATTATTATTAAAATGGTTGTGTAATTGGGGGAAAATTGCGAAATTTGAGATTTGAAACTAAATAGCAACGATTTTCATGAAGAAATATATCATCACCGCCCTTGCGGCATGCCTCGCTTTCGCCCCGCTGAGTGCCAACAAGAAGAAGAATGCTGGCAAGAAGCAGGATGCTTATGTGAAGCAGACGGTGACTGTGCCGATGGCTGAGCATATGGCCAGCAAGAAGGGTCCGCAGAAGGTGGCTATCAAGGACGCCGCTAAGCAACTCTATGGCGAATGGACTATCCTGAGCGTGAAGAAGGTTGACATCGACACCGATGAGCGCGCCTACATTTACCTCGATTTCAACAATGGCAACCAGTTTTACGGCTGCAACGGCTGCAACGCCATCAATGGCCACTTTAAGCAGAACGCCGACAAGATTTCGTTCTCCGACATGATTCAGGGCGGCGCGCTGTGCAATAGCATCACGGGCGAACACGTGATCATGAACGCCCTTGCCGAGGTGGCGAGCATGGAACTGCAGTCGCTCTACAACCTCAACTACCTGGTGCTGAAAAACGCAAAGGGACAGGAGGTGATGCGTCTGCGCCAACTCAATTTCGACTTGCTCAACGGCCCCTGGATGGTGAAGGAAGTTGAGGGCGAGAATGTGCTCGACAAGGAGATTCGCCTGGTGATCGACATCGACTCGCGCGCCGTGCTGGTGCAGACGAATTGCAACATCATCAGCGGACAGGTGCACATCGACCCTACGAAGGAGAGCGACGTGCAATTTGAGGACTTGAAGTCGTCGCACAACGAGTGTGAGGACTCCGACCTGGAAACTCGCCTGCTGATCAACCTCGAAGAAACCATCACTTGCAAAAAGGCTGGCAACATCAGCACCGACATGGAACTGGTGAACAACGAGGGCGAGACGGTGATTCGCCTGCAGAAGACCCAACTCAAGCGCAAGAATCTCTAGCGGCGGCTCCCTATATCCCATCAAAATTCGCATATTCCCAGAAATTCCGCCTGAGGAGAAAAAAAACAATAGCGGCTATTACCTGTAGTGCCAGAGTAATAGCCGCTTCTTTATTATGAACTAATACGATTTCTTTGCCTTGTGTGCGTAAGCCCTGTGGGGGCAGCGAGGTTACTTTTCCAGAACGCTTCGCCTATGGCGAGGTTGCTTATTCCAAAGAACACCTCTGCGGGGAGCACTCCTTCTAAAGCGATTCGCCTAGAGATGGGGCAATTTATTCGAGGGCTTCGCCTTCGAATGCGTCGAGGTCGGTGAGTTCGTCTTCGCTGTAGGTGTCGTCGCCGTAGAATTCTTCACCTATCTCTTCGATGCCGGTGTTCACCACCTTTGGAGTCACCACGATGTCTTCCACATCGGTGAATTCCTTTGGAGCCTTGCCTTCTTTGCGGGTGCAGAGGGGGTCGTGGAGCGAGCGTCCGGGGATGGTTTCCTTCAGTCGCATGAAGAAGTAGCGTTCGGCCACGTAGTCGAACACGAATTTCAGGCGTTGGCCTTCGTCTTCCACGAGTTCGTCGAGTTGTGTATCTTCCATGAGCCACACGTCCACGTCGGAGTCGAGGTCCATATCGACCACGGTCACTTCGGTTTCTTTATTCCATCGTTCGTCGCAAATGTAGAAGGAGTCCATCTGGTCTTTGTCGTAGCCAGCGGCTTCAAGAATAGTATTTCGTAATCTCATGAATGTATCTTCAGAGTCGATCATAATCTCCAATTTGAAATTCTCAGCCTCTTCCGATCCTACAAGAAATTTGTAAACCATAAAAAATTATATATTTAGTTTTTTAATTCTATCGATACTGTTTTTGATTATTACTTTGCGAAATTAGTAACAAAAAACTATCTCGCAAACATTTCCACCCATTTTTTTTTTGCCAAGCATATTTTTCTTTTTACGCAACTTTTTTTGCTATTTTTTTCGCTGAAGTTGTGGCGCTAGATATAAAAAAACATGCCGTAGAATTTTGAAAATTCTTTCGGCATGTGTATATAATGCGCGGGCGCTTGCAGTGGCAATCGCCGCCCGTTTCTCTCCCCTACTGCTGCTTGAAGAAGCGCGTGCTCACCGGGAAGGTGAAGAAGGTGTCGGGATAGGGCTGGCGCTTGAGGGTGAAGTGCCACCATTCGGTGCTGAGGGGACGGAAGCCGCGGGCAAGC
>JAUNCU010000170.1:0-3931 GCA_030526455.1 Bacteroidales bacterium | reverse complement strand
TGAAACCGTGGCGCAGCATGGCGTCGTGCAGCACCTTGCGATTGGCTGCCTGCTGGGCGGTGATGCCTTTGAAGGCGTAGTGCGAGCGCTCGCCGAAGTAGTCGAATGCGCCTCCCATGTCCACATCCTGCATGGTGGCGGCATCCACCAGCGTGAGGTCGATGGTGCTGCCTTTTGAGTGGCCCGAGCGGCGGGCGATGTAGGTGGGAAAGAGGCTGGTTTTGCGCGCTATCTGCGGATAGAACTGTGCCTTCATCTTCACGTCGGCAGTGTCCTGCGCCCATCTCACGAAGTGGTCGACGGCTGGCTGCGGGCGGTAGGCGTCGAGTATCTTGATAAGATAGCCTTTTTCGCGCAAATCCTGTGCCACGGCCTTGAGCGCCAGCGCTGCCTCGCGGGTGCAGATGGCCACGGGCTCTTCGTAGGCATCCACGCGGCATCCCACGAAATTGAAGGTGGAGAAATAGCGCATTTCCACCACGGCGTCGGGGATGAAGTCGGTAATCACCACAAATCCTGCCGCATCGGTGGCCGATTTCGACACCGCCTTTTCATCGTAATGAGGTGGCTGCTGCGCGCGCTGGGCGATGATTTCGGCGGCGAGTGCGCGTACGCGCTGCAATTCCTGCTCCACGGCGGCGCTGCCAGTGTGCTGCGCGCTGAGCAATGCGGGCGTCAAAAGCAGCGCTATATATAATATATAATGTGAAATCTTTCTTGCCATGCTAGTAGAGTGTAGAGAAAATAAAAAACCGGCGACACATTGAAAAAATCGTGCGTCGCCGGTCTGAATATTCTAGTATTTTTATTTCCCAATCGCGGTGCGGAGCACCCGATGAGTTATTTTTCTGTGTAACACTCTCTCTTACTTGATCACTCCGTATTTGCGGAACACCTTTTCGATCTTCTCGAGCGAGAAGTTCACCTGTTCCTTAGTGTGAGTGGCCATGAGGCTGTAGCGGATGAGGGTGTCTTGAGGTGCTACGGCTGGCGAAACCACTGGATTCACGAAGATGCCCTCTTCAAGAAGTTCGGCTGTGATGGCGAAAGTCTTGTTCTGGTCGCGCACGTAGAGTGGAATGATAGGGGTGGAAGTGTTGCCGATTTCGCAACCCATAGCACGGAAACCGTCGAGCGCGTAGTGAGTGAGTTCCCAGAGGTGTTCCTGGCGTTCGGGCTCATTGATCATGATATCGAGCGCTGCGCTCACGGCTGCTGTAGAAGCGGGGGTGATACTTGCAGTGAAGATATATGAGCGTGAGTGGTGACGCAGGAAGTTGGTGATGGTTTCGTCGCAGGCGATGAAGCCGCCGAGCGAAGCAAACGATTTACTGAACGTACCCATAATCAGGTCAACCTCGTCGGTGAGGCCGAAGTGGTCGCACACGCCGCGGCCGCCCTTACCAAACACACCGATACTGTGGGCTTCGTCCACCATCACGGCTGCCTTATATTTGCGGGCGAGGTCGCAGATTTCGGGGAGGTTGCACACGTCGCCTTCCATCGAGAACACACCGTCGGTGACGATGAGTTTCACGCGGTCGGGCTCGCACTTCTTGAGTTGTTCCTCAAGCGATGCCATATCGTTGTGCTTATATTTCAGATAGTTGGAGAACGAGAGGCGACGGCCTTCGATGATGGATGCGTGGTCTTGCTCATCGCAAATCACATAGTCGCCACGTCCGGTCACTGAAGAAACCACACCCAGGTTCACACCGAAACCGGTAGAGTAAACCATGGCGTCTTCCTTGCCCACGTAGGCGGCGAGGCGGCGCTCCAGGTCTTTGTGAATGTCGAGCGTACCGTTGAGGAATGGCGAACCGGCGCAACCGGTACCATACTTCTGGATGGCCTTGATAGCGGCTTCGTGAACGCGCTTATCGTTCACCAAACCGGTATAGCAGTTAGAACCGAACATAAGCACTTTCTTGCCGTGCATATACACTTCGGTGTCTTGTTCACTTTCAATTTCGCGGAAATAAGGATAAATACCCAAAGCCTTCGCTTTCTGAGGCTCTTGATATTGTGCTAACTTCGCTTGTAATAGCTTCATTTTCTATATATTGATCGAGTTTTTTGTTTGTTGACAATCTGAATCCTAAAATACAGGCTGCAAATTTACGAAAATATATTCTAAAATGAACAAAAAAGACAAATAAAATGCACAAAAAGAAACACTTTTAGCAAAAAAAGGTTTCATAATGCACACTTCCACCACCTTGTGTGCAATCTTTGCTTCACTTTTTCTAAAATAATATTGTGTAAATTGCGAGGATTTTCCACATTAATTTCATAATTTTGTGAGATGCTTAACTAAATTATGCCCATAGTGCATAAACATACCGAAACAATTCAAAACTATATCACGATAATGAAAGCGAAATCTCTTTTCCTCATCATGTGCCTGTGCCACATGGCTGCCGCTTGGGCTCAGGACTTTGGGCTCACGCTCAACACCTCCACGGCCAACCAGGCTTCCATCACCTACGATGCCGCTGAGGGCGTCTACACCATCGTCACTAGCGGGGGCGACCCCTTCGTGAGCATCAACGCGCTGGGCAGCGCATTGCCCGCCGAACAATGCGTGCTCACCTTCGACTACCAGTGCTCGCCAGCCATGACGGGCGGCCTGCAACTCTTCTTCGGACCCACCTACAGCGAAACGCGGTCGCTGCGCCTGCCCAATCTGGAGGAGGCCAGCGAGTGGACCACCTACAGCAGCGAGATGAAAAACGCCATCTCCAACTGGAGTTGGGGCGCCAAGGGCAGCGTGATGCGTCTCGACTGGGGCAGCCGCACGGGTGTGACCATCAAGGTGAAAAACCTTCGGTTCCGCGAAATGAACGAGGAAGAGAAGCGCAACTACGACGTGACGGGCAACCGCGAGGAGATGCGCAAAATCAAAGCCGCCAATCTGCAGAACTACCTCTACAACAACAAGTACGACTCCAAGTTGCACAAGGTGGTGGTGACTGCCGACAAGGTGACCATCTCCGGCACTTGCGAGGGCGAGGGAACATTTGCCCTGGTGGAGGCTACGCCTAACGTCGACGTGACCGAGTGCAAGAAGTTTGCCCACCGCACCGAGGTGACCAGCGACTTCGTGATCGAACTCGACCGCTACGCCTCCTACGACGGCTTCACCTACGACCGCCTGCTCTCGCGATGGGCCATCGTGGGCGACTTGGGCGAAAAGGACACCCTGCTGAGCCACGCGCGCTATGCCGACGTGGTGGCCCCCATCACTTCGCCAGCGGCGCTGGTGCCCGCCAACAAGAAGGGCGTGGGCGCCGGACTGGGCGGACAGTATATGCAGGACCTCGTGGACCTGAACGCGAAAAACATCACCTGCAACTGGGTGATGACTGAATTCATCGCGCAAAACCCCGTTTTCAGCAACAATATCCCCTACACCTACGGCGGTAAGCAATACTATATCAACGGCGTGGAAATCGGCAACTGGGACACCTATCTCACTTTCTACGAGCAGCATGGCATCGCCGTGAGCGCCATTATCCTCATTCCGCTGGGCGCGCGCGACGCCACCATGACGCCCGTCTTCGTCCATCCCGACTGCAACGGCGGCTACTACAGTATGCCCAACATGACCACCATGGAGAGCGTGAACGCCTACGCCGCCATCCTCAACTACATGGCCAGCCGCTACAATGGCACCGGACACGGACGCGTGGAACACTGGATCATGCACAACGAGGTGGACATGGGCACCACATGGACCAACATGGGCTCGCAGCCCGAACTGGTGTATATGGACGAATACATCAAGTCGATGCGCCTGTGCTACAACATCGTGCGCCAGTACGACCAGAATGCCTCTATCCTGGGCTCCTACACCCACTGCTGGACCTACGGTTCGGGGGGCTACACCGCCAAAAACATGCTGGAGCAAAACGTGCGCTACAGCGAGGTG
>JAUNCU010000169.1 GCA_030526455.1 Bacteroidales bacterium | reverse complement strand
ACCACGGGCTGCCCTCCCCTGCCCTTTCGCTGCTTTTTATCGCGCCCGATGCGCGGCACCCGATTAACACCAGAGGGCAAAATCACCGCTGCGCACCCGCAGGGAGCAATAGCAAAAGCGCACGAGCCTCCGTGGGAATGAGGACTACACATTATATATAATAAAGTGGAAAGATTCTTTTCAAGGAGATGGGCGGCTTTCGATGGCGGCCAGGCTTGCTTCGCCTTTTGGGGATTTCCTCGCCTTTTGAAACTTAGCCGCTGACGCGGCTAACACGGGGGCGCTTTGCGGCGTGGCGCTGTCGCGCTGCGCCGAATGGGGTGGCGGGATGGGATGGCGGCCTTTTTTTAAATGGCGCTGCCGCGCTGCGCCGGGCGGGTGGAGAAATAGCAATCGCGCACTGCCTGAGATGGCGGCGGTGCGCGATTGCTTATTTTTCTTTATGGGCGACTGTTAGTGGGATGTGCGCTGCACATCTTTTACGCCTTTGAGGTTTTTGATTTTTTTCATCAAATTGGAGAGATGGTCGAGACTGCTGATGCCTATCACGAGGTGGCCCTCAAACAAGCCGCCATTGGAATTGATGGAGATGCTGCGGAGCACTGTGTCGCCTTCCTTGTTGATGAGCGAGGTGATGTTTGACACGATGCCGATGTCGTCCTGCCCCACCACTTTGAGTGTGGCGGCAAACTGGCTGCCAAGTTTTCCCGACCACTCCGACTTGATGACGCGGTAAGGATACTTCTCCATGAGGTTTTTCACATTGCCACAGTCGATGCGGTGGATTTTGATGGCACCGTCGCTGGCTATGAACCCCATGATTTTGTCGCCAAAAATAGGATTACAGCATTTTGAGAACTTGTAGTTGATGCCCTTCACATCGTTACCGATGATGAGTATGTCGGAATCTGCCTTGTCGTCGGCCTTCGACTTCGCCTGGAGCACAAATTTGTCGGCTGCTTCGTGGGCAACGGGCTGCTCGGCGGGCGTGATGAAAGTGATATAGTTTTCAATCACTTCATTCACGTCGATAACACCCTGGTTGATTTCCACGAAGAAATCGATAATCGACTTATAACCGCTCTTCTTCACAAATTTAGAAAGCATCGCCTCGTCGAATTCAACCTTTCTGTTCTTAAAACGCCGGTAAAGCAACTCGCGCGCCATTTCGGCTTTTTTCATCTTCTCCTCGTTGACGGCCTGCTTGATTTTGTTGCGCGCCTTAGAGGTGACCACGATGTTGAGCCAGTCTTGGCGGGGCGTCTGGGTGGCAGAAGTGAGGATTTCCACCGTGTCGCCACTCTTGAGTTTATAGTTGAGTTTCTGGTTTTTACCGTCAACTTTTGCCCCCGTGCACTTGCTGCCCACCTTCGAGTGGATGTGGAAAGCAAAGTCGAGGATGGTGGCGCCCTGGGGGAGTTTGAAGAGGTCGCCCTTAGGCGTGAACACAAACACCTCCTTATCGTAGAGATTCATGTTCATGTCGCGAATGAGTTCCATCTGGCCATTGCTGCCAGCCTCCAACACCTCGCGCACATTGTTCATCCACTTGTCCACATCGCCTTCACTCTTAATGCCCTTATACTGCCAGTGAGCGGCGAGACCACGCTCGGCGATTTCGTCCATACGCTTAGTGCGAATCTGCACCTCCACCCACTTGTCGTCGGGACCGTAGACCGTGATATGGAGCGACTCGTAGCCATTCGACTTAGGAATCGTGATCCAGTCCTTAAGGCGCGACACATTGGCGGTGTAGATGTCGGTGACGATGGAATACGCAATCCAGCAATCCTTCTTCTCCTGCTCTTGGGGCGTGTCGAGAATGATGCGGATGGCGAAGAGGTCGTACATGCCATTGAGGTCGACATCCTTCTTCTTCATCTTGTTCCAGATGCTATTGATCGACTTCGTGCGGCCCTTGATTTCAAACTTCATGCCCGACTTCTCCAGTTCGCGTCGAATAGGGTCGATAAAATTGGCCACATAGCGCTCGCGCTGCACCTTAGTCTCGTTGAGTTTTTCGGCTATCTGGCTGTAAACCTTACGGTTGAGATACTTCAGCGAAAGGTCTTCCAGTTCCGACTTGATGGTGTAGAGCCCCAGCCTATGGGCAAGCGGCGCATAGAGATAACGCGCCTCCGACGAAATGTCGCGCACGAACTTCTCGTCGGGGTGATGATTGATGCGACGCATCAGCGCCAAGCGGTCGACAATCATAATGATCACCACACGAATATCCTCGGCAAAAGTGAGCAGCAACTTGTGGAAATTGTCGTCGACCACAGCCGCCTGCTTTTTATATAAATGAGAGATATTGATCAAGCCATGCACAAGTTTGGCCACATCGTCGCCGAAAAGGCTGCAGATGTCGTCTTCGGTCACAAAGCCCTCTCGCGAGAGATTGTAGAGCAGCGTGGCGATGGTGATGTTGCGGTCGGGAGCGATGAGTTCGCCCACAAGGCGAGCGGTGCACAGACTTCTTTCGGCCGGATTCAAGCCATATTTGTCGCGCTTAAAGTGATTCTCGCCCACCCCCTGGGCAATGAGGCGCCTCACGTTGACAAAATCGGCCAACGCCAAATCCTTCCCAAGGATAGCGCGGAGGGCTTTCACATTGTCGACAACGCTAATCCTTTCTTGTGCAGTGAAATATGTATGGAGAGTGTTCATCATTCACTTATATTGTCTAAATTTCTCTTCAAAATTAAAATAAAATGCTTAACTTTACAAATTAGAAAGGGCATTAACTCACTTTCTTCACAAAAATAAACCAAAACTTAAAAAAATATAATACTACTATGTTAACCCCTGCCGACTTGAAACTCGTGGAAAGCAAAGGCATTTCCGCCGAAATGATCGACGCCCAGTTGCGCCGATTCGAAACAGGATTCCCCTACTTGAAAATCAATTCAGTGGCCACCATTGGTGGCGGCATCAAGGCCTTCACGCCCGAAGAAGCGAAAGCGTGCGTAGACGCATGGACCGAATTCCAGCAAACGGGCAACAAGATCGAGAAATTCGTGCCCGCCTCAGGCGCCGCAAGCCGCATGTTCAAAAACATGTTTGCCTTCGCCACCTCAGGCAAAAGCGAGCCCACCACCGACTTCGAGAAAAACTATTTCGACAACATCTCAAAATTTGCATTCTACGCCGACCTCAACGCGGCCTGCAAGAAACTGCACGGCAAAAGCGTGCCAGAAATGATAGCCGACGGAAAATACGTAGACGTAGTGAACGCCATGCTGGGCGCCGACGGACTCAACTACGGCTTCCTGCCTAAGGCGCTGCTCAAATTCCACAAAGCAGCGGGCGGCAATGCCCACACCCCCATGGAAGAGCACCTGGAAGAAGGCGCGCAATATGCAGCCGACGCCAACCGCGTGGTGAACCTGCACTTCACCGTATCGCCCGAGCACAAGCCCGCATTCGAAAAACTGCTCAGCGAAAAACTCCCACTCTACGAGCAAGTGTGGGGCGTGAAATTCAACGTCACCACCTCGGAGCAGAAAGCGTCGACCGACACCATCGCGGTGAACCTTGACAACACCCCCTACCGCGAGGCCAACGGCGAACTCCTCTTCCGCCCCGCCGGACACGGTGCTCTCATCGAAAACCTCAACGAAAGAGAGGCGGCAGTAGTGTTTGTGAAAAACATCGACAACGTGGTGCCATCGAAACTGCGCGCCACCACCACTAAATATAAGCGCGTGCTCGCCGGCTACCTGGTGCAAATCCAGGCAAAAGTGGCGCAGATGCTCACCGCCCTCGAAGCAGGCAACTGCACCGAGGATGAACTGAAGCGTATGCTCAACTACGTGGAGAGCGAACTGAGCATCCACTCCGACAAAGCCAGCGCCATGAACGCCGACGAACTCGCCGCCTACCTGAAAACAAAACTCAACCGCCCGCTGCGCGTGTGTGGCGTGGTGAAAAACGAAGGCGAGCCCGGTGGTGGTCCATACCTGGCCTACAACCCCGACGGCACCTATTCGCCACAGATACTGGAAGCGGCGCAAATCGACGCGTCGAAACCCGAAGCCGTGGCGCTGATGAACAGCGGCACCCACTTCAACCCAGTGGACCTGGTGTGCTACCTCAAAGACTACAAGGGCGAGAAATTCAACCTCAAAAACTACGTTGACCCCGACACCGGCCTGATAAGCATGAAGTCGAAAGGCGGCGTGGAAATAAAGGCACTCGAGTTGCCCGGTCTGTGGAACGGCTCGATGAGCGACTGGATCAGCGTATTCGCAGAAGTGCCCATCGAAACGTTCAACCCCGTGAAGACGGTGAACGACCTCCTTCGCCCCGAACATCAATAACCCCACAATCCAACCAAAAGAATGAAAAGAACATTATTCACCCTGGTGGCGCTCATGGCCGTGATGTGCTGCAGCGCCCAAATCAAAGGCAAGGTGCAGGAAATCGATTCTGAGCAATTTGCAGAGAAAATAGGCATCGTGCTAGAGAACGACACCTCGTTCCACTTCGTGGGCAAGCGCCCCGCCGTGGTCGACTTCAACGCCGTGTGGTGTGGCCCCTGCCGCAAACTCACCCCCATCCTGGCCGAACTCGCCAAGCAATATAAAGGCAAGGTAGACTTCTACAGCATCGACGTGGACAAGAACAAGGCGCTGGCACAGATGCTGCAAATACGCAGCATTCCCCACCTCGTGTTCTTCCCCAAGAAAGGCAGCCCCAAAACCCTCACCGGGCTCTACCCAAAAGAGGTGCTGGCGAAGAAAATCAACGAAATCTTGCTAGGCAAATAACGGCGCCGCAGCAGCCACAATAGAAAAAAACACCTGGACCGAGGGATAAAAGCCCAAAATTCAGGTGTTTTTGCTTGGTGGTTAGAGAAAAAATGCGTAACTTTGCACCGCTTTTTGGGCAACCAGAGGCAAATTATTAATTTTTAATCATTTAAAGTAATATGAATCATTACGAAACCGTTTTCATTTTAACTCCCGTTTTGTCTGAACCTCAGATGAAGGAAGCGGTAGAAAAATTCAAGGCAGTTCTCGCCAAGTATGGTGCAGAAATTGTGAATGAAGAAAATTGGGGCATGCGCAAACTCGCTTACCCAATCCAGAAGAAAACTACCGGATTTTACACTTTGTTGGAATTCGATGCAGAACCAACTGTAGTAGCAAAACTCGAAACTGCTTACCGTCGTGACGAACGCGTTCTTCGCTTCCTCACTTTCCACCTCGACAAGTTTGCTCACGAATACGCCGTTAAGCGTCGTGGCCTGAAGAAGGGTGCTAAAGAAGTAAAGGCAGAAGAAACTGCAGAAGAAACTACTAACGCTTAATCTTAAGGAGGTAAAACATTATGGCACAACAATCAGAAATCCGTTATCTCACTCCACTTTCAGTGGACACCAAGAAGAAGAAATATTGCCGTTTCAAACGTAGCGGTATCAAGTACATCGACTATAAGGATCCTGAATTCTTGAAGAAATTCTTGAACGAACAGGGTAAGATTCTTCCTCGTCGCATCACCGGTACTTCTCTGAAGTTCCAAAGAAGAGTTGCAAGAGCCGTAAAGCGTGCACGTCACTTGGCTTTGCTTCCTTACGTTACCGATTTGATGAAATAATTTAAAAAAGGAGGAAAGTTTATATGAAAATCATTTTGAAAGAAGATATCAACAACCTTGGATACAAGGATGATGTTGTTGAAGTAAAGAACGGTTACGGCCGCAACTACCTCATTCCACAGGGCAAGGCAATCATTGCTTCTGAATCTGCTCTTAAGGTACTGGCTGAAAACCAACGTCAACGCGCTCACAAACTCGCTAAGATCAAAGCCGACGCTGAAGCCGTTGCTGAAACCCTGAAGGATGTTGCCCTCACCCTCACTGCAAAGGTGAGCGCTAACGGCACCATCTACGGTTCAATTACCAACATTCAAATTGCTGAAGCCCTCGAAAAACTCGGCCACAACATCGATCGCAAGATCATCGTTGTTAAGGCTCAGGTTAAGGAACTTGGCAAGTATGAAGCAGTGGTTAAACTTCACAAGGAAGTATCAGTAGTGATTCCTTTCGAAGTTGTAGCCGAAGTTGCTGAAGAAGAAGCAGCCGCTGAATAATCACTATTCACACGATAATGACAAAAAAAGCCACCCAATGAGGGTGGCTTTTTTTGTGTATGGTAATGAGGTGGTGAGGAATGCGGAAAATACAAGGGCTCTATGGATTTTTCATGGGGAGACTGTCCGAGAACTCGGGCTATTACCATAACCGACCCTCTCCGAGGCTCTTTTTTTGTGTGGACGCTATCTCCAAGC
>JAUNCU010000168.1 GCA_030526455.1 Bacteroidales bacterium | reverse complement strand
TGCACCCACTTGCTTGTAATTATCCTATCAAATCTTAAAATTTAATGAAATCCCAATTTTTCATAGTAACTTTGTGAAAACAAATTTTATTCTAACCGATGAAAAGATTCGCAATTATATTTTTATCTTTGGTGCTGAACTTCTCGTTTGCTTTTGCTGCAAAAGAGGATGTGAAGGTGATCGTGAAGCCTCTGGCGCCATCAACTAATCCCATCGTGCTCCCAATACCCGATTCGCTTCATTTTAAGAAAGGTGTGCCCGTGCGATTTGAAATCACAATCGAGAAAGACGGTAAAGAAGTGGTTCCCTCAAAGGTGCTTTTCTCCTTCAATGAAGATAAAATGACGCCCACCGAAGCCGTAGAACTCGAGTTGGAGGACGGCAAAGCCACCACGCCCGACGCTACCATGCACAAGAGCGGCTTCCTGCGCTGCAATGCCGAGGTGACCTACAACGGCAAAACCTACAAGGGCCATTCGATGGTGGGGTTCGACGTGCAGCATTTGCAGCCCACCGTGCGCATGCCATCCGATTTCCGCCAGTGGTGGAATGCCCAACTCACAGAAGCCGCCAAAATTCCGATGGAGCCTAAACTCGAAAAAATCAAATCGCGCTGCACCGACGCTGTCGACGTCTATCAAGTTTCGGTACAGGCGGTGGAAGAGGGATTCCGCATCTATGGCATCCTCTCTATCCCAAAGGCCGGAGGAAAATATCCAGCCGTGATGCGTGGCCCCGGTGCAGGTGTGCACAAGATTGGCGGACTGGTGGATGAAGCCGCACAGGGCCTGATAACCCTCGATATGGGTGTGCACGGCGTGCCGCTCACCAAGCCACAGTCGTTCTACGCCTCGCTCAACAAAGGCCGCCTGAAGGATTATCCCACCATGAACATCGATTCGCGTGAGAATTATTACTATCGCCGCGTGTATCTCAGCGCTGTGCGCCTAGCCGAATACCTCACCACGCTGCCCCAGTTCAATGGTAACCTCTACATATGCGGCGGTAGCCAAGGCGGTGCTATCAGCATCGTCACGGCAGCCCTGTGCCCCAAGGTGACCGCCATTGAAGCCTTCTTCCCAGCGCTTGCCGACCAGGAGGCATACCTGCAAGACCGCGCCGGTGGTTGGCCCCACTACTTCTACTTCCACAAAGACGATGAGAATATCCAGCAAATTGCCGACGTGGTTGCTTACTACGACGTGGCCAACTTTGCCCGCATCCTGGACAAGCCCGTGTTCATGTCGTTTGGCCTCGCCGACCTCACCTGTGCGCCCACCTGCACCTATTCCACCTGGAACGCCATCGCCACGCGCGACAAGCGCCTCGTGATCACGCCCCAGATAGGGCACTGGCGCGATTTGAAGGTGTGGGACGAAGGTTGGCGCTGGATGCTCAGTCACAAGAAATAACCCTAGCCAAAATCGAAATTTTATGGAACATCTGAATATCAATTTGCTTATCCAAGACCTCGCCCTCATTCTGGGCCTGGCTGCCATTGCTTCGCTTGTGTTCAAGTTGCTCAAGCAGCCAGCCGTGCTCGGCTACATCGTGGCGGGCTTTTTGGCCAGTCCACATTTCTCCTTCCTGCCCAACGTCGCCTCCCACGACAACGTGGAATTCTGGGCGCAAATCGGCATCATCGTGCTCCTCTTTTCGCTCGGCTTGGAATTCAGTTTCAAGAAACTGCTCAAAGTGGGCGGTTCGGCAGTGCTCACCGCCCTCATCATCGTGCTGGGCATGATGGGCTCAGGCTTCATGGTGGGCAAAATGCTGGGCATGAACGCCATCAACAGCATCTTCCTGGGCGGCATGATTTCCATGTCGTCGACCACCATCATCCTCAAAGCCCTCACCGACTTGAACATGCGCCAGCGCCGCTTCGTGCCGGGCGTATTCGCTGTGCTGGTGGTGGAAGACCTCTTCGCCGTGGTGCTCATGGTGGTGCTCTCGTCGGTAGCCGTCCACCAGAGCGTGTCGGGCGAAGAAATGATCGAAACCATCTTCCTGCTCGTACTCTTCCTGGTGATGTGGTTCACCGTGGGCATATTCCTCATCCCCTCCATCTTCCGCCGCCTGCGTCGCTACATCACCGACGAACTCATGCTCGTCCTCGCCATGGCGCTCTGCTTCTTCATGGCCATAGCGGCGCTCAAGTCGGGCTATTCCCTGGCCCTAGGAGCCTTCGTGATGGGTTCCATCCTAGCCGGCACCAGCGAAGCCGAGCGCATTGAAAGCATCATCACCCCGGTGAAAAACCTCTTTGGCGCCGTGTTCTTCATTTCGGTGGGTATGCTCGTCGACCCCGTAGTGATGGCCGAAAACGCCACCACCATCACCGTGCTGTCGCTGGTGGTGATTGTGGGCATGATCTTCTTCGGCACCTTCGGCATGCTCGCCATGGGCCAACCGCTGCGCATCGCCATGCAGTCGGGCTTCTGCCTCACGCAGATAGGTGAATTCTCCTTCATCATCGCCACCACCGGCATGAGTCTGGGTGTGCTCGATGGCAAACTCTATCCAATCATCGTGGCCGTGTCGGTCATCACCACCTTCTTCACCCCCTTCTTTATCAAAGGCGCAACGCCCTGCTACGAGTGGGTGGCGAAGAAACTTCCCAAGAGTTGGAATGTGCTGCTCGACGGCTACAGCAGCAAGCAAGCCACCAGCGAACACAGCGAAAACCGCAAACTCTGGCGCAAGGTAGTGCGCCGCAACCTCGTGCGCACCATCTTCTACAGCGCCGGCATCATCATCGTGATCGTGCTTCACGACATGTTTATCCACCACCACATCGGCAACCTCGTGCCGGGCGACGAATGGGACAACCTCATGAGCGCCGCAGTGGTCATCCTCCTCATGCTCCCGCTCATCTACGGCCTCTCGCGGCCCAATATCAAGTCGGAAGAAAAAAGCCAAATCGTGCAGCAGACGGGCCGCATCAGCCTTGTGCCGCTTGTGGTGATGTGCATCTTCAACTTCCTGCTCAGCAACGTATTCTTCTTCTCGGCCATCTACGGCCTGTTCACCAGCCAGATCGCGCTGCTCATCGCCGCCGGCGTGACGCTCGCCATCACCGTGCTCTTCTCACCGCTCATCCACAAGCAAGTGATGCGTGTGGAAAAGCATTTCATCAACAACGCCAACCAGCGCGAAAACCGCCGCACTGGCAAGGAACGCGTGCTCGTGAGCGATCTTCATCTCGCCCACATGCGCGTGGGTTACGGCTGCCCGTTTGTGGGCGAAAAACTAAAAAATGCCCGCCTGCGCCAGAAATATGGCATACACCTGGCCAGCATCCAGCGCAACTCCGTTGAGCACCTCGTTCCCGATGGCGAGATGCGCATCTTCCCCGGCGACATCCTGGGAGTGATAGGCAGCGACGAGCAAATCCTTGAAGTGCTGCCCATCGTGGAATCCACCGCCACCGCCGCTCAGCCGCCGGTGGATGCCTCCAACGTGAAATTCACCCACTTCACCCTTTGCGCCACAGCCCCCATCGTGGGACGCTCGCTCAAAGAAGCCCGTCTGAGCCAGGACTTCAGCGCGCTGCTCGTGAGTGTGGAGCGCGATGGCGAACACCTGGCGCCCGACGTCGACCTCGTGTTCCAGCCAGGCGACATCTTGTGGATCGTGGGCGACACAAAGCGCCTGCAGCCTCTCCACGAATAGCGGCCGCCACGATTTCATGGTTTCGCGATTTTGTAGTAACTTTGTAATTTAATTCAATCAGTTCATTCCCTATGGCAAGAAACGATAAAGAACTTGAGGGTGTTACGCTCCTGGGCAACCAAGGCACCACCTACGAATTCGACTACAAGCCCAACGTGCTCGAGTCGTTTGTGAACAAGCATCCCGAAAATGAATACTTGGTGACGCTCGACTGCCCCGAGTTCACCTCGCTCTGCCCGAAGACCGGTCAGCCCGACTTCGGCCACATCGTGATCAACTACATTCCCCGCATTCAGATGGTGGAGAGCAAGAGTCTCAAACTCTACCTCTTCAGTTTCCGC
Organism: Bacteroidales bacterium; assembly: GCA_030526455.1. GTDB lineage: Bacteria > Bacteroidota > Bacteroidia > Bacteroidales > Muribaculaceae > Sodaliphilus. Next base: position 2,295 of record JAUNCU010000168.1, on the reverse strand, counting down.
AACCGTGGCGACTTCCACGAAGACTGCGTGAACATCATCATGAAGGATTTGATCCAACTCATGGACCCCAAATACATAGAGGTGAAAGGCTATTTCAACCCACGTGGGGGCATCTCAATCATCCCATTTGCCAACTATGGCGACGCTGAGCACCAAGACCTCGTGCGCTCACGCATGCTCGCCGCATTCAACGAACGCAAGAAATGAAAGACGCTGTAATCATCATATCGGGTGGCATGGACTCCACCACCATGCTCTACGAATTCAAAGACGAAATTGCCCTGGCCATCACCTTCGACTACGGCTCAACGCAGAACGGCCGCGAGCGCGTGTGCGCCGTGACCCACTGCCAGCGCTTGGGCATTAAGCACATCATCATCCCGCTCGAGTTTATGCACCGCTATTTCAAGAGCGCGCTGCTGGGCACAGCCGAAGATATCCCCGACGGCCACTACAACGATGAGAACATGAAATCGACCGTGGTGCCGTTCCGCAACGGCATCATGCTCGCCATCGCCTGCGGTATCGCCGAGAGCAACGGCCTCAAGCGCGTGCTCATCGCCAACCATGCAGGTGACCATACCATCTATCCCGACTGCCGTCCCGCATTCGTCAACGCCATGTCGGATGCCATGAAGGCGGGCACCTACGATGGTGTGCAGGTGTGGTCGCCCTACTGCAATATCGACAAGACCGAGATTGCGCGCCACGGCAAAGCACTGGGCCTCGACTACACCGAAACCTATTCGTGCTACAAAGGTCGTGAAACCCACTGCGGCACCTGTGGCACCTGCACCGAGCGCCGCGAAGCACTCCGCCTGGCTGGCATCGACGACAAGACTGTTTACGAAATCGATAAAAAATAATTGAAAAGATACCCCATGTATTACGTTAAGAAAACCATAGAAATTTCGGCATGCCACCAGTTGCATCTCGACTACGAGAGCAAGTGTGAAAATCTGCATGGCCACAACTGGAACATCGTGATCTACTGCAAAGCGCCTGAACTCGACAGCAATGGCATGGTCTACGATTTCTCCAAACTCAAAGCCCTCATCAGCGACAAACTCGACCACAAGAACATCAACGAGGTGCTCCCATTCAACCCCACCGCCGAGAACATGGCGCGCTGGATTGTGGACAGCATCCCCGAGTGCTACCGCGCCGATGTGCAAGAGTCGGCCAACAATGTGGCCTGCTACGTCGACGACAGTATGGGCGCAAACGAAGCCATCTGATGACGCAGTATCGCATTAACGAAATATTCTACTCGCTCCAGGGCGAAGGACGCAACACAGGCGTGGCGAGCGTGTTTGTGCGCTTCAGCGGCTGTAACTTGGCGTGCGCCTTCTGCGACACGCAACATGCTGCCGGCACCCTGATGACGGTGGAGGAGATTGCTGCGGCCATCAACACCTATGCCAAGGCGCCGCTCATCGTGCTCACCGGCGGCGAACCCACGCTCTTCATCACCGAAGAACTCGTGGCTGCGCTGAAGTCGCTCACGGGCAAACGCATAGCCGTGGAAACCAACGGCACACGCCCCGTGCCCGCCAATGTCGACTGGGTGACGCTCTCGCCCAAGACGGGTTTTGAAGGCGCCGACGCCCATCCATGCATCCTCACCGAGTGCGACGAACTCAAGGTGGTGTACCTAGGCCAGGATTTAGACCAGTACGCCCACATCAAAGCCGCGCACCGCTACTTGCAGCCCTGCTTCGTCCCCGACCCGCAGCAATGCAAAGCCAACGTGCAGTCATGCATCCAAGCCGTCCTCGACCACCCCGAGTGGACCCTCTCACTCCAAACCCACCGCCTGCTGGACATCAGGTAGAAAAAAAGGAAAAAACAGATAAAGGCACCAATCCAAATACCCCCACGGATTGGTGCTATTTTTTGTATGGTCACATTTCAGCGAATTATTTTAAGGTTCACGAATTAAACGAATTTATTTTGTGGGGATTTATATCAACGAATTAAACGTCATCGGCTTGCCGCTTCGCTTTGCGAAGAATTAAGCGAATTTATTTTGTTGAATCTTGTTGAATGTATGAGACTTGTATAGAACACGAATCGCACGAATTATCTTGTTGAAAATTTGTGAGATCTGCGAGATCTGTGTGGGGCTTTTTTCAACGAATTACACGAATTAAACGAATTTCTGTTGAATCTCGTTGAATCTGTGTGAGTTATCTGAAATAAAATCTGTGAGATCCGTGAGATCTGTGTGGGGCTTTGAGTCTGTGTGGGGCCTGTCCCCGAGTGGGGTGGGTATAAAAAAATAATCCCTCGATA
>JAUNCU010000167.1:2600-6309 GCA_030526455.1 Bacteroidales bacterium | reverse complement strand
CTGGTATTGCGGATGGGGTTCGTATGCTCGTTCAACTTTTAGCGGACAGCAATAATTTGTTTTATGGATGTATGGGGGGAGGCTGTCCGAGAACTCGGGCTATTACCATGACCGACCCTCTCCGAGGCTCTTTACTTTGCGGCCGAATATCTCCAAGCCGCGCTCGCGAATTGCTACGCAATTCACTCGCTTGCATGGAGTTAACCATAATAAGCCATCTCCGACGGCGGTGGGTGGACGCCTGGCGTTTTCGCTATAGTCCTGCCGAATTTTTGAGTTTTCAGACAGGCTGGGGGAATATTTTACTTCATGCCTCGGGCTGAGTAGATGGCGTCTTTTGCTTTGTTGATTTCCTGCATTTTCTTTGTGGCAGCGTTTTTTACTTCTTCGCCGAGGTGGGCTACGCGGTCGGGGTGGTGCTGGAGCACCATCTTTTTGTAGGCCTTGCGCACTTCGTCGTCGGTGGCCGAGGGGGTGAGGCCGAGCACCTTGTAGGCGTCGTCGAGCGACTGTCCGCCGAGCGACATCATCTGGTCGACCACGTCGGTATCGAGGCCCATGTAGAAGGCGATGTTGCGCAGCGCCCTCAATTCGGGTTCGCCGCAGTTGCCGTCGCTTTTAGCGATTTCGGCGAGGAAGGCGACGAGTTGGATGCGGTCGCCTTCGGGCATCACCTTGCCCAGGTCGCGGCACACTTTCTGAACGGAGGCGTTCCATGCCGCAATGCCCTTCTGGCGACGCTCGGCACGCAGTTGTTCGAAAAACTGCATGCCTCGCTGTGCGGCCTGTGGGCCGAGGGCCTGGTTGAGGAAGTTGCGCAGCACGTCGATCTCGGCCTGATAGATGCGTCCGTCGGCGAAGATGACGTCGGCGGAGAGATACATCAGGCAGTAGAGAAACGAGTCGTACTGGCGCTGTTGGCTGCCGCTGGCGTAGGATTCTGAATAGTCCATTGCCGGGCTGCCAGCCTTGGCCCCATCGATTGCGGCCCCTATGTAGTAGCCAATGATGGCCCCTATGAAGTTGACGATGATGAAGCCGATGATTGCGCCTATCCACTTGTATTTCATAGTTACGAGAATGCTGAAAGCGATTTTAATGCGGGGTGACTGGGATTATTCGCCGAGGAGTTGTTTGGCCATGTTTTGTGCGGCTTTTCGGCCGTCGCCCATGGCGAGGATCACAGTGGCGCCGCCACGCACGATGTCGCCACCGGCGTAGAGGTCGGCGATGCTCGACTGCATGGACTCATCGTTTACCACGATGGTGCCACGGCGGCTGATTTCGAGGCCTTCGATAGAACTGGGCACGAGCGAATTAGGCGAAACGCCCACTGCCACCACCACCACATCGACGGGGATTTCCTCGATGGCGCCTTCCACGGGCACTGGCGAGCGGCGTCCGCTGGCGTCGGGTTCGCCAAGTTCCATGCGTTGCACCTTCATGATGCGCACGCGGCCGTTTTCGTCGCCCACGTATTCCACCGGATTGTGGAGCGTCATCATTTCCACGCCTTCTTCCTTAGCGTGGCCAATTTCCTCGAGGCGTGCGGGCATCTCGGCTTCGCTGCGGCGATACACCAGAATCACACGCTTAGCGCCCATGCGCAATGCGGTGCGGGTAGAGTCCATCGCCGTGTTGCCGCCACCGATCACCGCCACCGTGTCGCCCTGGAGCACAGGAGTGTCGCCGCCACGGCCAGCCTGCATGAGGTTGATGCGGGTGAGGTATTCGTTGCTCGACATCACGCCGTTGAGATTTTCGCCCGGGATGTTCATAAAGCGAGGGAAACCGGCGCCTGAGCCCACAAACACACCCTTGAAGCCCATCTCGTGGAGGTCGTCGTAGGTGATGGTGCGGCCCACGAGCACGTCGGTGTGGAATTGCACGCCCATCTTGCGCAAGCCTTCGATTTCGTGATCGACCACGGCATTAGGAAGGCGGAATTCGGGGATGCCATACTTGAGCACACCGCCAATTTCGTGAAGTGCCTCAAAAACAGTGACATCGAAACCATTCTTCGCCATATCGCCAGCAAACGACAGGCCCGAAGGTCCGCTGCCAATCACAGCCACCTTGATGCCATTCTTGGGCGCCATCTTCACCTGCTCGGCTTCGCCACTGAGGCGTTGCCAGTCGGCAGCGAAGCGCTCGAGATAGCCGATAGCCACGGCTGGTTGCTTCATTTTGAGGCGGATACACTTACTTTCGCACTGCTTTTCCTGAGGGCACACACGGCCGCAGACGGCAGGGAGCGAACTCGTTTCCTTCAGCGCCGCAGCGGCGTCGGCAAAGTGGCCGCGTTCGATATTTTTGATAAATTTAGGGATGTCGATACCCACTGGGCAGCCCGTCACGCACTGCGGATTGTTGCAGTCGAGGCAACGCTGCGCCTCACGCATGGCTTGCTCCTCGGTGATACCCTGGTTCACCTCCTCATTGCAGGTGATGCGGTAGGCCGCGTCGAGCATAGGCATTTCCACGCGCTCGATGGCGGCGCGGTCCTTGGGGAGGATGCTCTTTCTCAAATCCTCGCGCCATTGCTCGAGGCGCGATTCGTTATAGTTATTTTCCATTGTTGATGCTTTTTCTAGAGAGAGTTTTGGTGATGAGTTACCCGCGCAGACGCATGAGGAGTTCGTCGAAGTCGATCTGGTGGGCGTCGAATTCGGGACCTTCCACACACACGAAGCGCGTGCGTCCGCCCACGGTCACGCGGCAAGCGCCGCACATGCCCGTGCCGTCGACCATGATGGCATTGAGCGAGGCCTCGGTGGGAATCTCGTATTTCTTGGTGAGGAGCGACACGAATTTCATCATGATGGCGGGGCCGATGGTGACGCAGTAGTCCACCTTTTCGCGCTGAATCACTTCCTCAACGCCCACGGTGGAGATACCCTTCTTGCCGTAACTGCCGTCGTCGGTCATGATAATCACGTCGTCGCTGCTGGCGCGCACTTCGTCTTCGAGGATAATCAAATCCTTCGTGCGGCCGCAGAGCACGCTCACCACGCGGTTGCCGGCTTCCTTCATGGCGCGGATGATGGGCAACAGCGGGGCCACGCCCACGCCGCCACCGCAGCACACCACGGTACCGTAGTTCTTGATTTTGGTGGCCTGACCCAGAGGACCCACCACATCGGTGAGGCAGTCGCCGGGTTCGAGTGCACAGATTTTGCGGGTGGATTCGCCCACGGCTTGTATCACCAGTGTGATGGTGCCAGCCTTCACATCGCTGTCGGCAATGGTGAGCGGAATGCGTTCGCCCTTTTCGCCACAGCGCACGATCACAAAGTGGCCAGCACGGCGCGCCTTGGCAATAAGCGGCGCCTCAACCACCAACTTTGTAACATTTTCAGAGAATTTCTCTTTGCTAACAATTTTGTTCATCGGTGTTCTTAAAAAATGCTTTACTATCGCAAAGATAGTGTTTTTTTTGGAAATAGGCAATTGAGGGGCTAGCAGGCTAGCAGTCTAACAGTCTAACAGACTAACAGACTACGAGTTTTTTTCCGGAGGCTCCGGAAGTTCCGGAAGTTCCGGAGGCTCCGGACGGAACAGGAGCACGGCTCCGGACGGGGGCGGCACGGCCAAGAGGGGCGCGAGCGATGGCGCCAGGCGAGACTATCGTCTTAACTTCTTCTAACTTCTTCAACTTCTTAACTTCCCCCCAAAAAGGAACTGCCCCCGGGTAGGCCCTTCCGTGCGG
>JAUNCU010000167.1:0-2557 GCA_030526455.1 Bacteroidales bacterium | reverse complement strand
AACTTCCCCCAAAAAAGCCCTTCCCTTCAGGGGAGGGTTTGGGGAGAGTCTTCTTAACTTCCCCCCAAAAAAAAGAACTTCCCACAATTGTTACTAAACAGAAATTTTTTGTTAACTTTGTGAAATCAGTAAAAACTAAATGCTATTCAATAGATTAAAAACCAATAAACCATAACCTATTATGAAACTGAAATCTGTTTACTTGCGTGTGCTCGTGTGGGCTTGCTCGATGGCTTCGGCTGTGGGGGCTTTCGCTGCCGACTTCAAGGCGGGCGACCTTTACTACAACATCGTGTCGGAAGCCGACAAGACTGCAGCGCTCACATGGGAAAAACAACGCGTTGCTTCCAACTACAGTTACCTCACGGGCGACTTGGTGGTGCCCTCCTCGGTGGAATACAATGGCGCCACCTATAGCGTGGTGAGCATCGAGTCGAACGCCCTAGCCTACTGCTCGACCATCACCTCGGTATCGGTGCCCGCATCGGTGACGAAGATGGGCTCCAACGCCTTCTACAAATGCGAGGGCGTGAAAAGCGTGAACATCGCGTGCTCGGCGCTGGGTTCGTTCGCCTTTTCCAACTGCAAAAGCCTGGAATCGGTCACCATTCCCGCCACGGTGACCTCGGTGGGCAATTACACCTTCGACGGCTGCTCGTCGCTGAAATCGATCACGCTGCAGAACGCCGAAATCAGCGACTATATGTTCCGAGGCTGCAATGCGCTGCAGCAGGTCACCATTCCAGCCAGCATCACGAAGGTGGGCACGTCGGCCTTCAGAGACTGCGCCGGCATCACTGCCGTGAAGATTGAAAACGCCATCATCGGCACCAGCATGTTCAACGGCTGCAAGGGCCTCACCTCCGTCACCATCCCCGCCAGCGTGACCACAGTGAAATCCAACGCCTTCAACGGCTGCACCGGGCTCACCAGCATCCAGATTGAAAACACCGCCATCGGCATGAGCATGTTTGCGGGCTGCACGGGGCTCACCGCCGTCACCATCCCAGCGGGCGTGACCGAAATCGGCGACTATGCCTTCGACAAATGCACATCGCTCACATCTATCAGCCTGCAAAACACCATCATAGGCGACTATATGTTCCGTGGCTGCACCGCGCTGCAGTCGGTCACCATCCCGGCGCAGATTGCCTCCGTGGGCACTTACGCCTTTAGCGGCTGCACTAGCCTGACCAGCGCTGAGATTCAAAACGAGGTGATTGGCGCCAACATGTTCAACGGCTGCACCGTCCTTGCCAATATGGCCATCAGCGGCGCGGTGAAGAAAATCGGTTCGGGCGCTTTCAGCAAGTGCACCAGCCTCACGAGTTTCACCGTGCCCGCAGCAGTGACCATGCTGCTGACCAGCACCTTCGAGGGCTGCTCAGCACTGAAAGAAGTGACGCTGAGCGAGGCTACCACCGAGATGCAGTCAAACTGCTTCAAAAACTGCACCCGCCTCAGCGCCTTCACCTTCCCCGAAGGATTTAAGGAGATAGGCACCCGTGCATTCTCGGGCTGCACGGCACTGGCTTCGGTGAAGTTCCCTTCCACCATGCGCACGGTGAACCAAGACGCCTTCACCGGCTGCAAGGCGCTCAAGAGCGTGGAAACCACCAGCGTCGACGACTGGTGCAGAATCACCTTCTTCAGCCCCGAAGCCAACCCGCTGTGGTTCGCCCACAAACTCACGGCAGCGGGCGCCGAGGTGACCGACGTCACCTTCCCCACTGCGCTCACCTATGTGAAATCGTGCGCTTTCGCGGGCTTCACCGCGCTGAAGAGCATCACGCTCCACGACAAGATCACCAGCATCCACATTAGCGCCTTCAACAGTTGCTCGGGTCTCTCCGAAATCGCCCTGCCCGCCCAACTGGAGTCGATGAGCAGAAGCGCCTTTGAGGGATGCTCGGGGCTGAGCAATGTAGACCTGCCTGGAAAGCGTCTCTACACCATCAACAACTGCATCTTCAAGAATTGCACCTCGCTGAAGAGCGTGAGCATAGGCCAGGGCACAAGGGATATGCGCGACAGTGTGTTCATGGGTTGCACAAGCCTCGAAACCATCGTGCTGCCCCACAGTCTCGACAGCATCGAGAAGAAGACTTTCGCGGGCTGCACAGCGCTGAAGCAAGTCACCTACAAGCACACCGCAGTGCCTTCCTACAACGCTTCGCTCTTCGAGGGCACACCGCTGAGCGGCGCTACGCTGGTGGTGCACCTGGGCGGCGCCGAGGCATTCCGCGCGGCTGAGGTGTGGCGCGACTTCGGCTCTATCGTGGAGAAAGATTTGCGCGACCGCGGCGACGTGAATAGCGACTGGGTGATCAACGTGAGCGACGTGACGGCACTCATCAACCACATCCTAAACAGCGTGCCCGACAGCGAACGCACAGTATGCGACCTCAACGCCGACGGCAAGGTAAACGTAAGCGACGTAACAGCACTCATCAACGTAATCCTAGGAAACTGACGCCCCCACTGCCCCCACACGCAGCCCCACACAGATCTCACGGATCTCACGGAAAAAGTCTAACAGTCTAACGGTCTAACAGAC
>JAUNCU010000166.1 GCA_030526455.1 Bacteroidales bacterium | reverse complement strand
CCTCTCGTCCTATATCCTCATCAAGAAATAATCCTCCCATCCCATAACAAAAAACAAAGGCTGCCGCACTCCCCACCCGCGGCAGCCTTTTTTTGCGCGCTTCTACCACCCACACAAGCGCGAGCCAAAAATCCGAAGCCTCCGGATCTTCCGAAACCTCCGAAACCCATCAGCACTCACCCACAAAAGAAAAACAATAGCCAAGACAATCGTCTTAACTTCATAACTTCTTTCTTTGTTTTTTCAAGAACTCTTCGTAATTTTGTAACGAATAATATTTTATTTGTTAGACAGAAATTTTCATGGTTATGAACAAAATGTTATCACTTCTCGAGAGCCTTACTAGCGACAATCCCGACAGTGTGGCGAAGGCGATGGCTGCCGACTTTCGGAAGCGGCGCATTGAGAAAAACTTCACGCGCGAACAAGTGGCCGAGCGCTCGGGTGTGGCGGTGAGCAATATCGTGCGATTTGAGCAGAAAGGCTTAATCTCGCTCAAAAACCTCATCGGCATCGCCATGGCAATGGGCTACACAGCCGAGGTGAAGCACGTGTTCTCAGAGGCAAAATACGACACCATGGAAGAACTGCTGCAAATAAGAAAAAACAGAGGTAGAACCAGAGCCCATAAAAAATGAAAAAAATCGACAAACTCACAGTGAAATATCACGGCGATGTGGTGGGTGTTATTTCGCTCACCCTCGACGAAAAACAATTGGCTTTTGAATACGACCCATCGTGGGTTGCCAAGGGGTTTAGCATCTCTCCGTTGGAATTACCGCTTAAGCCTGGTGTTTTTATTGCTGACCCTTCTGGGGCGCTGCGTGGCAACTTCGGGGTTTTTGAAGACAGTTTACCCGACGGCTATGGTCGTTATCTTCTTCACAAGGCGCTCCAGCGCGAGGGTGTTGACGACAGAGCCCTTTCCACATTAGAACGCCTGAGCATCGTGGGCAACGCTGGTATGGGTGCGTTGACCTACGAACCTATTACTGTGGTGGCGAGCGAAGAGGTGGTTATGGATCTTGACTTGCTTCAGGAGAAGGCGCTGGAGGTGCTCAAGGAACAACAGGACACCGATGCGGGGCTGCTGTTGTATAATAGCGGCAATAGTGGTGGCTGTCGTCCGAAGGCGGTGTTCTCCGATGCCGATGGGCACTGGCTTGTGAAGTTTCGACACACTTACGACCCTGTGGACATGGGGCGTCAGGAGTTTCACTATAATGAGGTAGCACGTAATTGTGGCATCGAAGTGCCCGATTTCAAACTTCTGAATAACCGATATTTTGCAGCTCGCCGGTTTGATCTTTCGCCTGAAGGCGAGCGCATTCATGTTGCAACTGCGGGAGGTATTCTAGGCCTCTCATTATCGAATCCGGTGCTTGATTACCAGAATTTGCTAGCGCTCACAGGCTATCTCACACAGCGCTCGGTAGAGGTGGAGGAAATGTATCGTAGGATGGTGTTTAATTACCTTACCGACAACAAGGATGACCATTGCAAGAATTTCAGTTTCTTTGTAAAAAAGAATTCGACGGGAGAATATGAGTGGCATCTTGCTCCCGCCTACGATCTTACTCTTTGCACCGAAGGTTATAATGGCCAGCATGCCACTTCGGTCAATTCAAGCGGGTTTCCTACGGTCGACGATTTTGTGGCGGTAGGAACATCGGTGAAGATGAGCGAAAAGCGATGTCTTGAAATTTTTGATGAAGTGTATCGCAACTGTGGTGATTTGCTTCGAAACAAGATTGTGAAAGGATGATGAATCATATTCTTCGCTGATGGTGGAGGGCTTCCTCTTTTTTGCATCTCTTAAGGGGGAATATTTGGTGGAAGCCGTAAGATGCCGTAACTTTGCCTACGCAAAAACAATGGGAATTGTGACAAAAACGAAATTATATATGGCAAGCACGTTGCTGCTGGCGCTTTCGGCCTGTGGCACGGGCATCGAAACCACCGACAAGGTCACCGACCGCGATGTGAAGAAGGTGGAGGATTACTATGCGGCTGCGTCGGTGCAGTCGTCGTTGCACATCGAGTTCGACTCGGTGGCGTCGTGGAAGCCAGGCAAGCGGTTCTTCGTGACGAGCGACCGCATTGCGCTCGTCTTTGAGCATGCTCCCGAGCAACTCCATCTCGCGGGAAAGCATCTCACCTACAAAGGCTACGAAACGGGCAGTCTGCTCGACAACAGGGCAGTGGTGACGCTGCGTTTTGCCGACGCCGAACGCGAATACCGATTCTGCACCAACAAGGAACTGCACGAACTCTCGGCCAATTACCAGGTGCCATTTCTCGTCGACGAGGACATGGTGAGCCGTGTGGCTAAGCAGATTGTGGGCAAGACGCTCTACACCCGCACCCGCCTGTGGTATTCGGTGGCTACGCAGCAACTAGTAGACGGCCGCCAATACGTGCCGGTGAAGGTCGACAGCGTGCTCCCGGGCGACGACGCGCTGCCGCTGAAGGTGGTGTTCACAACCGTCGACACCCACGAGCAGGCCATGTTGCGCCTTTCGTGTGGCAAGTCGATCCGTTCGCGCGATTTCGACGCCATGTTCTCGCTGAAGAATCCGCAAAAGGAATTCCCCGAAATCACGCCCGAAAACTGGCTGCGCATCACCCGCGGCAAGGTGGCGCTGGGCATGAACAAGGTGGAATGCCGCCTGGCGAAGGGTTCGCCAAAGCAAATCGTGCGCAATCCCAAGCACGACGGCATGGGCGAATACTGGTATTACGACGGCGGCGAGTTTCTGCATTTTGAAGACGGCATCTTAAAGCAATACCGATGATCGACGAAGCACTCGAAATAGAATTCCTCGGCACGGGCACCTCTACGGGTGTGCCCTCGATAGGCTGCGACTGCGAAGTGTGCCGCTCCACCGACCCGCACGACAATCGCCTGCGCGCATCGGCCGTGGTGCGCTACCGCGGCATGAACATCCTCATCGACTGCGGCCCCGACTTCCGCCAGCAAATACTGCGCGCATCGTCGCGCGACCTCGACGCCCTGCTCATCACCCACATCCACTACGACCACGTGGCGGGCATCGACGACCTGCGCCCCTATAGTTTCAAGAAAACCTTCCCCGTCTATGCCCGCGAGGAAGTGAACCGCCAGTTGCGCATCAACCTGCCTTACTGCTTCGCCGAGAACCCTTACCCCGGCGTGCCACGGCTCGAATTGGTGGACATCGCCGACGCCCCCTTCATGGTGGGCGACGTGGAGGTGACGCCCATCCCCGTGATGCACCACAGCCTGCGCATCAACGGATACCGCATAGGTCCGCTGGCCTACATCACCGACTGCTCACACATCTCAGCCGAAGAAATCGCCAAACTTAAAGGCATGCCCCTGCTGGTGATCAACGCCCTTCGCCACAAGCCCCACCACAGCCACATGACCGTGGAGCAAGCCCTCGAAGTGGTGAAGCAGATAGCCCCACGCGAAGCCTACTTCACCCACATGTGCCACGGCATAGGCCTCCACGCCCAAGCCTCCACCCAACTCCCCCCACACATCCACTACGCCCACGACACCCTGGTGGTGACATGCACCACAAAAGAATAGCCGAAAATAGCAATAGATTGCTACCGTGGGGATTTCTAGTTACCGACTTTGCTCTCAATCGCGTATTGCGTTGGGCGCTAATCAAAGACTATAAATCCGTTAGACATTCGAAGAATACTGAATGGGTTTTCGTCAGCAATCTCTTTTAATGAGAAATCAGGGTCAAAGAACTGTCTAATCTTCAGTAGTTCCTTTATTGTCTTAGATTTCTGTGCAGTTGTGGAATTGTTTGTTCCAAAGTATTCGCAAATATCACGCGATGATAGATACAGCCTTGAGTCCTTACCAAAAATGAAGTTTATGCTACATATCGTGTAAACAGCAGCGGCTGCCCATATCTCCAGTTTTCCGGACTGAAGAGGATTAGTGCGTTTCCTGCCAAGTTTTTGTATCAGTTTGGTACAGAGCATTGCACACTCTTCATCTAATTTTTCGTTACAGAATGCGGTGGCAAGTTCAATAACCTTCGCCTCTCTATCTTTTAATTTTTGTTTGTCCATATTGTTGGTTATTATTTAATGCCTTAGTTTCAACAGATGTTCGTAATGTTATGATATTGTCGTGAACAAAGGTAATAATAATTGATGTGATAACGTTTGCTTTTGATGGAAAACTACGGTTTTTAAATGGTTTTTCAGTAAATATACCCTTGAGGCGTGATGGAGTGGGGGTGCTATGCTATTTTTGTGATAATTATTACCGATAGCGTGCTTTTGCATTGCTGTCGGGTGTAATTGTTTGGAAGATAGTGTGTTGCTTAAAAAGTCGGGATTAAGAAAACAATGTTTCCTATGGAAATGTTGTTTTTTTATTTTTTAATGCCGTGTTATTTCTGTATCTTTGTAGATTAGAATAAAACCGACTTTTTGTGAAAGAGATTAGGAATATAGCCATTATGGGCAGCACTGGGTCTATCGGGTGTCAGACGCTTGATATTGTGAGCGAATATCCCGACTTGTTTAGGGCTTGGGTGCTGGTGGCAAATAATAGCGCCGACTTGCTGATTGAGCAGGCGCTGAAATACATGCCTCACACGGTGGTGATTGCCAATGAGGCGCATTATGAGAAGGTGAAAGCCGCGCTTTCCGGCACTGGCATTGAGGTGCTGGCCGGCGACAAGGCTGTGGCTGAGTGTGTAACTGCCCCCGAAATCGACACTGTGGTGACGGCGATGGTGGGCTACAGCGGTCTGGCGCCCACGATTCAGGCCATAGGCGCGGGCAAGAAGATTGCCCTTGCCAACAAGGAAACGCTGGTGGTGGCGGGCGAACTGATTACGCGTCTGCTAGCCGACTCGCCTTCGGTGCTCTATCCTGTGGATTCGGAACACGGCGCTTTCTACCAGTGCTTGGTGGGTGAACGTCATGAGGATATCAATAAACTGATTCTCACGGCTTCGGGTGGTCCGTTCCGCAAGTTCTCGAAGGAGCAACTGGAGCATGTGACCGCAGCCGACGCGCTGAAGCACCCCAACTGGAGCATGGGCGCGAAAATCACTATCGACTCGGCCACGATGATGAACAAGGGCTTTGAGATGATTGAAGCCAAGTGGCTCTACGACGTGAGCGAGCGCGACATCGAGATTGTGGTGCATCCGCAGTCGATCGTCCACTCGATGGTGGAATTCAAAGATGGCTCGGTGAAGGCGCAACTCGGCTTGCCCGACATGCGCCTGCCCATCCGCTATGCGCTGGGCCTGCCCGGCCGACTGGCTTCCGACAGCAAGAAGATGACCGTGGCCGACTACTGCAACCTCACTTTCGAGAAGCCCGACTTCGACAAGTTCCCGCTTCTGGGCGTGGCCTACGAGGCTGCCGAGCGTGGCGGCAATGCGGCTTGCGTGGTGAATGCGGCCAACGAGATTGCCGTGGCTGCTTTCCTGAAAAACGAAATTAAATTTATCGACATCTATAAAATCATTGAGCAAACACTCGCCAAGGCGCCGTTCGTCGCATCGCCCACCTACGACGACTACGTGAACAGCAATGCCGAAGCCCGTGCCTTTGCCGCATCATTAATCAAGTAAAAAAATAATAAGAAGGAAAATTAGCGAATGAGTACATTTTGGTTAAAAGCATTTGAACTGATACTCTCACTGGGCTTGCTGGTGCTTATCCACGAGTTCGGCCATTATATGTTTGCACGCATTTTTGGCATCAAAGTTGAAAAATTCTACCTGTTCTTCAATCCCTGGGTCACCCTCGCCGCTTGGCATCCCAAGAGCAAGAAGGTGAGCGTGCTGCGCACCGACAAGGGCTCGGCCTACCAGTCGCAGGGCGTTGAGGTGGAGGAAAAGCCAGGCGAAAAGGCCACTTGGCGCGACACTGAATACGGCATCGGCTGGGTGCCACTGGGCGGCTACTGCGCTATCGCCGGCATGATCGACGAAACTCAGGGCGCCGACAAACTCGCCGCCGAGCCACAGCCTTGGGAATTCCGCAGCAAGCCAGCATGGCAACGCCTCTTCGTGATGATAGGCGGCGTGCTCAACAATTTCCTCCTCGCCATCATCATCTACGCCGGCATGGTGTGGTATTGGGGCGAGCAATATCTGCCATTTAGCAGCGCCACCGAGGGCATCACCTACAGCGAAAGTGCCCACAAGGCTGGTTTCCAGGATAATGATATTCCACTGATGGCCGACGGACAGGAGGTGCGCTATTTCAATAGCGACCAGTTGAAAATTGCCATGGCTAAGGAAGTGAAAGTGCTTCGTGGCCAGAAGGATACCGTGAGCATCAAGATGCCTGAGCAATTTGTGCTCAAGGTGAACGACGATATGGAAAAG
>JAUNCU010000165.1:4176-6438 GCA_030526455.1 Bacteroidales bacterium | reverse complement strand
GACGCTTGCCTTCTTCTTTGTATTCGCTGGTGGCTTTTAGTCTAGGATGCGGCCGTGGCGGTGTTCTTTGTCGGGGGCGAGTTCTATTACCTGGCAGCCTTTTATGGTGCCGGCGTCGAGGGTGAGGGTGATGAGGGTGCGCACTTTTTGCCAGCCTTGGGTGCCTGCTGCGCCGGGGTTGATGGTGAGCACGGAGTAATAGCGGTCGGGGATCACTTTGAGGATGTGGCTGTGGCCGCACACCAGAATCTTGGGCTGCGAGATGGTGAGGCGCTGCTTGATGCCGGGTGCGTAACGCCCGGGGTAGCCGCCTATGTGGGTCATCACCACCTTTACGCCTTCCACCTCAAAGATTTCGGTTTCCTTGAAGCGACGGCGCAGGCTCTGCCCGTCGGCATTGCCCCACACGGCGCGCAGCACGGGAGCCAGCGTGGCGAGGCGGTCGATCACTTTCTCGTTGCCGATGTCGCCCGCGTGCCATATTTCGTCGCAGTCCTTGAAGTGCTCCTCGTAGCGGTCGTCCCAGTAGGAGTGTGTGTCGCTGATGATGCCTATCTTTTTCATGTGCTATTCTTTCTTGTCTGATGGTTTGTCGTCGTTGGCGGATCCCTTTTCGTCGGGGGCATCCTTCTTTTCGTCGGCCTCGCGCTTGTCCTTAAGGGCGGCACGGGCGGTGCGTCGCACCGAGCGCTTCGCCTTGCTGCCGTCGGCCTTTTCGTCGGCCGCGGGTGCTGGGGTAGCAGCGGGAGCGGGTGCAGGGGTAGCGCTGCCATCTCCGCCTTTCTCGTCGGTTGCGGGCTTGGGCGATTCTGCGGGCTTGGGCTCCTCGGCGGGTTTCTGCTCGGCTTGAGGCTGCGAAGGCACATAGGGGATGCCCAGTCGCTTCGCACGCTCGCGCTCGCGCTTCTCCTGCTGCTTCGCCTTCTCCTTGTCGCGCTTTTCCTTGAGTTTCTGCTTTTCCTTCTCGCGCTTTTCGCGTTCCTTTTGCTTCTGCTTTTCGCGTTTAGCCTTTTCCTTTTCGCGTTTGGCTTGTTCGCGTGCCTTCTTTTCCGCCTTGTCGTTTTCGCGTTCTATCTGCTTGTCGGTCTTCTTTTCGGCGGCTTTTTTGCGCTCGGCTTCAGCCTTCTGTTTTTCCTTCTCCTTAGCCTCGGCCTGTGCACGGCGGGAGTTTTCCTCCTCTTCGAGAATCTTCTTCTCGCGCTCGGCGGCGCGGATAGAATCCTGCACGGCCTGCATGCGCTTGAGGTCGTCGGCGAAGGGCTGGAAATTGGTGGAGAGCACCATAAACTCGGTGCGGCGGTTCACCTGGTCGGCGGCCGCCTGGTTTTCCTTCGAGAGCGTGTCGACATAAGCGGTGTGCAGCGTGTCGCCGATGGCGAATTGCGGATAGAGGTGGTGGATGCGCTTAGTCACCACCTTGGGGCGCGTTTTGCCGTAGCCTTGCGGCTTGAGGCGGGTAGAGTCGATGCCGTGCTCGATGAGGTAGTTCACCACACTTTGTGCGCGGCGCTGGCTCAACTTCTGGTTGTAGGCCTCGGTGCCGATGCGGTCGGTGTGGGCCGCCATCTCAATGGTCACATAGGGGTTCTCCACCAGTGCGGTCACCATCGAGTCGAGGGCGGCCTTCGATTCGGGGCGCAGGGTGGCCTTGTCGAAGTCGTAGAATATGTTTTCAATCACCTGTGGCTTGTTCATCGCCGCGAGGGTGAAGTCGACGGTGTATTCGGTGCTTTCCTCCGCCATTTCGCTTTCAAACTCCTGGCGGCTGTTGAGGTAGCCGTTGGCGCCGGCGAGCATCACGTAGCGCACGCCGCGCTGCAGATCGAAGCGGAAACTGCCGTCGGCGTTGGCTGCCGCCTTCTGGATAGAGCCGTCGTCGCCCACGATGCGAATCACGGCGCCGCTCACGGGCTCTTCATCCTTGTCGATCACATAGCCCGAAATCCACACCTTCAGGTCGGGTTTCTCGAAACTGTAGATGTGGTCGTAGCCACGGCCATCCTTGCGGTTGCTGCTGAAGTAGCCGCTCTCGCCCTTGCCGAAGGTGATGCCGAAGTCGTCGTCGCTCGAGTTGATGGGCGCGCCCATATTCTCGATAAACCATCGGCCCGAGGGCTGCAGTGTGGCGCGGAAAATGTCGAGTCCGCCAAAGCCCGCGTGGCCGTCGCTGGCGAAGTAGAGGATGCTGTCGGTGCGGCAGTAGGGGAAGCGCTCGTTGCCAGGCGTGTTGATTTGTTCGCCCAGGTTTTCCAGTGTGCCCTT
>JAUNCU010000165.1:0-4166 GCA_030526455.1 Bacteroidales bacterium | reverse complement strand
GCGATCCTTCAGATTGATGCGCCACAGGTCGAGGCCGCCTTGTCCGCCAGGCATGTCGCTGGTGAAGTAGAGGTAGCGGCCGTCGGGGCTCACGGCAGGGTCGCCGTAACTCGAGAGCGTGTCGGCGGTGATTTCCAGTTTTGTGGGAGCACTCCATTTAGCCTCTGAGCGCTGCGAGGTGAATATTTCCACAGGCGAAGCAGCCTCGGCCTTGCGAATCACCTTGGCCAGATACATGGTGCTGCCGTCGGGGCTGAAGGCGGTGCAGCCTTCATCGAATTCGGTGTTCAGTTCGCCTTCCACCAGTTCGGGCTTTTGCCACTTGCCCTTATCGTTGAGTTTCGACACAAAGATGTCGCTATTCTTCGTGCCTGTGATTTCGCTCTTTTCGGTGCCCGTGGCCTTCTCGTTGCTCGAGGTCCAGTAGAGTTGGTCGGCGTTCACGTCGAGGAACATGGGACAGAAGTCGGCACGGCGCGAATTGAAGAACTTCGCATTCTTCACGATGTAGCGCGAACCCTGTTCCTTCCACCTAGGCGCCATTTGGCAGGCGCGTATACCCTGCTTTGCTTCCCAACTGTCGGGCACCAGCGCCTGATAGGCCTTATAGTTGGCCATCGCCTCCTTCCAGTTGCCCAGCATGTGCTGCGCCTGGGCGAGGTAGAGAATCTGGGTGCTGTCGGGGTATTCGTAGCGAATTGCATTCTGAAACGCAGCCGCGGCGCGTCCGCTCTGGTTCAGGCGCTTGTAGCACAGCCCCATCTTGTAGGCGATTTCGCCACGCATCCATCGTTCCTCCTTCTTGGTGTATCGGTTGTAGAGTTTGCGGTAGATTTTCTCTGCGCCGAAGTATTCGCCGCGGTCGTAAGCCTCGTCGGCATCGCGCATTTTCGCAGTTTTGCAGCCCAAAAGCCCCAGAGCCATCGCCCCAAGCACCATCGCCACTGCTATGTAAAGAAATTTCTTCATATGATGTACACACAACTAATGCAGGCAGCCGAAAAGCCACCCTATTTAATACATAAACGCACAAGGCGGAGAATTATTGCATCACCCCAGTTAACACCGCAATTATTCCCCGCCTTCACCACCCCTCTTCCGCAGCCCCATAGCGCCACGTTTTCAAGTTCTTTCGCCTTTACGCTCGTCTGAACAATCTGTTCCTTTCCGTCAACAAGAACCTTTATGTTAAATTTAACTACCTTGCTCATTTTTTTGTTAGTTATAATTTGTGTTTTTTGAATTATGGCACACTTTTTGCAACGTTTTATTAATAACAAAAACAATAAAAGTCATGAAACCTTCTCGTAATAAGAAATCATCACCATTATTAAAATACATTATTTTATTAGGTATTATCATTGGTGTTATTGGATCGTTAATACAATCCAGTTCAACAATAATTGTTGGTGCTGTTTTTTTCGCATTAATAATTGCTGACTGCAAACAATCTGTTTCACAAACATTCATTACATTCTTCACAATAGCAATGGCATTTGTTTTGTTTATATCAATATTCGCATCAAACGTACATTTCTGCATATTATCGGCATTGTTCGGTGCTATTTCATTCTTTGTTATATGTTTGAGAATGGCAACAAATGTTGGTAAAATGTTCAGAGACTCAAGATGGTAACTAACCCCACTTCTCAAGCGCTTTCTTTGCCCTTGTCATACGCTCCTCTGCACTCAGCTGAGGAGCTTTATTTTTGCCTTTCGCTACGCCACTATCCCACGGGAGCGGAAGCAACTGCTCAGGCTTCATCTTGTGCTTCACATGAGGCTGAATCACAATCGTAGGGGGGGGCAAAACGCATGATGTGGTAGGGACGCGATACTTCGCGTCCGCGCCAGGCGAAGGCTATTGTTTTGATTACCAATGCCTAATGCGGGCGTCCTTACCATAGACTTCCCGTTTTTGGGAATGTTTTTGCATTTTGACACATCCCCTAAAAATGGGTGTTCTGCTTTTGGAAAACATGCTTATAATGGGCGAAATCTGTGATTTTTTACCACTTTTCGCCCATTATAAGCACTTTTTTGCTATATTTGTAGCGGAATTATAAACTACTAAAACTGTTGACTGCTATGATTATTGGTCGTGAAAAAGAGATTGAACGGCTTCGTGAAGCGTATGAATCGGATTACTCCGAGTTTGTTGCCGTGTATGGTAGAAGGCGTGTTGGTAAGACTTTCCTCGTGAGGGAAGCCTTCAACTATCAGTTCACGTTTCAGCACGCCGGCTTAGCCAATTCCAACATGAAGCAGCAACTGGCTGCTTGGCGTCTGTCGCTCAAAGATGCGGGGCTTGAGAAGGTGAATGTGCCTAGAAATTGGCTTGATGCATTCGATCTTCTGAAAGCGCTTATCAAGCAGTCGGCCGACAAGAAGAAGGTGGTGTTTATCGATGAGATGCCTTGGATGGACACGAAGCGATCTGAATTTATTTCGGCTCTTGAACACTTCTGGAATTGCTGGGCGAGTGCGCGCAAGGATGTGCTGCTCATTATCTGCGGCAGTTCCACCAGTTGGATTATCAATAAGGTGATCAAGAATCATGGTGGCTTGCATAATCGTGTTACCTACCAACTTCACCTCAAGCAGTTCACTCTCGCCGAATGCTACACCTATGCCTCGGCCAACAAGTTGGGCATGACGCAGCGTCAAGTACTGGAATGCTATATGGTGCTGGGCGGTGTCCCTTTCTACTGGTCGTTTCTCGACCGTCGCCTAGGCCTTGCACAAAATATCGACCGTCTTTTTTTCAGCGACGACGCACCGCTTAAGGATGAGTACCATAATTTATACTCGTCGCTTTTCCGCGAGCCCGAACCCTACATTAAAGTTGTTTCCACTTTGGGAAAGAAGAAGTGTGGCATGACTCGTGAAGAACTCGTGGGGGCGGCTGGCTTGCAGGAAAGTGGGAAACTCACGCGCATATTGGAAGATTTGCAGTATTGTGGCTTTATCAGAAAATATCATATGCTTGGGAAAAAGGTGAAAGGCTCCGTATTTCAACTCACCGATTTCTACACCCTGTTTTATTTTCGCTTTATGCACTACAATGCCCAAAGCGACAGCAAGTTCTGGTCGAGAAGCGTGGGTACACCTATTTACAATGTGTGGTGTGGGCTTGCTTTCGAGCGGGTTTGCCTCATGCATGTGGAGCAGATAAAAGATGCGTTAAGCATAGGTGGCGTGATGAGTAGCGAGGCTTCATGGTATTCTTCGCCGAGTGCCGATGCGACCTCGGTGGCTAAAGGTGCTCAAATTGATTTGCTAATCGACAGGAATGATGACGTGATAGATGTATGCGAAATGAAATACTATGCCGGAGAATACGTGGTAAGCGAAGATGAGGAACGAAAGATTGAGAACAGAATACTCCGACTTCGAGAAGAAACCTCAACCAAAAAAGCAATTCATGCCATCCTGGTCACCACAGAAGGTTTAAAGCACAACCCGCATGCAGCAGTATTCCAGTCGGTGGTGGTGATGAAGGATTTGTTCAGAGAGTAGCAGTGGATAGTGTACTTATTAAAGTTGCAAAGGTATTATTCTTTAGATGCTTATTTAGGATAATTGCTATCAATCAATGATTTATCTTTCTGTTTTCAGCAAAAGGGGACATGTCCCCTTTTGCTGAAAATGGGTGTTCTGCTTTTGGAAAACATGCTTATAATGAGCGAAATCTGTGATTTTTTACCACTTTTCGCCCATTATAAGCACTTTTTTCTTGGTGGTGGCTATGGTAAGGCGGGCGAACTGTTCTAAAATTCGGGTGTTGGATCTTGGGGGCGGGGTAGGCTGGATGAGGCTGTCTGAAAACGCTGTTTGCTACCATAACCGACCCTCTCCGAGGCTCATACCTTTGTGTTGTCTTATCTCCAAGCCGCGCTCGCGAATTGCTGCGCAATTCACTCGCTTGCAAGGAGTTAACCATAATAAGCCGTCTCCGACGGCGGCTGGGTGGACGGCTGGCGAACGGAATAAGGTGGTGGGATATCAAAACGCAGAATAAAGTAGGGGGGTGTGTCAAAATTCACCAATACGTCCTGAATCGGAATATTTATGGTAGGGACGCGATACATCGCGTCCGCATTAGGCGACTGGTAATCAAAATAATAGCCTTCGCCTGGCGCGGGGGCGATGTATCGCGTCCCTAC
>JAUNCU010000164.1 GCA_030526455.1 Bacteroidales bacterium | reverse complement strand
AGCGACTCGACCCTGGGCCTGTTAGACTGTTAGACAGTTTGTCTGTTAGACTGTCTTAGTACCAATTCACGCCGTTGCCTGAACTGGAGTGTTTGTCGTATTTCACGTCGCTGAGGATGCTTGACTTGACGGCGATGTGGAAACTGTAACTTTTGTAGGGGCCTACTGGCACGAAACTGGCGCTCATGGTGAAGCAGTGCATTTCGCGGGAGATGTTGCAATTCATGTAGGCGATTTTTTTGAGGTCGAAGTTGTAACTTGCCGACATGGAGATGCTCCAGTTTTTGGTGGGGCGTATGTTGCCGCTGAGGCTGAGGTTCTGTGTCCATCGGCCTTTGTACTCCATGCGGTCGTAGTCGAAGTCGCCGTAGCCGTAGTTGAGCGAATAGTTGAAGGTGAGGCTCCATGGGCAGTCCCACTTGAGATAGCCGTCGGCGTCGAATTCGCCATCGCCGCCGCGATCACGCTGGTCGGAGCCGTCTTTCTGCGACTGCTGCTGTTGCTGGTTGTCAAACACGCTCTTGGTTTTCTCGCTGCTGCCCTTCTTTCCGCGTCCGAAGAGATTTTTGAAGGTGGCATTGTTGAGCGTGTAGTTGAACGAGGTGCCAGTGCTGGCGAGTCGTCCCCATCCGCCTCCGTGGAAGAGGCGGAGTTTGTTGATGCGCACGGGTGTGCCGTATTTGTTCACGCCGTATTTATACACGTCCCACGTAGCGCTCAAGTTGAGGTTGAATCCCTTGGTGAGTCGCAGCAGGATGGAGGTGTTGAGGTTGCTCCAGCGGAGAGAGTCGACGGCGAAGTTGTAACTCTGGCTGAGGGAGAGGTTTTCGATAATCGACACCTTCTTGAAGCCGGTGCTGTCGGCGTCGCTTTTCACCTTCGCCTCGATGTTGTTTGACACGTTGAACGACACGACGCCCGATTTTCCGCTCGATGCGTTGCCGAAGAGGCCGTGGCTGAAGTAGGAGTATTTTACGGGCTCCTTGGTGCCGTCGGGATTCACGCGCTCATACTGCCCGTAGTAGCCCCAGAAGGGCGAGCCGAAGTCGGGCGAGGCCGAGAAGGAGACGCTGGGCGTGATCACGTGGCGTATCATGTTCACCTTGTCGCCGAATATCTTCAGGGGCTTGAAGAAGCCGTAGAGTTTGGTGCTGAAGGAGAGCGAGAAGTTGAAGTCGAACACGTTGTAGAAGTTATACGTAGTGTCGCGCACCACGCCGTTGAGGTTGGGGTCCCACTGCTGGCGTATCTTGCTGGTGTACATGCGATCGTTGAGCGTGATCGAGGGCGTTACGTTGAGGTATTTGAAGAGGTTGAAAGTGGCGCTGATGGGCACGGTGTGGGTCATACCGTTGCGCCAGTCCTTCACGAGGCTCTTCTTGAAGAATACGTCTTGCTTTGCGGTGAGCGAGTTCTGGAAACGGCCGGAGTAGGAAATCTTGATTTTCTCATACCAGCGCTCGTCGCCCACTGCCTTCTTGCGCTTGAACGGCGCAAACTGGCTCATGGTGACGGTGAGATTGGGGAACGACACGGCGAGGGTGGAGTCGGCGGTGCGCTGCGACACACTGGCGGTGGTGGAGAAACTCCATCGCGAGCCGGGGCGCTTATAGGTCATGTTCACCGTGCTGCTCTTTGTGTTCTCGGTGAAGTTGCTGTTGTAGTAGTCGTCGAGATTGTTGCGAGAATAGCCGCTGGTGGCGAAGTTGACGCTGGCCGAGAAACTCATGTTGGGGTTGGCCTTCTGGTCTTGCGAATGGGTCCACTGGATGCGGAAGTTCTTCATCTTCGAGTAGTCCTTGTCGCCCTTTTCGCCGTTGACGGTGACGAGGTAACTGAGGTTGAAGTTGCCGTGGTACTTGTAGCGCTTGGCATAGTTGCTCTGCGCGGTGATGCCCCATCCGCCACGGGTGTAGAGTTCGCCAGTGAGGGCGAGGTCGGCGTAGTCGCTCAGGGCGAGGTAGTAGCCGCCGTTGCGCAGGAAGAAGCCGCGCTGGTAGTCTTCACCGAAGGTGGGCACGAGCACACCGCTGTGGAATTTCTCGGTGAAGGGGAAGAAGCCGAAAGGCACCGCGATGGGCAGCGGCAGGTCTTCGAGCACCATGTAGGCGGGACCGGTGACCACATCTTTCTTGGGGCGAATCTTGCCCTTGGTGAGTTTGAAATAGAAGTGTGGATGATCGTGCTCGTCGCTGGTGGTGTATTTGGCGTCTTGGATGTAGAAATCCTCGGCGACCACCTTGTTGGTGATGCCGCCCGTGAGGTAGCCTTCGCCCTGCTCGGTGACGATATCGGTGATCAAGCCCTTCTCGGTCTTGAAATTGTAGGTCATGGTTTTGGCCTCGTAGGAGCCGCTGTTGTCCTTAAACACGGGGTTGCCCGCCACCTCGCCCGATGTGTCGATGGCGCCGATGGCATACACCTCGCTCTTGGCCATGTCCATATTGAGGCGCGAGGCGGTGAGTTTGATGTCGCCATAGTTGATGGCACCGTCGCCAAACATGCGCGCCTTGTCTTTGCCGTAGAGCACCATGGAGTCTTTGGCCGAGAAATTCACCACGTGGTCGAGATCCACGCGCTCCTTCTTGAAGCGCGAGGTGTCGGCCACCTGGCGCTTGTCTTCGGGCTTCACGCCAGCGATGGAATCGACGGCTGCCGTGATGCCATCCTTGATCGCCACCTGTGCCGATACGGCATTGCCGCCCAGCATCACCGATGCCAGGAGCACAAGAATGGTCAATATGGGAATGTAGCGTAGTTTCAAATTTTGCGCAATAATGCAAATAACATGCAAAATTAAGCATTTCTGCCCACCTAAGCGCAAAAATGCGGCAGAGAAATGCCACGCTTTCACATTATTTGTGAAAGGAGCGAGGCGAGTGGCAGGGAAATGGGGCGAGGAGCGGCTTTAGCGCTGGGGCTGGAGGTCGTGGTCGAGCGCGGCGTAATCGGGCTCGCCAAAGAGGCGGGCGAGGGCGTCGAAGCGCTCGATGGTGCCTTCGCCGAATTTGCTGAGCGAAAGGCGCACCTTGTCGATGGGCTTACAGCGGGTGATGCGCGACTTGCTGTAGAATTTGTCGGCATAGCACACCACCTTCTCCTCAATGCTCAGCGGAAGCATGTCGCGCACGGGCAGGGCGAGGTGCTGCTCCACGATGTCGGTGGCCGAGATGCCCGAACCCGTGTGGCGCTCACACACCAGCGCGTGGCGCTCAAGGCCGAGTTCTTCCAGAATTTCGCGACCTATGATGCCGTGCTTGATGTAAGGCTCCTTGCCGCAGCAGTAGATGCCGGGGGCGTAGGTGCGGAAGATGCCCACGTCGTGGAGCATCGCCGCCTCGAAGGCAAAATCGGCATCCACCTCTCCCCTACTGGCGGCATAGCGAGCGCAGAGTTGCCTCGTGAGTAGCGCCACCTGGGTGGAATGCTTCACCAGCAAGTCGTAGTCGGGGTCGCCAGGGCTGTAGAATTTGGCGATAATTGACAAATAGTCGATCATATACTTGAAATGAAAGGCGGAAACATAAATGAATCCGCCTTCGAAACTGTGATGTTATGATTAGAATTCCACTGTCTTAAGCCATCCGTGAGTGTCGGGGTATTCGCCCTTCTGGATAGCCAGCAGTCGTTTATACAGTTGGGTGGTCACAGGACCGGGCTTGCCGTCCTTGGCAATGACGTAGGTCTTGTCGTTGTCGAAGTCGTAAACTTCGCTGATAGGAGCGCACACGGCTGCGGTTCCGCATTCTGAAGCCTCGTCGACTTCGGCGAGTTCTTCCACCGCAATGGGGCGGCATTCCACCTTCAAGCCAAGGTCCTTGGCAATTTGCTGCAGACTCATGTTGGTGATGGATGGCAGAATGGAGTTGGAGGCAGGGGTGATGTAAGTGTCGCCCTTGATGGCGAAGAAGTTGGCTGGGCCGCATTCGTCGAGGTAGAGTTTTTCCTTTGGATCGAGGAAGAGCACTGCCGAGTAGCCCAATGCGCGAGCGCGAGCAGTAGCCTTCAAGCCACCGGCATAGTTACCGCCGGTCTTGAATCGGCCAGTACCGCAAGGCGCGGCGCGGTCGTATTCGCGGAAGATGGCCACCTTGGTGGGGTTGAAGCCCGTCTTGAAATAAGGGCCTACGGGCGCACCGAAAATCACCATCTGATAGTCGTCGGCAGCCTGCACACCCACGCGTGGGGTGATACCGATCTGCACGGGGCGGAGGTAGAACGAACTGCCGCTTTCGTAGGGTGGGATGAAGCGCTCGTTGAGTTTCACCACCTTTTCCACCATTTCGAGGAAGAGTTCGGCGGGAATTGGCTCCATCATCAAGCCCTCGGCACTGTTCTGAATACGCTTCAGGTTTTCTTCAGGACGGAACAGGCGCACCACGCCATCCACGCCACGGAAGGCCTTCATACCTTCAAACACCTCCTGGCCGTAGTGGAGGCAAGTGGCAGCCATGTGGATATTGATGAACTCAGAGTCAGAAACTTCGATGTCGCCCCACTTTCCGTCGATGAACGATGCACGCACGTTATAGTCGGTCTTAAAATATCCGAATGGGAGCGAAGCCCAATCAATATTTTCTTTTGTACTCATTTCTTTATTATAGTAGTTAAAATTATTATTCTAGTGAAAAGGCATCACAATGCCTGAGCCACGCCAGTGAAATGAATCACAAAGCCACCTTCTGGGTGATATTGCCAATCTTGACGATGAAAATGCCGCGTGCGCCCACTTTCAGTTCGGCCGTGCCAGCATTCAAGGTGGCTTGCGACACCAGTTGGCCAAGAATGGTAAACACCTTTACGATGATTCTGCGCTGTGTGCGAATTGTGATCACGCCATCTTTTCCGTAAATCTCCACGCCATCGGTTTGGGCAGGGTCCACAAGACTCTTTCCTTGCACCTTATGCTGAATCTCACGCCACTGGAGTTGAGCAAAGGCGGTAGAAAATGCCATTGTGAGGAGCATCAGAAATATTACGCATGAACGCTTCATGAAATCATTATAGTCGTTTTATCCCACAAAGGTACAAAAAAAATGGTATAACGGCACAAAAAACTAGGAAAAAGGAACATCGGGGATAAACGCGGGCGCATTTTGCGGCTCGGGCGAAGCATCGCATTTCACTACGGGGCCTACAGCACGCCCAGAATGGTCACCTCTTTCCGTCGCGAGAGTTCGCCCGGATTCGTGCCAGGAGCGCCCTCTGGCACGGGAATTCCCCGCTTTCGGTAAAGTGATTGCCAAAACTCGGGAATTTCGCCCGAGGCATTGCGGAAGGTCATAGGGATGGTGGAGAAAATAAGACGGCCTTGGGTGTCGACATAACTGATTTGTAC
This sequence comes from Bacteroidales bacterium, assembly GCA_030526455.1. Classification (GTDB taxonomy): domain Bacteria; phylum Bacteroidota; class Bacteroidia; order Bacteroidales; family Muribaculaceae; genus Sodaliphilus. The sequence continues at coordinate 1,125 of JAUNCU010000164.1, read as the reverse complement.
CAATTCGCTGCAGTAAATCTCGCTGTCGTCGGCAAGATAGTAAAAATCGTAGGGCTTGCCCAGGTGAGAGAAAGCACGGTTGAGCGAGGCTGGCGCATCTATGGGGCAATTCACACGGCCCACCAGCAGCATGAACGACGAGTCGGGAACCGTTTCGGTGCAGAATTGCGCCAGCGTGGAACATCGCACTCCCTCATAGTCGGCCTGCAGGACGCAAGGCACCTGCATCACTGCATCGCGATACAGCACCGCCACATGGTCGATGGGCAGGCTGTCGGTGCCTTCGGTTACGGCAGTGATGGCGTTGCCCTTTGTGTTGACCACAAAAAGCAGATCAGCATCGCGCAAATCATCCACTTTCACCGAGCCAAAAGCGGCGGCTGTCAGTATCCAGCACGCATATAGAGCAAAAAAAAATAGGCGTTTCATGACACAAAGTTAAGATTTTCATTTTTTATGCGCAATAGAGCGGTTTTAATTACCGAAAAGTTTTGTTATTCAGCAAAAAAGTAGTAAATTTGCACCGCAATTTTTAATAACTATATAAATTTTTCAAAGTAATGTACTTAGATTCAGAGAAAAAGAAAGAAATCTTCGGCACTTACGGCAAAAGTAATACTGATACTGGTTCTCCAGAGGCCCAGATTGCATTATTCTCAGTTCGTATTGCCCACTTGACCGAACACTTGAAGGCCAACAAGAAGGATTATACTACACAACGCTCTTTGAAGATGCTCGTAGGTAAGCGTCGTCGCCTGTTGGATTACCTGATCCGCAAAGACATCAACCGCTACCGTGCAATCATCGCTAAGAAAGAACTCGGTATCCGTAAGTAATCTTTCCAGAGAGTTTTCTCGAAACCAAACAAAGCGCCAGGACATCAGTCCCGGCGCTTTTCTTTTGCGCGCACACATGAAAGCATCCATGCGAGCAGGCAAGCCTAAGAAGCGGCAACACCGTGAAGAAATACAACTTGCCTTAGCACACAGGCTTTATGGAATTCTGCCCCCACAGCGGCCACAAAACAGAGCGCTGCGGGGTATTGATTTCTTTGAGGGGGAGCGGAAAGGGAATGAAGGAATTTGCGTGAGTAACGTTAGTATCGTGAGTAACGTCCGTAACGTT
>JAUNCU010000163.1 GCA_030526455.1 Bacteroidales bacterium | reverse complement strand
TGTGGAACTGAAAGCTGTAGCAGAACTGAATCAGGCTCATGGCTCACAAGTCATAAATTATCTTCATGCAACAAATATGCCTCTTGGATTGATACTGAACTTTGGTGAAGACTCTCTTGTAAGAGAACGCTATGCCAATTTCAAAATCATCCCTCCAGCTATAGTAGAAAAAGCGAATCAAATACTAAATAAAAAAAAGGGTTAATCGCTCAGCCATCAGAAATCTGCTGCAACAGATTACAATGATTGAAGAAGAAAACACCCAATTTAACCAATTATAACCCATTTAACCAATTATTTTCCAGAAGAGACGGGAACACAAAAAAAATGGGTTCAATGGGTTGAAATAGGGTTAATTTGGTGTTTTTGGAAACACAGAAGATAGTGGCTGCGTGAAGAAGAAAACACCCAATTTGACCAATTATAACCCATTTATCCAATTATTTTCCAGAAGAGACGGGAACACAAAAAAAATGGGTTCAATGGGGTGAAATAGGGTTAATTTGGTGTTTTTGGAAATTATAAAAGCAAAGCAAATGACTAATGATATGATGGAGGAGATGTGGGCGTATGTGGCTCGGAATTGTGGGGCCGATACGGTGAAACTGATGTTGAAGAGCGAACCTGATTTGCCCTTCGATAAGCGATTTGCCATTATGCAAATTGAGTGCCGCAAGAAGGCGAAAAATAAGATTCCCGAACTGCTGGAGCGTGAGCGATTCATGTTTCCGAAGGCTATCAGCGCCGAGCAGTGCACCCACGAGCAGGTGGCGAAGTTTCACGCTTCGCTCTTCGCTCCCACCGACCGCGTGCTCGACATGACGATGGGCCTGGGCGTGGATTCCTACTACATCTCGCAGCGCGTGGCGCAGCATAAGGCCATCGAACTTGATGCCGATATCGCCGCCGCTGGCGCTCATAACTACGACTTCGAGGTGGTGAACGCCGACTCGGTGGCGTGGCTCACCGCAAGCGACGAACACTTCGACGCCATCTTCATCGACCCCGCTCGCCGTGGCGATGGCGGCGCACGCCTCTACGGCCTAGCCGACTGCGCCCCCGACGTGCTGGGCATCATGCCCACAATCAAGGCCCATGCCGGCCGACTTTTCATCAAGGCTTCTCCCATGATCGACGTAACGCAGTCGATGCGCGACTTGGCACCCCACCTGTGCGACGTGTGGGCGGTGAGCGTGAAAAATGAGTGTAAGGAACTGTTCTTCAAGGTCGACTTCGGCACAACCACCACCGACGTGGCGCTGCATGCCATCAATTTTGAGGCGGGCGTGGCGCAGCAATTTTCGATAGCGGCCTCAACCCTCGCGGTGGAGGGGCACTACGGCAATCCCATCGCCGGGCAGTATCTCTACGAACCTAACGCCAGCGTGATGAAAATAGGCGCCTACGCGGCGCTGTGCCACCAGCAAGGCGTGGCGCAGATAGCCAAGAATTCGCACCTCTACCTCAGCGATGCGCTCATCGAGGCATTCCCGGGGCGTAAATTCCTGATTGAAAGCGTCGTCCCCTTCTCGGGAAAGGAAGCGAAAGCCATCGGCAAGCAGTATAAGCAAATGAATGTGGCCACCCGCAACTTCCGCCTCAGCCCCGACGAACTGAAAAAACGCCTCAAACTGCGCGACGGCGGCGACCACTACCTCTTCGCCACCACCCTACAAAGCGGCGACCAAGTGCTGCTCATCACCCAAAAAGCAACGGAATAAAGAACAAAAAAAGAAAAAAATTCGTGAAAGGGGACGGTTCTCTTTCACGAATTTTGCATTTTTTAAAAAACGTAATCAGCAGATTACCAATCATATACCAATTATATATAAGAAAATTTTCGTGAAAGAGAACCGTCCCCTTTCACGAAAAATTTATGGCATATCTCCCTCCCCTATTCCATTGTCACTTCAGTGGATATGTGGGCTTGAGGCCTGTGGCTGCTTGCGATTTTTTTATGTAGTCGATGGCTTGCTGTTTGTCGATAGCCTTTACGGTGCGGCCGTTGCTGGTCACGTCGTGGGCAGCAAAGAGCGAATTCCAGATGGCCTCGGTGGTGGCTTCCATCGTGGCCATGAAGAGGGGACTCATGTCGTCGTTGTGCAGCAGTGTGGGCTGATAGGTTTCGGTATTCTCATCGATCAGATTTTGCTCGGCCACCGACACGGCTATGGCATAGTCGCCGCTGCCATTGGAGGCGATGCCGCCCGTCTGCGCCATGCCCATGATGGCACGCTTAGCCATGCGCTCGAGATTGCGCGCATCCACTGGCGCATCGGTAATCACCACAATCATGCACGACCCGTCCACATCCTGCAGAATCTTGTCGCGATAACTGTATTTGCCCAGCAGCGGCCCCACAGGAACACCCGCCACATTGAGCACGCCGCCGAAATTAGCCTGCACCAGCACACCCACCGTGTAGCCGCCCATCGATGCGGGGAGCACACGCGAGGCCGTGCCTATGCCCGCCTTGTAGCCAAATGCCACGGTGCCATTGCCAGCGCCCACGCAGCCCTCTTCCACCGGCCCGCCTTTCGCCTTTTCGATAGCCTCTATCACATGGTCTTTCGTCACGAAGCGAGCGCGAATGTCGTTCAGTCCACCATCGTTGGTTTCGCCCACGAGCGCATTCACCGAACGCACATCAGCGTTACGCTTGAGCGTATATTCCACCGTGCCGGCAATGCCTTCGGCCACGCTGAGCGTGTTGGTGAGCACGATGGGCGTTTCGATATTGCCCAGTTCCTGCACCTGCGTGGAGCCGGCGAGTTTGCCGAATCCGTTGCCCACATACACCGCCGCGGGGCATTTCTTCTTAAACAGATTTCCCTGATGAGGCACGATGGCCGTAACGCCCGTCTGCGCCACATCGGAGGTGAGCGTCACCTGCCCCACCGTCACGCCTTTCACGTCGGTGATGGCATTGAGTGCGCCAGTTTTCATCACGCCCATCATCACGCCATAGTCGCGCAGGCGCTTCTGCGCCACAGCGCCGCCCACCATCAAGAGGGCAGCAATGAGAATAATCGCTTTTTTCATGTTTCGCTTTATAAAGTAGGCTAGAAATCTAGGCATCTAGATAACTAGAAATCTAGACTCTAGGCAAAAAAAACTAATCTTCTTATTTCTTCACCACTTCCACATAATCCACTTCGGGCATGAGGGCTTTGCTATTGGAGAGGCGCACGAGGTTGTCGCCGGCGCGCAGTGTGGTGGCGATGGTCACGATGCCCGCATTGATGTCGGCGGCAGTGATTTTCACGCCGTCGAGGTCGTTCACCTTGGCGTAGATGGTGCTCTTTTCGTCGGCATTCACCAGACGAATGCGCAACTGGTAGTCACCGCCTTCCTTCACGTAGATATTGCGCCACTGCAAATCGTTCTCGGGGCGAAGGCCGATGTTTGCCACCTTGGCGCCACCACTGCAGGAGGCATCTTCCTCATAGTAGGCAGTGCCCACAGCCTTGGGGTTGTAGAGTTCTTGATAGCACTGCAGATAAGCCTCTTCGGCCTCGTAGCGCACGCGCTGCAAGCGTTCGGTGCCCGTAACCTTATAGATGCGGCAGCCATGGGCAGGCACTTCCACCACCAGTTGGGCGTCGCCCTTGCGCAGTTTCACGGCCTGGTGCTCAAAAAGATCGCGCACGGCGATGGTGCCGGCCAGTTGAATATCGGCAAATGCCACGCTCATCTTCACAGGCGCATCGGTGGGGTTGTAGAATGCCACAGCGCGACTCAGGCCCTGGTATTGCTCCACATCCTTCACCAGCACATAGGTACCCGCATCGTGGCGGCACACATAGGCCTGCAAGCCCAGCGGGTCTTGGTTGAGGGCGATGAGTTCGGTGTTTTTGAGCAGAGCGAGCGTTTCGGGGCGAATGTTGCGCATATCGCAGCCTATGAGCAGCGGGCTCGACATGATGCACCACATGCCAAAGTGAGTCTTGTCTTCCTCCTGGGTGAGCGTGCGTCCCACCTCCAGCATGTCCATATCGTTGTAATGACCGCCTCCGCAGTAGGCCGAGAGGTAGAGATTTTCCTTCACAATGCGCTTCACCGACTTCCACGAGCAGTCGATATCGCCCGTGGTGCGCCACGAGAGCGCCACCTTATTCACCCACGTGCCGGGGTAATTCCAGCGGCACACATTCATGCGCACATCCTTGCGGCCCACATTGGCAATCGCCTGGGCAATGCGTTCGTAGCGCTCGCGAGGGTCGAGGTCGAGGCGGCCGGTATTCGCCTCGGGATTACCGCCACAGAAGTCGATTTTGATAAAATCAAAACCCAGTCGGCGGAAAAAGAGGTCGGCATCGATATCTTCATGGTCGAGCATACCCACGCCGCGTGCTATGGTGTCGCCATTGGCCCAGTTGCCGCAGGTATTGGCGCCCGCATCGCTATAGATGCCCGCCTTCAAGCCCAGCGCGTGGATGTAGTCCACCACCGGCTTCATGCCTCGCGGGAAACGCGTAGGGTGAATGAGCAGCGTACCGCTCGCCTTGTCGCGCCCGCCAAAGAAGCCGTCGTCGATGTTGATATAGCGATAGCCCACATCGCTCAGACCGTATTTCACCGCAGCGTCGGCCTGGCTCATGATGAGCGAATCGTTGATGTTGATAGCAAAGGTGTTCCAACTGCTCCACCCCATGGTGGGCAAGTCGATAGCGCCAGCCCGAAAAACCGCCAGCGCCAGCAAGAAGGTAATTAGAAGAGATTTCATATCTTGATTATAGTTTTTTACAATACAGAAGCCACCTTTTGGATAGAGCGAATGCGCTCAAGCAATGATGGATTTGAGCGCGTCTGCTCAAGGTTGTAATCAGATTGCATGCGCACAAGCATATCGGCACTCACACCCAATGCGGCCTCTGCCATAAGAGCAAATTCTGCCGAAATGCCCCTCTTTCCATTGAGGATTTCATTTACAACGGTAGGCGACACGCCAATGGCATCGGCAAAATCACGCTGTTTTATGCCTCGGTACTCTATTTCATCCTTCAGCAACTCCCCAGGATGAAACGCCCTGAATGCTGCCATTTCTAATGCATTTTTTGCCATAACTGTGAATCTATTTATAGTGGTTCGTAATATCAACTAATGAGCAAATCACTATGTGCGAGGAATTTTCAGTATCTGCTATTTCGCGAAATTCGAGGCGATACTGGTCATTTATTCGCAATGACGAAAGCCCCTTTTTATCACCTATCAGTTTCTCATAACGTAAAGAACGAAAAGTGAATAAATCCTCCATTCGGCTAGCCGTCATCAGCACCCTCACGCACTTGAGATATCCATTAACTACTTGCGGCTGAAAACGATGCTTTTTATCAGAGGATTTACCCTGTGCATAGAGTTCTTCGAGATACTTCTTTTCAAATTCAACAATCATAATAATTATGCTTTATGCAAAGATACACACTATATATAAAATTCACAAATTTTGTGAAGTTTTTTGCATTTCAAAATAGGAGCAGAAGAGTTTTTGGCACTGTAATTAACCCAATTCACATGAATGTGCTAACTTTGCAACATTATTTCAAACTTAACCTAACGCTTTTCACCATATGGAGGCGAGTATTTATTTGCTGGTGCTTTGTATTGGGGCGAGTTTTGTGCAGCGTGTCACGGGATTCGGCTTCGGTATCTTCATCATGACGTGGCTCACGGCGCTGATGCCCAGTTATGGTGAGGCCACTGCCCTGTCGGGGATTCTGGCACTGTGCACCTCGCTGCTGGTGACCATAAGGATGTGGCGCCACATTCAGTGGAATCACCTGTGGCTCATCCTCATCGCCTTTATGGCGGTGGCCGGGGTGTGCATCTTTGCGCTGGCGCAAATCCACGACGCCGTGCTCAATGTGGTGCTGGGCTGCGTGCTCATCTTTGCCAGCATCTATTTCCTCTTTATCAACGGCCACATCCATCTGCGGCCCACGCGTGCTACTCAGGTGGTGGCGGGATCGCTCAGCGGTGCCATGGGTGGATTCTTCGCCATGCAGGGTCCGCCAGCGGTGCTCTATTTCCTTGCATCGGAGCACGACAAGAATCAATACATGGCCACCGTGCAGACCTATTTCCTGGTGGGCAACATAGGCATGGCGCTGGTGCGTGCCGCCAACGGCTTCGTCACCGAGGCTGTGGGCTGGGGCTTCCTCTATGGCATAGGCGGCGTGATCGTGGGCAATGTGATAGGGGCGCTGGTGTTTAAGCGCATCTCCATCGAGTTGCTTCGCACCATCGTATACATCTACCTCGCCATTAGCGGCGTAATGATACTTCTAAGATAATGGCAAAGGTCGACAATCACACACTTCTCACCACCGGTGCCGTGGGCAAGGTGATTTCTCGCATGGCGCTGCCCACGATTGCGGGCATGCTCGTGACGAGCATCTACAATCTGGTGGACTCCTATTTCGTGGGGCAAATCAATACGCAAGCCACTGCGGCGGTGGGTGTGGCTTTCCCCGCCATGGCCATCGTGCAGGCTGTGGGATTTTTCTTCGGACAGGGGTCGGGCACCTACATCTCGCGAGCCTTGGGAGCAAAGCGCCACGAGGAGGCCGCTAAGATGGCCAGCACCACCTTTTTCCTCTCGATTGTGGCGGGCGT
>JAUNCU010000162.1 GCA_030526455.1 Bacteroidales bacterium | reverse complement strand
TTAACCATAATAATCCGTCTCCGACGGCGGCTGGTGGTCGCCTCGTGTTTTTGATATATAGGCGGCCAAATCTTTTAGTTTTCGGAACGGCTGGGTGGTTGCTATTTTTTCACTCGGTCGGGGTTTTTGGCTATGAAGGCTTTCCACGACTTTGGGCCGCGGGCGAATACTGGCTTCTGGCTTTCGTAGAAGTGGCAGAGGGCTGCGGCGAGGCCGTCGGTGGCGTCGAGGAATTTGGGCATGTCGTCTTGTGCTATGTTGAGCGTGCGCTGCAGCAGGTTGCTCACTTGCTCCTTGCTGGCGGCGCCGTTGCCGGTGATGGCCATCTTGATTTTTCGGGGTTCGTATTCGGTGATGGGCACCTGGCGGGCGAGGGCTGCGGCGATCGCTACCCCCTGTGCGCGTCCCAATTTGAGCATCGACTGCACATTCTTGCCGAAAAATGGCGCTTCGATAGCCATCTCGTCGGGCAAATACTGTGCGATGAGGCCCGTCACGCGTTCGTAGATGTGGTGCAGGCGCATGTAGTGGTCGTCCATCGCGTTGAGTTTCAGCACACCCATGGCGATGAGTTCGGGCTTCTTGCCCTTCACGCCCAGAATGCCGTAACCCATCACATTCGTGCCGGGGTCGATACCGATAATCACCTTGTCGTGCTTAAGTCCTTCCATGGTGTAAGATGTGAGAAAAATGAGTGTTATAATTATTTAAGGTCGAGCACGTCCATCATGGTGTTGAATCCCACCACGCTGCTGCCGAAGTGGGTGGTCACGCGTGCCGAGAGGTCTTTTCCCGTGCTGAGGCACCATTGCTGCAAAGCCTTCACCGTGGGTGCCTGCATCTGCAGGGCATAACTCGTGCCGCCATCGTGGGCGCTGCCCATCACTCGCGAGAGGATAGGGTTGGTCATCGTGCCGTCGGCAGTGGCGCGAGGCACATACTGGATGCGGATGAAGTCGAGAAACATGCGTTCCACCTCATCGCTCACGTGGAAAGTGGTGTTATAGATAATCATAGCAGTGGCAAAGTTACGAATTTTTTCATCTTCCACCAAAAAGCCCCGGCTCGGTCCGCCGTTTTACTGATGGTGCAAATCCCCAATCCCTAATTTTAACACTTAAATGTTAAAGCATCGGCTCGGTTTGTTAAAATAGAATAAAATCCTTACCTTTGCATCGTATTTTAAACGACTGCTATGCTATCGCGGAAAATGCAAACGTTTACAAATAAATATTATTACGCATTCCAGGCCACCCACGCGTGCTTGGAGCGATATTATTGTGTGCACGATGTGCCGAAAGGAAAATGCGCTGCTTCTATCAAAATGCTAGGGATAGAGGTGGCGTGAATTGTTTTAGGAGTTCAACTTTTACATTTTTGTTATAATTAAATCTTCCATTTGCAGTACTTTTGTCGGCTGAAAGGGAAGTTAGAGAAAATTCAAATCGCAAAAAATTTCATTTTTTATTTTTAATAATTTTATTCTAAAGTTTTATGCTTAAAAGAATCAAGTTTTTGTCACTCGTTGTGATGCTCTTTGCGGCCATCACAATGAATGCGCAGGTAACTACCTCGGCTATTTCGGGTCTTGTTACCGACGAGAACAATGAAACCATGATTGGTGCTACGGTCACTGCCGTTCACACACCATCTGGTACTAAGTACAATGCTGTATCTAACGTGGATGGTCGTTTCTCCATCCAGGGTATGCGTACTGGTGGTCCTTACCGCGTAGAAGTGTCGTACGTGGGCTACAAGACCAAGACCATCGAAGGCATCACACTCGCTCTTGGTGAAACTACCAACGTGCCTGTGAGCATGACCAACGACGCTACTCAACTGAAGGAAGTGGTGGTAACCGCCCTCGGTTCGAAGTTTGCCGCTGAAAAGACTGGTGCTTCTACCAACATCAGCAGCGCGCAAATCTCTAGCCTGCCTTCTGTGAGCCACAGCATCACCGAACTCACCCGCCTTTCACCTTACGGTGGCAACGGCATGAGCATCGCTGGTAGCGACGGACGTATGGCAAACTTCACCGTCGACGGTTCGAACTTCAACAACGACTTCGGTCTGAGCGACAAACTCCCTGGTGGTGGCAACCCCATCTCGCTCGAAGCCATCGAAGAAATGCAAGTTGTGGTTTCGCCTTTCGACGTGCGTCAGTCTAACTTCATCGGTGGTGGTGTGAACGCCATTACCAAGAGTGGTACTAACACTGTGAAGGGTAGCGTATACATGTATCACCGCAACGAAAACATGCGTGGCGACGCTGTAGACCGCGTGCAGATTCCTAGCGCTCGCGACAAAGACCAAACCACCACTTGGGGTGCTACCCTCGGTGGTCCTATCGTGAAGGACAAATTGTTCTTCTTCGTATCGGGCGAAATGCAGAAGATTCCTACCATCGTGAACCGCTGGCGCGCTTCCGACAATGGCGTGGGCAACGCTGAAACCTACACTTCTCGCACTACTAACGCCGACCTGCAACGCGTGCACGACCACGTGCTCTCTAAATATGGCTACGACACCGGTTCTTGGACCAACTGGCCTGCCGACGAAAGCAACTACAAACTGCTTGCCAAGATCGACTGGAACATCACCGACAAGCACCACCTCAGCCTCCGTTACACCTACGTGAAGAACCGCGTATGGAACAATCCTAACGCCTCTTCTATGGACGGTGGCACTCGCTCGGCCTACGGTCGCGTTTCGCAATACTCAATGTCGTTTGCCAACTCTATGTACGGCATGGACAACATCGTGCACTCTGTGGCTGCCGAACTCAACAGCCGTATCAACGACAACATGTTCAACAACTTCCGCATCACCTTCGACAAGAAGGACGATGTGCGCTCTTCTAACTCTGAAGAATTCCCATTCATCGACATCCTCGATGGCTCTGGCGATATCAACAACTACATGGCCCTCGGCTACGAACTCTTTACCTGGAACAACGCCGTTCACAACACCGTATGGCAAGCAAAGAACGACTTCACCTACTTCCTCGGTAACCACAAACTCACCGCTGGTATCTTCTACGAACACCAGATGGCCGACAACCAATACATGCGTAACGGTACTGGCTACTATCGCTACAACAGCGTAGACGACTTCATCAACGGCGCCGCTCCTGAAGTGGTGTGTCTCACCTACGGTTACGGTGGCGAAACTAAGCCTGCTGCTCGCGTGCGTTTCCACAAGCCAGGCTTCCTGCTGAGCGATGAATTCAACCCAAGCGAACGCTTGAAACTCACCATGGGTATCCGCTTCGACGGTCTCTTCTTCCAGAACAGCGACCTGATGACCAACAAGGAAATCTACGACCTCACTTACTATGATGGCAAAGGCCGCGAACGCCACATCGACACTGGTAAGTGGCCAGGCACTGGCGTGACCGTATCGCCACGTGTAGGTTTCACTTGGGACGTGCTCGGCGACAAGAGCCTCAAACTCCGTGGTGGTTCGGGTCTGTTCATGGGCCGCTCTCCACTGGTGTTCTTCACCAACATGCCCACCAACAGCGGTATGATTCAATACCAGGCTCAACTCAGCGCCAAGAAGGGCGTAGACATGAGCCAATTCGCTGGCGGTCTTGTGGTTGACGCTAATGGCAAGGCCACTATCGACGCCCTCCGCTCTAAACTCATCAGCATGGGTTATCCTGAAAACATCACTCCTGAGCAAGGCACCAAGCCTTCTACCATCTCGGCTGTAAGCCCCGACTTCAAGATGCCACAGGTGTGGAAGACTACTCTCGCCGTTGACTACAAACTCCCAGTATCATTCCCAATGCAAGTGACTGTGGAAGGTATCTTCGACAAGAACATCAACGCTGCTTGCATCAGCGACTGGTCGATTCCATCGGCAGGCGGCTTCGCTCGCTTCAACGGTGCCGACAACCGTCCTATCTATCCTGCTGGCTTCCGCCAGAACACTGCAGCCTTCGTGCTCGAAAACACCAGCAAGGGTTACTACTGGAGTGCCAACGTGATGGTGACCGCTCGCCCAGCAGAATGGATCAACTTGATGGCTTCTTACACTCACCAAGTGCGTAAGGAAATCACCGGTATGCCAGGTTCGGCTGCTGAATCAGCATTCACCTACGTGCCCACCTCTGAAGGTCCTAACCACATCAAACTCCACAACTCACAGTACATCACTCCCGACCGCTTCGTGGCTTCGATGCAGATCAACGACAAGTGCAACAACCACTACTCGTTCATCTACGAAACCTGGCGTGGTGGCTACAACTACTCTTACATGACTGTGAACGACATGAACGGCGACGGCTACAACTACGACGCTATCTACGTGCCAACCGACGAACAGGTGGCTAACCGCGAATTCCGCTTCGTATCGCAAGACGACCAAGACCGCTTCATGGCATTCATGCGCAACAACAAGAGCCTGAGCAAGTATCAAGGCAAGTATGCTGAAGGTTACAGCGTATACAACCCATGGGTACACCGCGTTGACTTCAGCTACAAGCACGACTTCAAGTTTAAGGTAGGCGCTACTAAGCACACCCTCCAACTCGGTATCGACGTTAAGAACCTCCTCAACCTCTTCAACTCTAGTTGGGGTGTGAGCAAGACGCTCAACAGCGCAATCGGTTCCGATGCACGCATCCTCAAGTATGAAGGCGTTGACGCCGACGGCGTTGCCAACTTCTCAACTCCTAAGGCTATCAATGGCGACACTAAACTGTTCCTCCCACTCCACGCCCTCGGCCAGTGCTGGAACATGGGTATCACCGTTAAGTATATCTTCAACTAATTCACACAGTCAAGCATTTAACACTATGAACTATAAATTTTTATTTACAGCATTTGTTGCCCTCATGAGCATGGTGCTCGTGGGCTGTAGCGACGACGATGCTACCTACCTCAGCGAGATTCGCGTATCGCAATCTTATGTAGCGATTGACAAGGCTGGTGGCGAAGTGGCTATCGACATTACTGCTTCCGACAGTTGGTCGATCGACGCAGCAAAACTCCCTGAATGGCTCGAAGTTTCGCCTCTCTCGGGCGAAGCCGGCTCTGGCAAAATCACTTTCAAGGCTGCAGCCTACGAAGGCGGCCGCGAAGCAGAACTCGTGATCAACTGCGCTGGCAAGGCTCAGCACGTGAATGTGATCCAAGGTCTCAAGAGCGTTGAAAACGCTACCTGCGCCCAGGTGATCGCTGGTCCCGACAGCAAGACCTACCGCGTGACTGGTACTTGCACCGGTATCTATAACACTACTTACGGTAACTGGTATCTCACCGACGAAACCGGCACCATCACCATCTACGGTACGCTCGACAAGAACGGCCAGGAAAAGAACTTCACTAGCCTCGGCATCGAAGTGGGCGATATCGTGACTGTAGAAGGTCCTAAGACCACCTACGGCACCACTATCGAACTCGTGAACGTGACCGTTGTGAAGATTGTGAAGTCGCTCATCAAGGTGGTTGAAACCGATCCTGCCGATGCTACCGCACCACTCGAAGGCGGCGAAGTGACCTTCAACCTCGAGTGCAAGGGCAATGGCGTGAACGTGGAAATCCCTGCCGAAGCCAAGGACTGGCTCTCTATCGTGAGCGTAACCAGCGGCGCTACTCCTACTGTAGTGTTTAAGGCTGCTCCTAACACCGGCGGCGACCGCAACGCTGAAATCACTTTCAAGACCTACGACGACAAGGGCGCTGAATACACCGCAGTGGCAACCCTCTACCAGAAGGGCGCTATCGTGGCCGCTACCGTAGCCGAATTCAAGGCTGCTCCAGTGGGCGACACCCAATACCGCATGACCGGTGTGGTGACCGCACTCGACAGCAAGGGTAACCCCTACATCCGCGACTACAGCGACATGGAAGCCGTGCTCGTTTACAAGCCAACAGGCTTCACTGGCAAGGTGGGCGACATCATCACCGTAGTGGGCAAGCGCGCTGAATACAAGGAAGTGGCTCAAGTGGGCAACGGCGTGGTTGAAGAAATCAAGGCTGTGACCGAAGTCACCATCGACGAATTCCTCACCAAGGCCGACGATGCCAACGTTTACTACATGGTGACCGGCACCATCGACGAAATTGCTAACGCTACTTACGGTAACCTCTACCTCAAGAGCGCCGATACTCGTCTCTACGTTTACGGCACTTACCCAGGTTATGGCGCCACTGGCGACGCTCGCAAGAACGTGATCGCAACCCTCGGTCTCGAAGTGGGCGACAAACTCACCGTAATCGGCACCAAGACCACTTACAAAGACACTCCACAAGTGAACGGCGGTATCTACTTCTCACACGAAAAAGCAGAAAAATAAAACCCGCCCTGCTCCTAAAGAGATAAACATCTCACCATAAAACAATCAGCCAGCCTCACCCCAAAAAAGGTGCAGGCTGGCTTTGTTTTTTAGTCAACGGGTTAACAAGTCCGGAGGCTCAGTGGAAAATCCTGGGGGATAAACATTACAGACGTTTCAAAAACTGCTGTGTGGGAAGCGGCACGGAGAGGCGGAGGGGGTGTGTCAAAATTCAAAAATACGCCCAAAAACGGGAAATTCATGGTAGGGACGCGATACATCGCGTCCGCATTAGGCGTTGGTAATCAAAATAATAGCCTTCGCCTGGCGCG
>JAUNCU010000161.1 GCA_030526455.1 Bacteroidales bacterium | reverse complement strand
CGCTGCATACCTGCCTACACACATCCAATCCCCAAGGGGATTGCGCAGCCTCTCCCACTAATTTACCCCCTGTATTTTTCCACTGACCCTTAAAATCTCCCACTCTATATAAAATGAAAATGAGCGCCCAAAATGCTTGGACGCTCATTTTTCACTTTATTTGCTACGTCTTATTTCAAGACTAATTCTATCAAGGCTGTAACGTCGCTTACGTCAATTGAGCCGTTATCGGTCACGTCGCATACGGGGTCGTAGGCGGTGCCTTCGAGCACTGCCTTCACGAGCAATGTTACGTCGGTAACGTCAAGGTCGCCGTCGCCATTGAGGTCACCCACGATTGGAGTTGGCTCGAGTGCGCTGATGGTGAGGGTGTTTTCATTGAAATTCACTTGCAGGTAGTACAAGCCCTTAGCGATGCGCAGTGCGCCTGTCACGCCCATTTCTGAGAGTGCGAGAGGCTTGTTGAGCAGCGAGTCGGTCACCCAGAAGTCGCCTTCTGAAACCACGCTGAAGCGGTAAGGAGCGATTTCATCCCATGCGTTGGCCGAGTCGGCGAGCGCTTTGGTAAAGCCGAAGTAGTCGTAGCCTTCGGTAGAGCCGAGGATTTCGATTTCGGCTTCATACACGCCATCTTCCACCATGGTCATTTCCACGCCGGCATTTGCGGCCCAAGTGAGGTCGTTTACCTGACCAATCACATAAACCTTGTCGCTTACAGGCACTGGAGCGAATGAGCCATCGATCACGAGGCGGCGAGCGGCGAGGTCGAGCACGAGGCTATATTCGCCCGCAGGAATCTTGAATGCCACTGCTGAGCCCTGTTCAGAGAGTGCCAGTTGCTGGCCGAGGAGTTCTTCAGTCACGAGGAAGTCGCCTTCAGCGATGGCACCGAAGCGGTAAGGAGCGATGGCAGCCCAACCATTGTCGGTGGTGTCGGTGGGTTCAGCGAGTTTGGTGGTGAAACTGAAATAACTGTAGCCCGCGATTTCGCCTGCGGTGGTGATGTCGAGTCGGTACACGAGGCTGTCGGCATCGTAGTTCATCTTCACGCCATTGTAAGCGCTCCAAGACTGACCATTCACGCCACCGAGCACATAGACGTCGGCCACGGGCTGGGGTACTTCAGGTTCCTGAGGTTCAGAAACCGTGAATGAGTCGCCGCCGAGGTAGGTGTACACCATGCCGTCTTCAGGCACGAGGTTGCCGGTCTGGGCGGTGCCATCGTTGAAGATAAGGCCGGGGCTTGTGGTATTGTGAGTGTAGGTGAAAGCGTAGTATTGCACACCCTTCACGGTAGCGGTATCGAGTGTAGAAATGGCTACGCCAGGCCATGCGTCGAAGTAAGCGCCCCCGTCGTCCCAAGTCCAGATGTTACCGATAGAGTTTTTGCTCACGTAGATGGTGCCATTGAAAGTGGGCAGTTCGATCGACGACACCTTCTGGATGAGCAGTGTGGTGGTCGACTTGGTGAAGATAAACTTATAGGTGCCTGCCTGGAAGTAGCAGTGAGGGCGCTGGTCGGTGCCTCCTTCGAGCAACTGGATAGAATCCACTTGCATCGCATAGTTGCCACCGAAGCGGTAATCCTTGATGCCGTCCCAGTCGTTGGCGTCGTCGGCGAGTTTGCTGGTGAGGCTGAAGTATTGGTCGCCATTGGCAGTGATTTCGATTTCGGCGGTATAGAGGTCGCCATCATCGCTAGTCATTGCCACGCCCTTGCTAGGGTTCCAGCCATCAGGACTCACGCCGCCGATGATCCACATGTCGGCCTTCATCTGGAAACTCACCAGTGCAAGCAGCGACAGCAGAAATATAGAAATTGTCTTTTTCATTGTTTTTGTCAGTTAATTGAAATCTGTATTGTGAGGTCAATAGTCATTATTCAAGAATCATGTTCACGAGGGCAGTCACGTCGCTCACGTTCACCATGCCGTCGGCGTTGATGTCGCAGGCTTCGTCGTTGAAGTCAGCCACAGCGAGAATCTTGTTGATGAGCGAAGTCACGTCGCTCACGTTCACGATGCCGTCGCCATTCACGTCGCCATGAACAGGAATTGGTCCAGTAGTGGCTTGCTTCACCACCATAGTGCCTTCGGCGAGGTTGAGTGTGATGGTGTAGTCGCCTTCAGCGATGCGGAACGAAACGGTAGAACCCATAGCGCCCAGGCCGATCACGTTGCCGTAGTGCTCGTCGGTGATCCAGAAGTCGTCTTCCGAGTTAGCGCCGAAGCGGTAAGCCGAGATTGAAGCCCAGTCGTCTTCGGTTTCGGCGAGTTTCTTGGTGAAACTGAAGTAGTTGTAGCCTTCGTTGGCACCGTCGCACGCGATGTCGGCGGTGTAGATGTTTTCTTCAGTCATGTCCATCTTCACGCCCACATTGGCAGCCCAGCCGTTGCTGTTCACTTCGCCGATGATGTATACATCTTTGCTTTCCACGATTTCTTCCATCTCACCGGTGATGATGAGTGTGCGGGTGTCGAGGTTGAGTTCAAATTCGTAGGTGCCTGCGGGAATCTTGAAAGCGGTGGTGCCGCCCAGTTCTGAGAGCGCGAGTTCTTCGCCCAGCAGTTCCTTGGTCATGAGGAAGTCGCCTTCAGCGATGGCGCCGAAGCGGTAGGGCGCGATAGCGTCCCAACCCTGGTTGGCGGTGTCGGTGGGCTCGGCGAGTTTGGTGGTGAAACTGAAATAACTGTAGCCAGCCGAAGCGCCGTCGGTCACCACGTCGGCAGTGTAGGTGTTGGTTTCGCCATTGCGGGTCATCATGAAGGCATCGTAGGCACTCCAGCCGTAGCCGTTCACTTCACCGAGGATATACACGCCATCGGTCTGTGGTGTGGGAGGTTCGGCGCCTAGGTCGCTCACGGTGTAGGTAGAGCCGCCCATGTAGGTGTACACCTTGCCATCTTCGGGCGTGATGTCGCCAGTCTGCGCGGTGCCGTCGTTGAAGATCAGGCCGGGCGACGATGCGTTGTGGGTGTAAGAGAATTTGTAGTAAGCAGTGCCTGCCACGGTGGTGTCGGGCAGAGCTGAGATGGCTTGTCCAGGCCATTCGTCGAAGTAGTTGCCATCGTTGTCCCAAGCCCAGATGTTGCCACGCGAGGTCTTGCTCACGAAGATGGTGCCGTTGAACTTAGGCAGTTCGATGGTCGATTTCTTGGTCACCTTCAGCGTCTTGGTCGACACTTTGAAAGTGAAGGTGTAAGTTCCCGCCTCTTCAAATTTGCAGTAAGGGCTCTTGTCGGTGTTTTGGATGAGCGCGGTTTCGGTGTCGAAAGGCACCAACTTGTCGCCGCCGTAGCGGTAAGCGAGAATGCCGCTCCAGTTCGGGTCCAGTTTGCTGGTAAGGCAGAAATACTGGTTGCCCAGCGACTTCACGTCGATGTCGACGGTGTAGACGTCATTGTCTTCAGTAGTCATCTGCACGCCCTTGCTTGGGGTCCATCCGTCAGGACTGATAGCACCGATAATCCACATATCGGCACTCACCTGGAAACTGACCATAGCGGCGAGCATCATGAGAAAAAGGGTAAAATTCTTCTTCATAATTCTTGTTGTTTTTAAGTTGTTAAGTTATAGTTAGTTTTGTAAGTTTCTGTAAGGCAAAAATGGTTTTTGTCTAATAACTCTCAAATATATAAATATTTTTCACAATCCATGCAAGAGAATGCGTGTTTTTTCACATTATAATAATGCAATCGTTTGCAATGACGGCAAATATGGGCAAAAAAATGCATTATTTCCTGTAAAAAGTTTGATATGTGGTGGTTTTTTCGGATATTTGCAACCGATAACACTTCTTTTATACTAATTTTCTATATTCACTATGCGCAACCGCAACATCTTCGTCATCGCATTTTTATCGTTTATCATGCTCGCTACATCATCCTGCGTGAGCCGGATTATGTACGAAGACGGACAATTCGACCAATCAGACCTCCTAGAAGACGCCGACGACATCCAACTCCTCAACAGCGAAATCAACCAAGACGACGCCTTCCACGACTAAGCCCCCCGCCTCGCCCAGCCCCACACAGATCTCACGTGGAGTTATTGTGCCCCACACAGATCTCACGGATCCCACAGATTTATATTTACGGCTCACACAGATACAACGGATTCAACAGAAAAAAAATCGTTTAATTCTTCGCGGAGCGAAGCGGCAAGCCGATGACGCTTAATTCGTTGAACACTGCCCCACACAGATCTCACTGATCTCACGGATTAATATTTACGGCTCACATGGATTCAGCGAGGTTCAACAAAAAAAATTAATTCGTGTAATTCTTCGCAAGCGAAGCGGCAAGCCGATGACGTGAGATTCGTGTTCCATATATCCCTCACACAGGTTCAACAAAATTAATTCGCTTAATTCGTGAATATAGCCCTATACACATAAAATCAGCGGCTCTCCGTTGTGGTTTGGGAGGGCCGCTGATGGGGAAGGGTATAAATCTTATTTGCTTTATTTGTTTACTTGGAAGCGGTTCCAGCCGTCTTTCAGGTGCTGGGCTACTTGGTGGGCTGCTGCGAGGCCGGCGTTGATGTTGGCTTCGGCAGTCTGGGCACCCATTTTCTTTGGAGTGAAGAGTACGCGTTCGGGGTACTTTGCTTCGAGATCGGCTGCGATGTCGGGCTTCACGTCGGCTACGTAGCGCACGTCGGGGCGTGCTTCGAGTGCTTCCACGAGGCTTTCTTCGTCGATCACTTCCTTGCGAGCGGTGTTGATGAGTACACCATTCTTGGGCAGGCGCTCAATCAAAGCCTTGCCCACCGACTTCTTAGTCTGCTCGGTAGCGGGGATGTGGAGGCTCACGTATTGGTTCTGTTCGTAGAGTTCTTCCACGCTGTGCATAGGCGTGATGCCGTCGGCAATCATGTCTTCGTCCTTCACCCATGGGTCGAGCGCGCTCACCTTCATGCCAAAGCCCTTAGCGATGCGAGCCACATTGCGGCCCACCTGGCCATAGGCGTGGATACCGAGGGTCTTGTCCTTGAGTTCGGTGCCGCTAGTGCCATTGTAGCGATTGCGCACCAGGGTAACGAGCATACCGAACACGAGTTCGGCCACAGCATTGCTGTTCTGGCCTGGGGTGTTCATCACGCAGATGCCGTGTGCAGTGGCTTCGGCGAGGTCGATATTGTCGTAGCCAGCGCCTGCGCGCACGATCACCTTCAGTTCCTTGGCGGCGTCCATCACTTCCTTGTCGACGATGTCGCTACGCACGATAAGGCCAGCGCAGTCGGCAACGGCCTGAATCATATCTTCTTTGGTACCTTTTTCCACGAGCACCATTTCGTGGCCTTCAGCCTCGAGCACTTCCTTGATGCCCTTAACGGCAACGGGAGCGAAAGGCTTGCTAGTTGCAACTAATACTTTCATAATTGCGAAAAATAGTAGATGAATATGCAATTGCCTAGGCGGCGCAGGCGAGGAATTGCGCCCGCGCTACCGTGGCGAAAAAATATGGGTTTACTTGTTTTGGAATTCCTTCATGGCTTCAACGAGCACCTTCACGCTCTCCAGAGGGAGTGCATTGTAGAGCGATGCGCGGAAACCACCCACTGAGCGGTGGCCCTTGATGCCCACGATGCCCTTAGTGGCGGCGAAGTCGATGAAGTCCTTTTCGAGTTCCTTGTACTCAGGCTTCATCACGAAGCATACGTTCATGATCGAACGGCTTTCGGGGCTAACGGTGCCCACGAACATCTTGCTAGAGTCGATGGCATCGTAGAGCACGGCAGCCTTTTCCTCGCCCATCTGCTGGAGCACCTTCACGCCACCGAGCGACTTATACCACTTGAGCGTCTGCAGCGCGCTGTAGATGGGCAGCACTGGAGGAGTGTTGAACATCGAACCCTTCTTCACGTGGGTTTCGTAGTTGAGCATGGTGGGGATGGGGCGTTCCACCTTGCCGAGGGCATCCACCTTCACGATAGCGAAAGTGACACCGGCGGGCGACACATTCTTCTGGGCGCCGCCGTAGATGATGTCGTATTTCGATACATCAACTGGGCGAGAGAAGATATCGCTCGACATGTCGGCAACCAAGCGCACGGGCACATCGGGGTCGGTGCGGAGTTCGGTACCGTAGATAGTATTATTGGTGGTGATGTGGAGGTAGTCCACATCGGCGGGAACGTTTTCGATCTTTGGATAGAAGTTGTAGTTCGACGCTTCGCTAGAAGCAATCACTTCCACGTCGCCGAAGAGTTTGGCTTCCTTGATGGCCTTGTGAGCCCAGGTGCCAGAATCCACGTAGGCAGCCTTGGTTTTGAGCAGGTTGTAAGGCACCATGCAGAATTGAGTGCTTGCACCGCCACCCACGAAAACCACTTCATAGCCTTCAGGAATTTCGAGCAGTTCTTTGAACAGTGCTTGCGCTTCGTCCATCACAGCGACGAATTCTTTACTGCGGTGAGAAATCTCAAGAATAGAAAGGCCTGTACCTGCGAAATCGCGGATTGCTTCAATGGTGTTGTCAATGGTGTATTGACTCATGATTGAAGGACCAGCATAAAAATTGTGCTTCTTCATAACTCTAAAAAAACAGTTAATTTTATTGAGTAATAAATTGCCCTAGTGTATTGGTGCTACAAATATAAGAATTTTTCTGCATGGCGCAACACTAAAAGCAAAAAAAACGGCTCGCACGAGGAAATA
>JAUNCU010000160.1 GCA_030526455.1 Bacteroidales bacterium | reverse complement strand
AGCCTCGGAGAGGGTCGGTTATGGTAATAGCCCGAGTTTTCGGACAGCCTCCCCCAAATAAACAGATTTGCAGGAACGACTTTTCACAAAGTGGTTCCTGCATCCATTTTAGAGTATGAGAAAATTACTTTTTATTGTGTTATTATTTTTTTCGATAATAATTTACTTACACTCTTTCCAAATTTGCATATGCAAATGTAACGATGTTTTTGATATTTTCAAAATTTTATTCAAATTTTTTTGAAAAAATCTAGAAAATCTTTCATTTATCTCTGTTTTTAGTAGAAAAATGCGAGTTGAGGATGTTTAATAGGGGAGGCATATTTATCCACTCCTGGGCGGTGAAGTGGATTTTTGTGCCTCTCGTTTTGGCTGGGCATAGCCGTGGGGCAAAACGCAGAATATGGCAGTGGCGGTACAAAATTATAACGGTTTTGGCAAAAGGTGACAGTCCCCTCTAGCCAAAATCTTAGCATTTCGGGGGGGCATATATCATGCTAGGGTGGGGATACGTATTTATCTTGCTAGGGGATACATATATATAATGTGGGGCTGAAATGGGTGGGCTTTGTGGAAAAATGTGTATCTTTGTCGGTTAAATAGATTTTTGCTCATGAAACTACGTGCGCTCACATATTTGCTCTTGGTGGCTGTGGCTGGTTTTCTCTGGTCGTGCGCCAATATCGGTTCGCCCTCTGGTGGCCCTCGCGACTACACGCCTCCGGTGGTGCTCAAGTCGAATCCCGCTCCTCGTGCGGTGAATTTCAAGGGTAAGAAAGTCACTATCCAGTTCGACGAAATCGTGGTGCTGAAAGATCAGCAGAAGAAGGTGGTGATCTCGCCCGCCCAGAAGGAACCCGCAATGGTGCGTTCGCTCGGCCGCACTGTGGAGGTGACGTTCAACGACGAACTCATCCCCAACACCACCTACACCATCGACTTCAGCGATGCCATTGAAGACAACAACGAGGGCAACCGCCTCGACGGCTACTGCTTCTCCTTCTCCACGGGCGAGAGCATCGACACGATGAGCGTGTCGGGCATGGTGCTGCGTGCTCGCGACCTCGAGCCTATGCAGCACGTGATGGTGGGCCTGCACAGCAATCTCGACGACACGGCGTTCACCGCCACAAAATTTGAGCGCATCTCGCGCACCAACGATAAGGGCGAATTCACCGTGCAAGGCGTGAAGCCCGGCAAATACCACATCTTCGCCCTGAAGGACATGGACGGCAACTACCGCATGAGCCGCAGCGAAGACTATGCTTTCCTCGACGAAATCATCGTGCCGAGCGTGCGCGAATTCACCTCACAGGACACCACCTTCACCTTCGACCGCCGAGTCGACACCGTGGTCACCGCCAAGCACAACGAATACTTGCCCAACGACATACTGCTCTCGATGTTCAACGAGGGCTACACGCCGCTCTACCTGAAAAAGGCTGAGCGACTGGGCCGTAACCGACTCTTTGTGCACTTCTCCACCGCCAACGAGTTGCCCCAACTCAACATCCTCTCGCCCCAGAACCATGCCGTCGACTGGCATGTGATGGAGCGCCGCGAGGGCAACGACTCCATCGTCTACTGGCTCACCGACAGCACCCTCATCAAGGCCGACAGCATAGTGGTGGACATGCGCTACATGAAGATGGATTCGCTCAACAATATCGTGCCCGCCACCGACACCGTGGTGTTCCTCTCCCGCCGCACCAACGCCGAAATCAAGGCCGAGCGCGAGGCCAAGAAGGAGCGCGAGGAGATGGACAAGGAGCGCGAAAAACTCATCAAGAAGCGCGAGAAGATGATTGCCGAGGGCAAAGACGTGACCGACGTGGATCTCGACATCAAGGCGCTTGCCCAGCGCGAGCACGCCATTCGCGAGGTGCTCAAACTCGAACCGTCGAAAACCTCCCAACTCGAAGTCACCGACACGCTGCAATTCCTCTTCAATGCGCCCATCGGCAGCATCAACCAGCGCGGCATACGCCTGGAGCACATGCAGAAAGACAGCACCTGGGTGCGCATCAACGCCAAGATGCTGCAGAAGGATGAATTGAATCCGCTTCGCTACATGATTCAGGCCAATTTCAAGCCCGACGAGCAATACCGCCTCAGTTTCGACTCGGCCGCGGTGTGCAATGTGTATGGCGTGGTGAACGATTCCACCACATTTAAATATAAGGTGAAATCGCTCGACGAATACGGCTACGTGATTCTGCACGTGAACAGCGGCGACAGTGCCTTCGTGGAACTGCTCGACGCCAACGAGAAGGTGGTGCGCCACCAGCGCGTGAGCGGCGGCACCGTGCGATTCGACAACCTCCTGCCCGCCGAGTATTACGCCCGCCTCGTCGTCGACACCAATGGCAACGACCGCTGGGACCCCGGCTACTACACCGAGCATCGCCAACCCGAGGAGGTGTATTACTATCCCTATGCCGACAAGTTGCGCGTGCGCAAAAGTTGGGGCCGCGAGGAAACGTGGGACATCTACGCCACCGCCATCAACCAGCAGAAGCCCGAAAAGATCAAGAAAAACAAGCCCGAACGCCGTCGCGACTCGCTCGAGCAGCGCGTGAAGCAAACCGACGAAGAGGAGGAAGACGAATTTGGCAGCAACGCCTTCGGGCGCAACACCTATAGTGGCAACAAATACCGCGATTACCAGAACAATCGCCGATAGACGTTGTTCCATATGACTAAAAGAATGGGAGAGAGGGGAAATAATCAGTTCTCTTTCATTCTTTTTTTGAAGAATTTCCCGTAACTTTGCTTAGAGAATTTATAACAAACTCAACATAACTACTTTGATAAAGGAAAACAAAGATGAAAAGACTATTGTTCTTACTCACGATGCTCCTAGTGACGATGCAGTCGCTATGGGCTGAGGAGGTGGCCAGTAATCAAATCTGGTACACCACCACCGACCACAAACAAGTCGAGCCTGGTCCCAAAGGGTTCCCTGGCTTGCAACTCATCGGCAATGAGTATTTAGGCGCCCGAGGCGTTCTCACCTTTAGCGGCACCGTTAGTGCGCTTGGCTCCAGTGCGTTTTCAGAAAACATGACGCTGGAAACCGTGCAACTCCCATCCACAGTCACCAATCTTGGTTTTGGCACTTTCAACAAGTGTAGTGCGCTCAAATCGGTCAATATACCAAAGGGCGTGAAGGTGATTGGCACCAATATGTTCAGCGGCTGCCACGCGCTCTCCTCAATCGACATCCCTGATGGCGTTGAGACTATTGGTGAATGGGCTTTCACGGCGTGCATCTCGCTCAAGGAGGTGGCGCTTCCCAGCACCGTTCGCAGTATCGAACGATTTGCATTCTGGAGTTCGGGCATCACATCAATCGTCGTTCCCGATAATGTGGAGTGTATCAAAGACGAATCTTTCAAAGAATGCCGTTCGCTTGAGACTGTGATTTTGCCCGCGAGCATCAAGAAAATCGAAAGTGAAGCATTCCGCTTGTGCCCCAAGTTGAAGGCCTTCGTCCTCCTTGCCTTCACCCCTCCTGCTTTGGAAGATGATTGCTTTCAAGGCTCCCCTGATGCCGTTCTGTATGTGCCCGCAAAAGCGCTCGATGCTTATCGCAAGTCAAAGGAGTGGACCGGCTACTTCGGCAGCCGCATTGCCCCCATCCCCGACCAACTCTACTACCGCTCATCGACCAAACTCAACCCCGCTGGCAGCAATGCCTTTGGCGAGGCTAAGGTCGTGAGCCACGACTTTGCCGATGGCGTGGGCGTGATAGTGTTAGACCGCCGATTGGAGAAAATCGGCGACGGCGCCTTTGCCGACAGCAAAACGCTCACCGAAATCGTGTGGCCCGACGGTGTGAAATCCTTTGGAAAAGAAGCCTTCCGTGGCTGCACTGCGTTGAAGGGCATCACCATCCCCGATAGCGTCACTGCGCTGGGCGCGGGTCTGTTCAAAGGCTGCTCTAGTCTCACCGCCGTGATATGCAAGCCCCGAGTGGCCCCCGAAGTCACCGAAGATTGCTTCCAGGGCACGGCAGCGTCGCTGCGCGTGCGCGTAGCCGATGATGTGCTCGGCGCCTACTTGGCTCACCCCGTGTGGTCGAAACACAAGTCGCTCCTCGTTTCCGACAAGCCCGCCGCCAACGAGGTGTTCTACTCTTCCACCAATGGCTCGGCCATTCATGTGAATGATTTTTCCTTCGGCGATGCAAAGATTGTAAGCAATGTGAATGTCGACGGCTGGGGTATCATCACCCTCGACCGACCCGTCACCAGAATATTGAACAACACCTTCTATCAATGCGATAGTCTTCAGTCGGTTACCCTCCCCGAAGGCCTCCAGTCGATTGGCAACGACGTGTTCAACGAGTGCGCAAATCTCACGAAAGTGGTGCTGCCCTCTACACTCACCGAAATCGGCTCCTACGCATTCGCATTCTGCCATAGCCTTGCCGATGTGGAACTGCCCGCGTCGCTCACCTCCATCGATGGCAGCGCCTTCACCGAGTGTGATGCGCTCACCAGCGTGCTCGTGCCTGAGGGCATTACCCAAATCAAATCCCACGCCTTCAGCGCGTGCAAGAATCTTGCTTCTGTGATTCTGCCTTCGGGCATCAAGGACATCAATAGTTACGCGTTCTACAACAGTTCGGCGCTCTCCACCGTAGTGTGCCTCGCCGATGCTGTGCCCACCGTCGACGAAGAGTCGTTTGGCAGCGTGTCGAAGTCGTGTCGCATCTTTGTGAAGAGTGACATGGTGGATGCCTACAAGGCAGCATGGCCCGCCTATGCCCACATGATATGCGCATACAAACCCACCAGCAACCAAATTCTCTACACCACCACCGATGGCAAACTGCTCCCTGACACGCTGCTGCATGATTTCGGCGGCGCCAAGATTGTGAAGCACGAGATTTCGGCTGGCCAGGGTGTGATCACTTTCGACCGCCCGCTCACCACCGTGGGCCAACACGCCTTTGCCTTCTGTCGCACTCTCGCTACAATCGACCTGCCCGAGACGGTCAACAAACTCGGATTTCAGGCATTCCGTGATTGCTCTTCGCTCCAGGAATTCGAGATCCCTGCTGGCGTAACATCGCTTGCGCATGGCGTTTTTCTTGATTGCTCATCGCTTACCTCGATAGTGGTTCCTGAAGGCGTTACCGAATTCGACTCGTTTGTATTCGGCGCTTGCGGCAGTCTCAAGTCGGTATGGCTGCCACAAAGCCTGCGCACCATTGCCCACAGTTGCTTCCAGGGCTGCTCAGCGCTGGAGTCGATTGTGATTCCCGATGGCATCACCAGAATCGAATGGCAGGTGTTCGACGGTTGTAGAAGCCTCACCACCGTGCTGCTGCCTAAGAGCATCCAGCACATTGGGGATTTTGCGTTCAATAATTGCACTGCGCTCGCTGCCCTGGTGTGCGCTGCCCCCAATCCTCCTGTGATAGGTGAGAATTTATTCCCCGATATTTCTGTCATGAATACCATCCTCTATGTGCCTGCTAATTCGGTGGAGAAATACCACAATAGCGAACTCTATGACAATGGCTGTTTCCGCGCCGTTAAGCCCATCCCTGGCCAACTCTTCTACACCGCCGAACGCAAGGTTGAGCCCAACCGCGTGGACAAGCCATTCGGCGATGCCAACCTCGCCTACAACGACTTTGCCGACGGCGTGGGTGTGATGACTTTCGACCGTCCGCTCACCAATCTGGGCGACAAGGTGTTCTCTGGCAATCAGTTCATCACCACCGTCACCATTCCCGATTCGGTTGTGTGGATTGGTCACAGCGCCTTTGAGAGTTGCCATGGCCTTGCTGCAGTGTACTGCGAAGCAAAGGATCCAGGCAAATTCACAAGGATAGGCTCTAAGGTGTTTGACGACGTTCGCCTCGACTTCCGCATATTCGTGCCTCACACTATGGTGGAAAACTATCAACGCTATTGGGGCGCTTACGACATCGCCATCTTGCCCGACTCTTTGTCCATCCCACGCCAAGGCTGGAGAACGCTCTTCTTGCCCAACGACATTCGCATCAACGAAGGCTTGCGCGTCTTCTACGCCAAGGCAGCAATCGGCACGGCCGACAGCGTGGTGGTGTGGCTCGAGCAAATCCACGACGTGATTCCCGCCCGAACCCCTGTGCTCATCAGTGGTGCAGAAGGTGTCTATCCAGCGCTCTATGCCGAAAATAACACCGCAAAGGCTGAACTGAAAAACCTCTTCCAGGGCACCCTCGTAAGGCAGGTTTGCCCGCTTCAGGACCGCTACTTCGTGCTCTCCAGCAACAGTACGCCCGAGAATCCTGAGTTCGTGGATCCTGACCCAGCCATTCTCACCGCCCAAACGGCCTACCTCGCCGCCTCGAATCTGAAAATTGGCGCCGCCTATACGGTTGACAAGATCACCTTCCTGATAGAAAGTTTGCCCACCGACATCACCGAGCCCGTAGCGCCATCGGCAAGCGATGCGCCCCGCAAAGTCGTGATCGACGGCCAAATCTACATCCAGCACGCCGGCCACCTCTACAACACCATGGGCGCGATGGTGAAGTAATACCCCCCTCCACACTCGCTACTCATCACCCAGAATAGCAACACCATCTCACACAGAAACAATGCGATTTCTGTGTGAGATTTTTTTGTGGAGTGACTATTTCCTTTTGTTATTTTCTTGTTGAAAAT
>JAUNCU010000159.1 GCA_030526455.1 Bacteroidales bacterium | reverse complement strand
TAGTACCTTAGTTTCTTAGTTGGCAGATTCAATGAGTTTTCCTTGTTTTTTTTGTTCGCAAGTCTTCTCGTTGAATCTTTTGCTCGTTGATGGCTTGTTTGGCCCGATGGGAATGGGGGGGTTGTGTGCTCCATTCCTTGCTTTTTAGGCAATACAAAATTATTACATCGGGGTGATATGTAGCGCAAAAATGTAGTTAATTTATATAATATTAAGTTAGAAATGTTAAATCATCCACTTTCTGTCGCTCCTTCTCGCTCCTTGGCGATGGGATAATGGATTGATATACGCATTATTAACCACAAAAGTGCAAGCTTGCATTGGCTCACACTTTTGTGCTGTTTCGGTTGCTTATTTCGAGGCGAGGCCTTCGGCGTAGTTGCGCCAGCGGGTGATGAGGTCGGTCATGTCGGCTGGAATTTCGCTGTCGAAGTCCATTTGCTGCTTGGTCACGGGATGCACGAAGCCGAGCGTCTTGGCGTGCAGTGCCTGGCGTGGGCAGGCGTCGAAGCAGTGGCGTATGAATTGCGCATAGTGGCTCGACGTGTTGCCGCGAAGCACCTTGTCGCCACCGTAGCGGGCATCGTTGAAGAGCGGATGGCCTATGTGGCGCATGTGCACGCGTATTTGGTGGGTGCGGCCCGTTTCGAGTTGGCAGCGCACCACAGCCACATGGGCGAGGTTCTCGAGCGTATGGTAGTGGGTTACGGCGTGCTTGCCGTGTTCGCCGTCGGGGTACACACACATCTGCAGGCGGTCGCGCAGGCTGCGGCCCACGTGGCCCACCACTGTGCCGTCGAGGTCTTTCATCGTGCCCCACACCACAGCCACATACTGGCGCTTGGTGGTTTTGTCGAAGAATTGCTTGCCCAGGGCGGTCTTGGCATTGGGCGTCTTCGCCACCACGAGCAGGCCCGAGGTATCCTTGTCGATGCGGTGCACCAGCCCCATGCGAGGGTCGGTCACGTCGTAGTCGGGGTTATCCTTGAAGTGCCATGCGAGAGCGTTGACCAGCGTACCGTCGTAGTTGCCGTGGCCAGGGTGCACACACATGCCCGCAGGCTTGTTCACCACCAGCAGCGACTCGTCTTCATACACGATGTCGAGCGGAATGTCTTGCGCGATGATTTCGTTTTCGTAGCGAGGGCGGTCCATCACCACGGTGATGATTTCGCCGGGGTGCACGCGGTAGTTTGATTTCACGGGGCGTCCGTTCACGCGTATGCACTGCGCCTCGGCCGCATTCTGGATGCGGTTGCGCGAGGTGCCCTTGATGCGCTCCACGAGGTATTTGTCGATGCGCAGCAGCACCTGACCCTTTTCCACCTCGT
Source organism: Bacteroidales bacterium (assembly GCA_030526455.1). GTDB lineage: Bacteria > Bacteroidota > Bacteroidia > Bacteroidales > Muribaculaceae > Sodaliphilus. The sequence goes on along the minus strand of JAUNCU010000159.1, from coordinate 5,364 downwards.
AGCGATAGTGCTCCCAGTAGTCTCTGCCGTTTTCGCTGAAATCGGGTTCGCTGAAATCGCCCTGAATTTCGGCGTGGCAACTGTCAAATTCTTCGATATCGTTAAAATCCTCTGCCATGATTATCGTTTTGAGCGTGGTACGAGGCGGGTGTTGCCCAGTGAGTCGGTCACCACTTGCAGTTCGCCACTTGCTATCTTGTTCTTAATCAGGGTGTCGCGTTCAGCGCCCAGTGGGTCGAATTCGATGGTTTCGACCGAGCCGTCGCCAATCGAAATCACAATCTTGGCATTGAGTGCAGCCTTGGTGCCGCCAGCCACTGAGTGGCCATTCACCTTCACGGCAATGATAAGGCCAGCCATGTCGCTAGGCACGGTGTCGGTGGTCACGTGCTTGAAACCGAGAGTCTTGAGCGTGGTCACACCGTCGGTGCCTGCCATTTCGGTGATGTCCTTAGGAATCTCCACTTGTGGTGGGAAGAGGCAGTTCATCGTCAAGAGAATGGGGCTTGCGAATTTCACCGACGAACCCGCATTGGGCGTCTGGTCGGTCACCACGCCAGGGGCGTAGTCTTCGTTGTAGATCGAGTCGATGGTGTAGTTGAGCCCCGCATCCTCCAGGATTTCGATGGCCTGGTCGATGAGTTTCCACCTCACGTCGGGCACCTTCGTCTGGTTGCCGTGGTCGGTGAAGATGTCGAGCGAAATGTAGCCGGCGTAGAGGCAAGCCAGCATAGTAATCATCACCAGGATGAAATTAGCCAGTATTGGGTGCTTCTCTTTGAAGCGCACGAATGGATTATTGTTCACTTTGTTGCGTATTTATAAATAATTTACAAAGTTAAAAATTTCCCTCCGCTTTTGCAATACATAGCGCTGGAAATCGGAAAAATGAGCATCGGCATGCTCCTGTATTGCCATGCCGGTGGCGTATTTCGCTGGCTCTTTGTGAAGAAGGTGGGTGAGGTGTGAAGAATTTTGACTATATTTGCAAAATATTGCACCCGATGCACTTTAGGTAACTCACAACTTATGAACAAAATACGGCAATGAAGAAAAGTCTATCACTTCTCAGTTTCGTTATGGCTGCCCTGGTGGCCATGGCTAATATTCCCGAAGGCTACTATAGCGCTATCAACAACAAGAAATACACCGACTTGAAGGCGGCTTTGCATGGCATTATCTCCGAGCATGTGACGCTGAGTTACGGTTCGCTGTGGCACTACTATCCCTCCACCTACAACTATCTCGACGACAAAAACCACATTCTTGACCTCTATTCCGATGTGGAGCGCTTTTACTCCAATCCCGCCGACATTAGCAATATGGACAAGGAGCACACTGTGCCCAAATCGTGGTGGGGTGGCAGTTTGACCGAGCCTCAAGGTAGCGATCTCTACAATGTGATTCCCGCCGACGGAGCCACCAACAAGAAGAAACTCAACTACTCGCTGGGCTACGTGACCGACCCTTCGAAGTGGCAAAGCACCACCACCAACATAGGCGCGGGCTATTGCGGCGTGGACGGCGTGAAGAGCAAAGAATCCATTTTCTTTGAGCCTGCCGATAAATACAAAGGCGACTTTGCCCGCATCTATTTCTACGTGGCCACCTGCTACCCCGATTTGCCTTGGGATGAATACACGGCCTACGATGCCGTGGCCATGACCAACGCATCGCCGCTCACGCTGCAATCGTGGATTATTCCCATGCTGCTGAAGTGGGCTGCCGACGACCCCGTGGACGCTGAAGAAATCAAGCGCAACGAAAATGTGAGCGCCATTCAGGGCAATCGTAACCCGTTTATCGACTATCCCGCTCTCGCACAGTATATTTGGGGCAACAAAAGCAACGAGGCTTTCGTGCTCGCACAGCACACGCCCAACGAAACCACGCCCGACGTGATTTACACCAATGCGCCTTCTTTCTCGGTGAAGGGCGGCACAGCCGACGAACCGGTGGAAGTGGTGCAAGGCACCACGCTCACGGTGAAGGGCGTAATGTCGGCAAGCAATCTCTTCGTGAGCATCGACGGTGGCGAGTGGAAGGAGTATAAATACCGAAAGAATACCAGCAGCACTGGCGCCACCTACTACACTCCGGGCAGCACCACTATCACTATCAATGCCGACACCCGTGTGCAGGCCTACTGCACGAGCGACGACTATGCCGAAAGCCCCGTGATTGAATACTACTACAAGGCGAAGGATTTCTCGAAGGATTACCTTCTTTTCGAAGACTTCACCAGCGTGGCCAGCGGCAACAACACCAGCACTTCGGGCTCTTCATCGAAGTGGGCGGGCAACACTAATTTCCCCACCGTGAACAAGGCATATTGCGCCGGCAACGCCATCAAATTAGGCACATCGGCCACCACCGACCCCGGCTACGCCACTTCGCGAGTGATTGACTTCGGCGGCGGCGCCCTTGAGGTGGAGGTGGAAGTGAAGGGCTGGACCACAGTGGAAGGCGATTTGAAAGTGGAACTCACCGGCGCCACTGCGCAAACCAAGAAATACACCGCCACGCTGGCCAACGACTGGGAAGCGGTGAAGATGAAATTTGAAAATGTGAGCCCCAATCCAGTGCTCACCATCTGGAGCACGATGAAACGCATGTTTGTCAACAAAGTGGCGGTGAAGAACCCTAACACGACACTCATAGGCGACATGAACCAAGACGGCGTAGTCAATGTTTCTGACGTGTCGTTGCTCATCAACCGCATCCTCGGCAACGTCAGCGAGGCACAACTGCCCACAAAAATAGCCGACGTAAACCAAGACAACGACGTCAACGTGTCGGACGTAACAACGCTAGTAAACATCATCCTCACCCCCACCACAAGCAAATAACAGCACAAAAAATCAAGGTAGGGACGCGATTCACATCACGCCACCTCGCATAAACAAAGGCGGTTCTCCTGGGTGGGGAGAACCGCCTTGAATTATTCAGGGATGATGATGGTTTACTTCATCACTTTCTTTGACGACTTGCTACCGTCGGCGTAGGTTGTTACCACGATGTTGAGGCCGCTGAATGGGGTAGCGCTTTGCATGCCTGCGAGGTTGTAGTAACTGATGCTCTTCACGCTCTTGCTTGCATCAACGTCGGTCACTGCAGTTGGCTTTGGTTCGTAAGGTTCGCCCACGTAGATTTGATACTTGGCGTAGCCGTTGCCTTGGCAGTATTCATAGAGCCATACGTGCTGATCGTCGATAGGTTCTACCTTGAACCATGCGCCTACTGATGGGTTAGCGTAGTAGCCACCTGTGCCGAGCACTGGCATGGAGAGGATAGAAGCCTTGTTGGCGTTCATGTCCTTGATGGTGAAACCGCCATTGTAGTTGGTGCCACTGGCGTGGATGAAGAGTTTGTGGCCGTCGAGGGTGAACATTGCGCCGCCGAGGCTGCTGTTGCGGTTAGGCTGAGTGGTGCTTGACGAACCAGTCACGTAAGCGCCCTTGTCTTCCTTGTTGTAGAGGTAGTAGCCGTTGCTACGCACTTGATAGATGAAGTGCTCGGGGTCGTTGTTGACAGGATAAACCACACCTGCGGTAGAACCTGCGATGCTCAATGCGCCCGATGCCATCACGTCCATCACCTTGCCGCCAGCGATGTGCACGATGTTCACAATCTGTTGTGTGTTGGGGAAGAAGTAAACGTAGCCACCTTCTTGCGAGAATACGTCGCCGCTTGCGCTGATGAAGTTGGTTTGGCCGTTGTTAATCAATTCAAATGTCACGGTCACAGGAGTCTTTGAACCCTTTTGATAGAGAATCATGGTGTTAGGAGTCTTCGACAGACCGTCGGCACGCTGGATAAGGTTGCCGGCATCGTCGGTGCAGATACCGTGAGAATTGGTGCCTGCTGCATAGCCATGTTCAACCCAGCCGTTTTCGTTGAAAGCGAGCAGGTCGCCAGTGGTGTAGTTGTTGGTGTAGAACACGCCGTCGATCACGCAAGCCTGCTGAGCGCTCTTGTAAGCCGAAGCGTCGGTATCGAGGCCCGATGGGAAGTTGACGGGGAGATTGCCGAGTTCGCGGTTGAAGATGTAGGCAGTGTCGCACTTGATTTCGAGAGGATCGAGCACTGGTTCTACGTCTTCCCATTTGATTTCGGCAAGGTCAGGCATTTCGCTAGGCATGAGGTAGTCGCAAGTCATCATGGTCACGCCCATGGCGCCCACGCTCTTGTAGGTGGCGAGGCTGTTGACGGTCCATGCAGCCACTTCCATACCCTTTTCCACATAACTCTTCACCGAGTAGATGTCGAAGTCGCCCACCTGGATGCTTGGGTTGAGGCCCCATTGCTTGCACCAGTCTTGAGCGCCTTTCCAGCCTGTGGTGCAGAGGAATTGGCACTTGAATTGAGGATAATTGGTCTTCACATATTCGAGCGAAGGCTTCATGCTGGTGAGGATCACCACCTTGTCGGCCAAGCCCTTGTCGGTAATGATTTTTGCAAGGCCGGGGAAGTTGCTCATGTCGTTGCTGTTGATGCCTGTAGCCCATTTCAACTCGATGACTGGGAACACGTTCTTTTCCTTGCAAATGTCGAGATATTCTTCGATGGTGCAGATGTGGCCGGTGTAGGTTACGCCGCCGCGAGTCTGCGTGTAGGTTTCGGCTTGGAGTTGAGCCAGGGTAGAAGAGGCCACGGTGAGGGTGCCGCCCACGTTGGTAGTGGTTTCGTCGTGACTGATCACGTATTTGCCATCGCTGGTTACACGCACGTCACATTCAAGACCGTCGTAGCCATAATAGTCAACACCATTGCGGAATGCTTCTTCGGTGTTCATCACACCCTTGTAACTACCGCGGTGTCCCACGAATTTAGGCTTCCAAGCCCATGCCTGACTGGCCAAAAGCAGCGCAGTCATGACGAGTAATACTTTTTTCATGTTTGTTAATGGTTTTAATGATGATTAGTTGTACGTAGTTGTTGTTTTTAACGTCACACAAAGGTAATAAATATTCTCCAAAATTCAAAATCCTGGAAATGCGGGTATATCAAAACGCTGTATTGGATATGATGGCGTGTGATAACCCTACCATGGGCTCAGTGGAAAAACACAGGGGGAGAATTCGTCGGAGAGACGGCGCAATCCCGCTTAGGGATTGGATGTGTGTAGGCAGGTATGCAGCGGAGGCGCTGCGAAATGGAGCGAAGCGGAATGAAGCAGCACCGGAGCGAAATGCCTGCACCCGACGCACCCTCAAAATGCATTCCAGCCGGAATGCGACAACACCATCAATATACACATTTACAAGTGTATAGGATGCTAAAAAAATAGCATCCATAGCGTTGTCGGAGGTGTGTCAAAATTCAAAAGCACGATGAAAAATTCCGCCACCCCTTTCTCCTCTC
>JAUNCU010000158.1 GCA_030526455.1 Bacteroidales bacterium | reverse complement strand
CTAGAATCACTAGAGCCACTAGCCCCCCTAAAATTCCCACTAGCCCCCCAAAAAATAACTATGGCAGACAATTTTCTTGAATATCAGCGTGAAGAATTCGAGGCACGCAAAGCAAAAAAAGAGCGTGAGCGCAAAAAACGCCTCCGAAAATACCTCGAAGCCTACAAAAAGAAACTAGCAGAGCAAAAAGCCCAGCAAGAACAGAATTCCCAACAAGAACAAAAATAACATTTGCACCATTCTGGGAAAATATGTAAATTTGCTCAATCATATGATGAAAAATTTTCAATTATGAAAACACTTCAGTCTCAAACAATTCAACTAACCTTACCCAAGGCTGACATCCAGATGCTACGCAAACTGGCATCGGGCATGGGATGGTCGCTGTCCACTATCACCCAAAGAAAAAAAAGTGGCATAGAGAAAGGGCTCAAAGACATAGAAAAAGGGAATGTCTTCCAAGCAAAAGACTCTCAAGATCTCATTAAGCAAATTTTGGGATGAGATACAAAGTCTTTTATACTGGCCAATTCAAGCGCTCACTAAAAAAATGCGCAAAACGTGGTCTCAATATCAAAACCTTCACCGATGCGCTCGATATTCTGCAAGAACAAGGGACTCTGCCACCACAATACAAACCCCATCGCCTTGTAGGCAATTATGCAGGATGCTGGGAATGTCATCTCGAGCCCGACTGGCTTTTAATCTGGCGTCAAAACGACGATGTGCTAGAACTGATTCTAGTAGACACAGGCTCGCACAGCGACTTGTTTTAAGGCTTACACACAAAAATCGCACCAAAAAAATGCAGAATTTCGCCAATTCTGCATTTTTTTAGTGCAGTTTTCGCGATTTTCTGCATTTTTTTGGTGCAGTTTTGCCTTATCTAACCTCTCCTTACAGTGGCGCGTATTTTCCTTTGCCGTAGGCTAGGGCTGCTCCTAAGGCTGTGAGGAATACGGAGTTTTCGGGGATGTGGAAACGCACGCCGTAGAGGTCTTCCATCACCGAGAACACTTCGCGGCACTCGCTCAAGCGGGTGAGGTTGCCTATCATGCAGAAGTCTTTGATGCCGCTGTTGAGTGTGGAGAGCACGGCTGCCGAACCGATGCTTTCGAGCACCATCACGATGATGCCTTTGGCCACGTCTTCGTCGGTCACGGGATTGTTGACCGCCTTGCCGAAGAGCGATGCGGTGGCGTGCATAGGCAGGCCCTCAAGCACCTCCTTGCTGATGTCGCGAATGAGGAGGTTCACCTTCGAGGCGTCGCCATGCGAAGCCATCTCCAGCAGATTGGGGATGTTGCGCACGTTGAGCAGCAGGCGCGAGAGTCCTTGCAGCGTACCGCCACCCATACTGATGCCGCCCGCGTGGCTGATTTCGTCGCCTTTCACCTGCACCAGCGTGGTGCCGGTGCCCATCGACACCACCATCAGCGGATCGATGTCGACGGCAAATTTTGCCCCGAGGCCGTCGCAGTCAAATTCGCCCGCGCGACTGGTGGGCAGGCCGTAGATGGGAGTGGTCACGCCCGATGCGCCCACGCCGGTGAGCATCACGTGCTCGATGTCCTGCAGGGCGATGCCATTGTCGTAAACGTATTTGCCAAATGCCCCGAAGAGCGAGGTGATGGGGTCGGCAGCGGTGATGTACATTGGTGAATGCACTACGCCGTCGTTCAAACCTATGATTTTGGTGGTGCTACCACCCACGTCAATTCCTATTACAAGTCCCATTTATGAGTAGTTTTTGAGAGATTTATTGTTTTCGTGCAGTAAAATTAGTGCTTTTGGCCGCAATGCGCAAAATAATTCGTAATTTTGTGCGTTTTTTATAAAGATACACAATATTTCTACTGCACGATTTTGGACATTACCATCGTAATAGTGAGTTATCGCGTGAAGCACTTTCTGGAGCAGACCATTCGCTCGGCTCAGGAGGCGCTTGAGGGACTGCGCGGTGAAATCATTGTGGTCGACAACAACTCGGGCGACGACACCATGGCTTTCGTGAAGCCGAAGTTCCCCGATGTTACCTTTATCGAAAACACTGAGAATGTGGGATTTGCACGGGCCAACAACCAGGCCATCATGCAAGCGCGCGGCGCTTTCACCCTCATCCTCAACCCCGACACCATCATCACCGGCGAAAGCCTGCGCCGCCCGCTGCAGTGGATGCAAGAGCACCCCGACTGCGGCGCCATAGGCCTGCACATGATCGACGGCAACGGTCATTTCCTGCCCGAGTCGAAGCGTGCCTTCCCCACGCCATGGGTGTCGTTCTGCAAAATTTTCGGCCTGTCGAAACTCTTCCCCCGCTCGCGCTTCTTCGCAAAGTATCATTTGAGATACCTCGACGAGTGGCAGCCTCATGCCATCGACATCCTCGCCGGCGCCTATATGCTGTGCCGCACCCCGCTGCTGCAGCAAGTGGGCGGATTCGACGAAGATTTCTTCATGTACGGCGAAGATATCGACCTTTCCTACCGCATGGTGAAGGCGGGCTACCGCAACTGGTACTTGCCCGTGAACATGCTCCACTACAAGGGCGAAAGCACCAAGAAAGACTCTATGCGCTACGTGAAGGTGTTCTACGAGGCCATGCTCATCTTCTACCGCAAGCACTTCCCTCGCTTCCGCACCGTGGTGTATCCGCTCATCAAACTGGGCGTGCTCGTGCGCCAAGGCATGGCGGTGATGCGCCGCATCTTCACCCGCATATGCCCTCGCACCAGTGCCACCGCGCTGGAAGACCGCGCCGGATGGGTGATCCTGAGCCAAACGCCCGAAGCCGTGGCCCAGGTGGCTGGCATCAAGCAGTGGACCACCAGCATCCCACAAGAGGGCGCCGCCAATGTGCTGCTCGACGACGCATCGCTCTCCTACCAGCAGATCGTCGACACCATCGCCGCATCGCCCCGCCACGATGTGTTCTTCCACATCTACGCCCACCACAGCCGCATCGTTATCACCCCTAAAATGAACTGACCTCTCTCTCGATTATGGACAATTTGCTGAGCAACGAGAAAATCACGCTCCGTGCCATGGAGCCCGCCGATATCGACCTCATCTACCGCTGGGAAAACGATCCCGAACTGTGGACCGTGAGCGACACGGTGGCGCCCTATTCGCGCGAAGCGCTGATGCTCTACATTGCCGGCAGCGCCAACGATATCTACACCAATCGCCAATTGCGTCTCATGATCGTGCTCAACGCCACAGGCGAAACCATCGGCACCGTAGATTTCCTCAACTTCAACCCCATCCACAACCGAGCCGAACTGGGCGTGTACATCAGCCCCGCATTTCAAGGCCAGGGATTGGCTGGCGAAACCATGAAGGTGGTGAACCGCTACGCCGCCGAAGGCCTCGGCCTGCGCCAAATCTACGTCTACGTGCCCGAAGACAACGCCGCCAGCATAGCCATGATACGCCGCGCCGGCTTCGAAGAAGTAGGCATACTCCAAGCCTGGATACGCCGCGGCCGCACCTACCACAGCGCAGTACTCCTCCAAAAAGTATTCTAAAAAAGCCAAAAATCGAGATATCATAGTAGGGAGGGTGTTGCAAAAACCAGAATAAGGTAGGGACGCGATACATCGCGTCCGCGCCAGGCGAATGCTATTGTTTTGATTACCAACGCCTAACGCGAACGCAATTTATCGCATTCCCACAATATTCTGCGTTTTGACACACCCTCGCCAGGCAATCACCAGCCTCTCGACAGGCAATCACCAACCGCCGTCGGAGACGGCTTATTATGGTTAACTCCATGCAAGCGAGAGAATTGCTGCGCAATTCTCTCGCGCGGCTTGGAGATAAAGTACCGCAAAGGAATGAGCCTCGGAGAGGGTCGGTTATGGTAATAACCAGAGTTTTTTTCAGCCAGCCTCCCCCTCTTGTGCACAAAAAAAATCCCGGATGATATTTCACCATCCAGGATCTTTCTATTTCAATTTTTATGACTTTACTTCACCACTTTCACGGTGCTGCCGCCCACCTTCACCAGGTATACGCCAGGAGCGAGGTGTTGTGCGCCAATCACGCTGGTGCCTTGCGATGCGCGAGATTCGCTCACGAGTTGACCAGCCACGTTGTAGATTTGCACTGGGCTGTCGGCTGCGGCGGTGATCACGAAGTCGCCACCCATCACCTTGGCTTGGATGCCCGAAGCCTTCACGTCGTCGATGGCAGTGGGTTCTTCGCCTTGCTGCTTCACTTTGTAGACGAGTTTTGCGCCGGGGATAGTGATGAGCACGTCGGCTTCACGGTAAGTGACGCCATCAGGAAGCGGTGCCACATTCACCTTGAGGGTGCTCAGCAGCGAGAATGAGCCAGTTTGAGTATCGTCTTCCACCGAAGCGGTGAGCCATTGAGGCAGTGCGCTACCATCGGCAGCGGTGAGTTTCATTTCTGTAGCAGAGCGGTAAGTGAAGAGGTCCACTTCCTTTTCGCCACCAGCGGCTGCGAAGGTCACTTCGCCGCTTTCGATTGATGAGTTATAGGCGAGGAATGCATTTTCCACTTCCATCATCACGGCAGGAGCGGTGCTGCGAGCGGAGTTGATGTAACTACCGCGCATACTGATAAATTCGCCATCTTTCTTGATATAGCCAATTTCGCCGTAGCCTTCTTCATAGTAGTCGGCACTGTAGAGGGCGGTGAAGTCGCTCAGGCCGCCTTCGTTGTAGCCGGTCACTTCGATGAAGATGGGTTCTTCAATGTGGAGCACCTTATCGAATGGAATGCGCATGATGCCGCTATATTTGCCAGTGCTGCTGCTCTTCGAGAATTCGGGAGTGGTGAGAATCACATTATTGTTCACCTTAAACGATGCAGTGGCAATCTTTTCGCCTGGCTGCACTTTCACGTAGCCATCGACATAACTTGGAATCGACGACAACTTATATACGTTGGCCACAAAGGTGGCTTCGGCAGCGTCCGATGCCATAGCGAGCGACTGGAAGCGCACGCCCACAGCGCTGATGGCATAAGGATGAGCGGGCTGTTCAACGGCAATACCCATCGCATTGAGACCTACACTGTTCACACCCAGCAAGTTGCCGGCTGCAACGCCATCAGCATCCTTCACTGTTGCATAATAAGCGCCAGCCTTCACAGTATAGTCGCGGTTACTCTTCGCAGCGAAGAATTTTGGACTTGCCCAAATGTGGCGCACGGTGGTGGTAGATGGCATGATTTGGCCAGGATAGCCGGGATAGGTGCTGATTTGACCCACCGACATGGCTGCGGTGTTGCTATTGTAGCCTTGAATCTGGTATTCGCTCACTGCACCGTCGGCACCTGTGGAAGTAAGATGAGGCACGGTGTCGACTTCCAGTTCCCAACCGCCAAAGATTTGCTCTCCATCAACCTCGACTGATGCATTTTGCAAATCTTCCTTATACCACACCTTCCACTTATTGGCAACTGCACCAGTGGAAGCGCTTGCGAATGAGTGCACTACGTAAGGCTTTGCCATAAGATAAGGAGCAAAGAATGTGCTGTAACCGGCTTTGCCCTCGGTGGTGTAACTCGATAAATAAAACATGCCTGCAGGGCGATAATACCATGCTTTCACGGCGTCGGCCTTTACGCCCACTTTATGTGCACCACGCGCCTCGGCGCTAAGGAAACTCACTTCTTCGGATTGTGCTTCAGGGGCTTCGATAGCCGCCATGTGTTTTACTACTGAATGGCTCACAGCGGCCGAGCGCTGGGCGAGTGCTGAAGTAGCCACCGTGGCTACCGTTGCAAAAAGTAACATTTTCTTCATACGCGAAAAGTTTTATAGGTGATGTTAAAATTTTTGGGGTATTGCCCCAAAAACATTTGTTTTCACTGCAAATTTAATAAATTTTAATTACAAACCAAAACATTTTGATATTATTTTTTAAAAAACACTTACAAAATGTACGCGCAAAAGAAAGAACGGGCCCAGTTTGCACAGATGCCTAGGATGTTGTAACTTTGAACCCACATTATGGAAGAAATTAGTATCGACATATTCAACCTGCTCGACAGCCAGCCTGAGCCAGCACGCGGCAATGTGCTCATTGCCAAGCCCACGGTCGACGACGAGTGCTTCAAGCGCTCGGTGATTCTGCTCGTGGACCACGACAGCGAGGGCTCGATGGGTGTGATGGTGAACCATCTCACCGACTACACCCTGGCCGACGTGCTCGACGGACCCGAATTTTTCTCGCAAATCCCCATCTACCTCGGCGGACCCGTGGGGCTCAACCAACTGTTTTTCCTCCACACGCTGGGGCCGGAAGTGATTCCGGGATGCCTCCAAGTGGCGAAGGGCGTGTACTTCGGCGGCGACTACGAGGCGATCAAGCGCTACGTGCGCTGCGGGGAACCCACCGACGGAAAACTGAAATTCATCATCGGCTACTCGGGATGGGAAGCAGGCCAACTCGCCAGCGAAATTGCCCGACACGACTGGGTGATACAAAAGCAAATCGACCCCACCCTACTGCTGCAAGAGATGGAAGAGGAAATGTGGAAAGCCGCAGCCGAAAGTTTCGGCGACAAATACCGAACCTGGAACAACTGGCCCACAAACCCCAGCGACAACTAAATTCCCCCCAACCTGTCCGAATGCCCCAAAATAGGGCAAGTTGATGGCAAAAACGCTAGGTGGCCGCCCAACGAGCACTAGGCGACCATCTACCGCCGTCGGAGACGGCTTATTATGGTTAACTCCATGCAAGCGAGTGAATTGCG
>JAUNCU010000157.1:399-6743 GCA_030526455.1 Bacteroidales bacterium | reverse complement strand
CTTCAGCCGCAGGCTCTTCGGTCGCAGCCTCTTCGGCCTCCGATTCAGCCTCCTCAGTCGCAGCCTCGGTTTCTACATCTTCGCCATCTTCGCCCGGCTGTACAAACTCGCCCGAGTCGATGGCAGCGAGCAGTTCGTCGGTCACCTCGTCGTCGAGAATCTCGGTTTCGAAGTGGCTAAAAGGCTGGTTGATGGCCTCGGCAAGATCCTTGTCGGGGGCAAACGAGAGTTTCTTGTGGCCGGGGATTTCGATTTCCTCGCCCGTGTTCACGTCCACACTCTTGCGCGGACTCACCTCAGTGAGTTTAAAAGTGCCAATGCCCTTCACCTTCACGCTCTCGCCATCGATAAGCGACTGCGAAATGGTGGCAAACAGTTCTTTCAGAAACAGTTCGCTCATGCGCTTCGAGGTGTTGGCCACTTGAGCCACCTGCTCCACGAGTTCGGGGAAAGTTATCTTGTTGTTCATCTTGATATCTGCTTTTATAATTTGATTATTTCAGGCGGTTTTTCAGCACATTGCTCACCTTAAACGTGAGCGTCACCTTCGGCGGCACGAGCATGCGCTTGCCATTGCTGGGATTCACCACCACGCGTTCGTTCTTCTTCTTGGCTTCAAAAGTACCAAAACCGGGAATCGCCACGCTATCAAGCGCACCGCACCGAGCCTTCACCACCTCGGCAAAAGCCTCCATCAGTTTAGCCACATCGGCTTTACTCCGGCCCAGATTCTCTGAAACCTTTTCCAAAAGTTCCTTGTTGTCCATATTAACGATTTTATCACACAAAGTTAATCAAACCAAACCCAAACACCAAATTTTTTCACGGATTTAGAGAAAAACGCCACAATGTTGGGGGCAAATAACTATCAAGAGAAGCGGGCTCTTGAACAAAAAAACTGAAGCCCTAGTGGGTACCATAATCGTTGCCGTGCACGATTTGTGGTCGCCGTTAGGGCTTCAGTCTTTGGCAAATGCTTGCCTGTGCCTTACCAGTTGTATATTCCTCGCTTTCTCAAAATTTTCTTAGCGGTTTCATCTCCTTGTGCCGCTGCATTTTTATACCATTTAATTGCCGTTGATTCGCTTTTGCTCACGCCTTGGCCGTTAGCGTAACACCTACCAAGATTTGTCTGTGCATCGGCATATCCTTGTTCGGCAGAAAGGCGAAACCACTTCACTGCTTCAGAATAAGACTGCTTCACGCCTTGGCCATTATAGTAACACACTCCAAGACTGTTCTGAGCGCTGGCATGTCCTTGTTCGGCAGACAGACGATACCACTTCACAGCCTCAGTAAAAGACTGATTCACGCCTTGGCCTTCAGCGTAACACCAACCAAGATTGTACTGTGCCAAGGCATTTCCTTGCTCGGCAGAAAGACGACTCCACTTCACAGCCTCGGTATAAGACTGCTTCACGCCTTGGCCATTAATGTAACACACACCAAGAATGCACTGTGCACGGACGTTTCCTTGCTCGGCAGACAGGCGATACCACTTCACTGCCTCGGTATAAGATTGGTTCACGCCTTGGCCTTTTTCGTAACAAAAACCAAGATTACACTGTGCATCGGCATTTCCTTGCTCGGCAGCCCGACGGTACCACTTCACAGCCTCGGTACTGTTTTGTTCAGTACCATATCCAAAGTCATAACAACGACCAAGAAATATTTGCGATATCGCATTCCCGGCTTCTGCTTCAGGGGTGAGTGCCGCTATTGCCTGCTTATAGAGTTCGTTCGCCTTGGTATAGTTAGCAGTAACGCCATGCCCCATTTCATAGCAGAAACCCAATTCGTAACAGCCAACGCCATCACCTTGTGATACAGCCTTTTGCAGCCACTTCACAGCCTCGAGATAATTTTTCTTCACGCCCTCCTCGCCAATGCGATAGCAGCGCCCTACAAGCGCTTGCGAGCGGGCGTCGCCAGCCTGTGCTTTTGCCACCAAGGCGGCATCATTGGGGAGTTTCACCGTTTGGGTGGCATGGGTGGTTTTGGCACCGCTATTCGCAGCGGCACGGCGTTGAGCACTGGCTGTACCAGCAGTGAACAGCATCGCCACGATGAGCGAGATACAAAGATGTTTAATCATGTTATTCTTAATCAATTAAGTATTATAAATTCAGAGTATGAGTATTCTTTCTTCCACAAAGTTAAAAACTTTCGGCGAGCCACCCAAACATCTCCTTAATAAAACAAAACGACTTGACACCTCTTCCTCCTTGCAAGTCAGATTTTTTCCTATTTGCCAAAAATGATATTTTTTATTACCTTTGCACATTATATTTATTTGTGCCCCGCTGTGTGGGTGCATCTTAATTGTGCAAAATCAATATCTAAAGATATGGCTGAAAACAACATTCAACTCAACGAGAACGAAGAGAAAAAGAGCCTGAACTTTGTTCAGCAATTGGTGGCCGACGATTTGGCCGCCGGCAAGAATGGCGGACGACTGAACACTCGTTTCCCACCCGAACCTAATGGCTATCTGCACATTGGCCACGCTAAGGCTATCTGCATGGACTTCGGGGTGGCTGAGATGTTTGGCGGTACCTGCAACTTGCGTTTCGACGACACCAACCCCGCTAAAGAAGATACTGAATATGAGCAAGCCATCATGCGCGACATCAAGTGGCTGGGCTACGACTGGGGCGACCGCCTCTACTACGCGAGCGACTATTTCCAGAAACTCTACGACTTTGCCATTCGCCTGATTAAGGAGGGCAAGGCCTATGTCGACGACCAGACCAGCGAACAGATTGCCGCTCAGAAGGGCACTCCCACCACTCCTGGCCAGGAAAGCCCCTTCCGCAACCGCTCGGTGGAAGAAAACCTCGACCTGTTTACCCGCATGAACGCCGGCGAATTTCCCGAAGGCAGCCACGTGCTGCGCGCGAAAATCGACATGGCAAGCGACAATATGCACTTCCGCGACCCTATCATGTATCGCATCATCCTGCGTCCTCACTGGCGCACCGGCGACAAGTGGAAGGTGTATCCTATGTATGACTTCGCCCACGGCCAGAGCGACTACTTCGAGGGCGTGACCCACTCGATCTGTACGCTCGAATTCGTGCCTCACCGCCCTCTCTACGAAAAATACGTGAAGGAACTCGCGGGCGATAAGGTGGACGAATACTGCCCACGACAGATTGAATTCAACCGCCTCAACCTCACCTACACCGTGATGAGCAAGCGCAAACTGCTCCAACTGGTGCAGGAAGGCTTGGTGAACGGCTGGGACGACCCTCGCATGCCAACTATCTGCGGTCTGCGTCGCCGTGGCTTCACCCCTGAATCGATCAAGAACTTCATCAACAACATTGGCTACACAAAATTTGAGGCGCTCAACGACATCAGCCTGCTCGAACACAGCATTCGTGAAGACCTGAACAAGAACGCTGGCCGCGTGTGTGCCGTGCTCGACCCTGTGAAGGTGGTAATCACCAACTATCCTGAAGACAAGGTGGAGATGATGGACATGGACAACAACCCCGAGAAGGAAGACGCTGGCACTCACAAGATGCCTTTCAGCCGCGAACTCTACATCGAGCGCGACGACTTCATGGAAGACGCGCCTAAGAAATTCTTCCGCCTCACCCCAGGCAAGGAAGTGCGCCTCAAGGGTGCCTACATCATCATGTGCACCGGCTGCACCAAGGATGCCGATGGCAACATCACCGAAATCCAATGCACCTACGACCCCGACACACTCAGCGGTATGGAAGGTGCCAATCGCAAGGTGAAGGGCACGCTCCACTGGGTATCGGCTCGCCACTGCAAGGATGCAGAAGTGCGCATCTACGACCGCCTCTTCGCCGTAGAAAACCCAAGCGCCGACACCGAGCACGACTTCCGCGAACTCCTCAACCCCGACTCGCTCAAGGTGATTGAAAACGCAAAGATCGAGCCATTCCTCGCCGAGACAGCCAAGCAAGGCGACAAGTTCCAGTTCCAGCGCATAGGCTACTTCTGCGTCGACGAAGACACCACCGAAGAGAAACTCGTCTTCAACCGCACCATCGGCCTGAAAGACAGTTGGGCAAAGCAAAACAAAAAGTAATTTGCACCCAATAAGCAAAGCAAAAATTGCCCCAAAAGCAATTTCACTTACATAAATAGCCAGTCTTGGAGCCCCCACACGCTCCAAGACTGCTTTTTTTTTACACACCACCCGCCACGCAGGCCCACTGAATCAAAAAGGCCCTACATCGTCTGATAAGTCCGATAGGTCAGATAAGGGCTCAGTGGAAAATCCTGGGGGATAAACAATACAGACGTTTCAAAAACTGCTGTGTGGGAAGCGGCACGAGGGTGTTGCAAAACCCAGAATAAGGTAGGGACGCGATACATCGCGTCCGCGCCAGGCGAATGCTATTGTTTTGATTACCAACGCCTAATGCGGACGCGATGTATCGCGTCCCTACCATAAATTTTCCCGATTTTGGGCGTATTTGTGCATTTCGACACACCCCCTGCCCATCTGCCATTTATCGGAATCTTTATCCCCACTAAATCTCCACTGAACCTTTCCCACCAGCCAACCCCACAAAAAAACTTCGCCCCCAAGGATTCCCCCTCGAGGCCGAAGTTATGTTTTTGTAACGCTATCGCTTGGCAGAATACTGTTCGGAAGGGTCTGCCACATTAGCAATTGTCTCTATTCGATGTTGTTCATTAAGCGGTGGAAGAATTGACAACCCCAGTGCCGCTTCAATCTTTGTAATTGTCTCTAACGACAGATTTTCACCACCTTTCAGCACCTTAGAAACATACTGCTGGCTACATCCCATGCGCTTTGCCAAATCCGTTTGCGATAGTTTCAATTCATCCATCTTTCCAAGCATCGCCAAAGCAATTTCCTGACTTCGGCGAAGCCAAATGCGATTTTCTCTACGCCACTGCGCCCGTTCTCTCCACCCTGTGGTATTCTTAGGCTGGTGGGTCTCTAAGTATTCAATAAGCCCAATCCCACTCATCGTAGTCGTTAACGCTGGTGAGGTTCACCTTGTACACTTTGCCGGTGCGGATGGCTTTGAATGTGCCGGTGAGGCCTGATTTGCCTTCTTTTAATTCCCAGTGACCGGTGTGGCGGCCTTTGTCGTCGTATTCTTCAAACACCCACTTCTTGCTCGCCGCTGAGGTCGTGGGGCGAAGCGTGAGCACGTCGGTGGCATATTTCACGTAGCGGCAGTGGCTATCGTCGATCCAGTAGGGAGTGCCGCCAGTGGCCACATCGCCCGTATTATAGTTCAGCGCCACTTCAATGGCAGCCCCAGCCACGGTACCGCGGTATTTCAGTTGAACACCCGCAGCGCTGGCAGAAGCCACACATGCCATCACCATCACTGCAAAAATCAATAATTTCTTCTTCATCTTTCAATAAATTTTCAAAATTAATATTCTATTCAATGTATAAATCACTGTATTTCGCCATTCCAAAGCATTTTCAAGAAGTCGAGAATATAGATGGCTTCGATATCACCTATCTTGCGGTTGATTACATCGAGCGACACTATCATTCGTCGTGAGCCGGGATACTCCTCGCCAAAAGCCTTCAGTCCTTTCAGATGCTTTGGAAGCACTTCTTCCACCGATTTTATTTCGATAGCCACCTTAGCGTCGTCTATCACCGCATCCACCTCGGTTCCAGAGTAGGTGCGCCAATAGTAAAGTTTTTCGTCGCGATTGTTCAGGGCAAGATATGCCACCATTTCCTGTATTACGAAATGCTCAAAGGCATGCCCGTATTCCACAGTGCCTCTCTCCAAGTTCTTGCGATGGAGTAAGTGGTTGGCCACACCCACATCGAAGTAGTAGAAACGCGGCGATTGCACAAGGCGTCGCTTCATGGATTTGGTGAAGGCCGGAATCATGTAGCCCACCAGCGAATCTTGGAGAATCTCAAAATAACTTTTAACAGTCACAGCACTCACACCGCAATCTTGTGCCACATTATTATAATTCACCATCTCGCCATCACATAAGGCTGCCACTTCCAAAAATCGCTGGAAGGTGGTAAGGTTGCGCACCAGCGATTCTTCTTTTATTTCCTCTTTCAAGTACACGTCCACATAGGCCGTAAGGAATCGAGATGGCGACTTTGCCAAATAATGCGTGGGGAGCATGCCATGATTCAATGCCTTTTCAAGGTCAAAATCGGGAATCTCTGCGCTCACCAGCGGATAGAAATACTCAGGAAATGCACGGCCTCCTAACGTGTTGTGTCCCTTTCTTTTCAGTTTCCTTGCACTCGACCCGCACAAAATAAACCTCATTCCTTTCTCGGAAATTAGGCGATGCGCTTCGTTGAGCAAATCGGGCACCTCGGGAATTTCGTC
>JAUNCU010000157.1:0-389 GCA_030526455.1 Bacteroidales bacterium | reverse complement strand
TGGCTTGTCCTTCAGCATTTCATAGAGCAACGACGGACGCCTCAGGAAGCGGTTCCTCATGTCGGTATTGAGCAAGTCGATGAAAATGGCATCAGGAAAACGCTGTCGCAAAAAGGTGCTTTTTCCCGTTTGGCGCGCTCCAAAGAGAAAAACGCTGCCTTCCATATTTTGATCAAGACTGCAAACTCTGTTATACATCACTTTTTATATTATCACAAACTAAAAAATACAGTTATTTATCCGCAAAAATAGGAATAATTTCGTGATAAAACAAATATTTTCTCTAAAAATTAGATATTTTACTATTTTTCAGCAATATACAAATTCATCAACTTTAGATTTTACAAGAATTTCTAAAGAAGCACTTTAGATTTTACATAAATTTCTAA
>JAUNCU010000156.1 GCA_030526455.1 Bacteroidales bacterium | reverse complement strand
CTGCCTACACACATCCAATCCCTCTGGGATTGCGCCGCCTCTCCCATTAGTTTCCTCCCCTACTTTTTTCCACTGAGCCTTACCATCGCCTGGCGCGGACGCGATGTATCGCGTCCCTACCTTATTCTACGTTTTAACACACCCCCCTACTATATTCTACGCCACCCTTCCCCCTCATATATGTTCAAAAAACGATGGCTGCCTTCCCTATTCACTTGGGAGGCAGCCATTATGATTTATTCCTTTACGGGGTGATTATTCTTCCGAGCCAGAGGCTTTTGCTAAGCGCTTGCGTTCAATTTCGTCGAGGATGATTTTGCGCATGCGCAGGTGGTGTGGAGTGATTTCCACATATTCGTCGGCCTTGATGTATTCGAGGGCTTCTTCGAGGCTGAACACCACTGGTGGGATAATCTTCGCCTTTTCGTCGGAGCCCGAAGCACGCACGTTGCTCAACTTCTTACTCTTGGTCACGTTCACCACCAGGTCCTTATCCTTGCTGTGCTCGCCCACCACCTGACCGGCGTAGACGTCTTCCTGAGGGAAGATGAAGAATTTGCCGCGGTCCTGGAGTTTGTCGATGGCGTAGGCAAAGGCGGTGCCGCTTTCCATGGCGATGATGGAGCCGTTAGAACGGCGCACGATTTCGCCCTTCCAAGGCTCGTAGCAAAGGAAGCGGTGAGCCATAATCGCCTCACCCGCACTGGCTGTGAGCACATTGGTGCGCAGACCGATGATGCCGCGCGAAGGTATCTTAAACTCGAGGTGAATGCGGTCGTTCTGAGTCTCCATCATGGTCATCTCGCCCTTGCGGCGGGTCACCATGTCGATCATCTTGCTCGAGTATTCCTCGGGCACGTTGATGGTGAGATTTTCGATAGGTTCGCACTTCACGCCGTCGATCATCTTGATGATAACCTGAGGCTGACCCACTTGCAGTTCGTAGCCCTCACGGCGCATCTCCTCGATGAGCACGCTCAAGTGAAGCACACCGCGGCCAAACACATTCCACGCCTCTTCCTTTTCGGTCTTCTCCACGCGCAGCGCCAGGTTTTTCTGGAGTTCGTGCTGCAGGCGGTCGTTGATGTGGCGCGAGGTCACGAATTTGCCGTCCTTGCCGAAGAATGGCGAATCGTTGATGGTAAAGAGCATCGACATGGTGGGTTCGTCGATAGCGATACGTGGCAGCGGATCGGGGTTGAGCGCGTCGCTCACGGTGTCGCCAATTTCGAAACCGTCCAAGCCCACGATGGCGCAGATGTCGCCACTCTTCACACTCTCAGTGTGCACCTGGGCCATACCCTCGAAGGTGCGCAGTTCCTTAATCTTCTGCTTCACCACCTTGCCCTCACGCTGGCAGAGCGACACTTCCATGCCGTCGCGCAACTCGCCACGCAGCACACGGCCCACGGCGATACGGCCCACATAAGAGTTATAGTCGAGCGAAGTGATGAGCATCTGAGGCTCGCCCTCCACGATTTCGGGGCCGGGGATGTGCTCGATGATAGCGTCGAGCACGGCGTGAATGTTGTCGGTGGGTTCGTTCCAGTCGAGGCTCATCCAGCCCTGCTTAGCCGAACCAAACACCGTTGGGAAGTCCAACTGGTCTTCAGTGGCGTCGAGGTTGCACATCAGTTCAAACACCGACTCCTGCACCTCGTCGGGGCGGCAGTTGGGCTTGTCCACCTTGTTGATCACCACGATAGGCTTCAGCCCTATCTCGATAGCCTTCTGCAGCACGAATCGAGTCTGGGGCATAGGGCCTTCGAAAGCGTCGACCAGCAGCAGGCAGCCGTCGGCCATGTTGAGCACACGCTCCACTTCACCGCCGAAGTCGCTGTGCCCTGGGGTGTCTATAATGTTGATTTTGTAACCATTGTAATTGATCGACACATTCTTCGACAGAATGGTGATACCGCGTTCTCTTTCCAGGTCGTTACTGTCGAGGATTTGCGAACCCATCTCCTGGTTCTCGCGGAACAGATTGCCGGCCTCGAGCATCTTGTCGACCAGCGTAGTCTTGCCATGATCAACGTGAGCGATAATGGCAACATTTCTAATTTTTTGCATACACTTTCTAAAATTATCGTGCAAAGTTACAAAAAATCGCGCAAATACCCGCCAACGAGCACCGCTAATTTAACTTTCTTAGCACGAAAAATTGCAGTCAACAGCCTCGTTGCCCCCTCCTTAATCCTCGGGGTACAGGCATAGGAATACGTTGCTTTCGCGGAGTTTTGCTGCCTGGGATTGGAGTTGCGAGAGGGCGATGTCGCCTACCACGTATTTGTATTGGTCGCTGTAGTAACTTTCGTGGATGGTGTCGAAGTTGAGGAGGCTCAGTGTGGCTGGGGTGTCGTAGCGGTAGTAGATGCGCACTTTGTAGTCGTTGGTGAATTGCAACTGGTGTGGGCTTTGCAGTTTCTTGTACTGGTAGCGGTAGTCGTAGAGTTGGGCGGTGATGTCGCTCAGCACGGCCGAACCTGTGGGGAAGCCGCCTGCGCCCTGGCCGAACATGAATTGCTTGTAGTAGAACAAGCCTTTGATTACCACGCCGTTGAATTCGTCCTCCACACTGTAGATGTATTTTTGCTTCGAGAGCAGGTGGGGCATCACTGAGAGCACGAGATGGTCTTCGCCCACTTTTTCGGCCCAGCCCACGAGTTTCACGCGGCGGCGTTTTTCGTTGGCAAACTGGATGTCGTGTTCGTTCATGTTGCCGATGCCGAAGGTGAAAATCTGCTCGGGCTCTACATACACACCAAAGGCGTGGATGGTGATGATGATGAGTTTAAACAGCGAGTCCCAACCGCCGATGTCGAGGGTGGGGTCGCTCTCGGCGAAGCCCAGGTCCTGGGCGAGTTTCAGTGCCTCGGCATAGTTCATGCCTTCGTTGAATATCTTCGACAGGATGAAGTTCGACGATCCGTTGAGGATACCTTTCACGCTGATGAGCAGGTCGTTGTCGTAGTATTCCTCGAGGTTGCGAATCACGGGGATGCTGCCGCATGCCGATGCGTCGTAGAGAAGCGCGGTGTCGTTGTCGCACTGCAACTGTATCATCTCCTTCATGTGTCGGGCCAGCATCTTCTTGTTGCCGCTCACCACGGGGAGTTTGGCCTGGAGGGCGCGTTTCACGATGGTGTAGGCCGCCTCAGCGTCGTCGATGAGTTCGACGACGAAGTTGATGCGAGAGTCGGCGAAGATGTCGTCGGCGCTGGCTGTGAATTCCAGTTCGGGCGCTTCAGCCTGGTGCTTTTCCACATTGCGCACACACACCTTCACGATGTTCACATTCTCGGGATTGATTTTCTTCAGCACGTCGTAGAGGCCCTTACCCACGGTGCCGAATCCGAAAAGTCCTATGTTGATTTGCTTTTTATTCATTATACTATTTGTCGATTTTTGTCAATTCATGAATGCTTGAATAATGTCGTTGAGTTTATCGCTCTCCACCAGGAAACCGTCGTGACCGAAGTCGGAGTCAATCTCGTGGTATTCGCAGTTTGGAATGTTGTCGATCATCACTTGGTGGTCGCATGGGGGGAAGAGCAGGTCGCTCGAAATGCTCACCAGCAGCGTGGGGGCTTTGATGCACTGCAGCGCCTGCTCCACGCTACCTCGGCCGCGGCCCAGGTTGTGAGAGTCGCAGGCCTGCAGCATGCGCTGATAGGCGTAGGCATTGAAGCGGCGGCACAGTTTTTCGCCTTGGTAGCGCTGGTAACTTTGCACGCGGTGCTCAAAGGGCGAAGCGTAGCCTTCGGGGGCGTCGGCTTGCGTCTTGTCGTAGGCCTTGCCGCCACGGTAACTCAGCAGCGCGATGCTGCGTGCAGCGGCCATACCTTTTAGGCCGGCCTCGGGAGTGCGTTCGCCAAAGGTGGGGTCGGTGAGCAGCGCCATTTGTTGGCTTTCGTGAAACGCTGCCGCCCATGGATGGAAGTAGGCGCCGGTGGCAATAAATGCGCATTTCTCGGCAAAATCGGGCTCCATCACGCTCCACTCCATGCTCTGGAATCCGCCCACACTGCTGCCAATGAGCAACTTTACTCGCTTGATACCCAGATGCTGAGCCAGTAACTGATGGGCGCGCACCATGTCGCGCACCGTCACGCGAGGGAAGTCGCCATACCATGGCTGCCCTGTGGCGGGATTGATTTCGGTGGGTCCGGTGGTGCCGTAGCACGAACCAAGGATATTGGCACACACCACAAAGTATTTCTCAGGATCGAGGAAGCGGCCGCTCTCCACAGTGCCGGGCCACCAGTCGGCCACGTCGCTGTTGGCAGTGAGGGCATGACACACCCACACCACATTGCTGCGCTCCTCATTCATCGAGCCGAAAGTGTGGTAAGCCACCTTCAACGAAGGCAAAACCTCCCCACACTCCAGCCTAAATTCATTATCGTATCTAAATATTTTACTCATAACTCAAATTCGACTGCAAAATTACCGCTATTTATTCTACTACACAAATTCTATCACGAAATATTTTCTTGAAAATCTAAGAAATAAAGAATAAGATACTTTAAGAAAACTCTATAACCAAATGATCAAAGAAGATATCTCATCCTGAATACGACTTGTTCATCACAGAAGTGCCATACAGCAGTCTTACTCCATCTTCATCATGCTTGCCAACTGCAGGAAGTAGTCGTTCGACCATATTTCAAGTTCTTTTGGATTCTTGACAAATGGCAACACATCGGCTTTTACTTGGTTGATGTCGGCACCCGAAAGCCGAGCGTTTAATTTCTCTAAGAAAATCTCCTTGGTAATATGCTCCTGATTGAACTGCATGGCCCGCTCCTGTAAATGGTTAAAGTCGAGAGGAATGCCCTTGCGCACATACCACTCAAAATCATACCAGTCGCGGCCTTTCACACGGTTCTTCAATGCTCTGTAAACCAAAGCATGCATTTTTCCCGCAAACAAGTCGGGCAGCGTGAAGCAGCGTGTCATAAACGAACTGGGCTGCAGAAGCAGTTTTTGTTCGGTGTTGAACTTCAGTGGCGGGTTGGTGTCAACTTCAATCTTAATCTTAACCGATTTCTCTGTTTGGAAAGTCACGTCATACACGTCGGTGTTATCCTTCAGAAATGCCGATTCCACTTTGCCAAAGTTCTTCTTGTCCTTCTTTTTAATTTCCACTTTTCGCCCCACCATTGCAAATTGGTCGATAATGGGCTGGAAATATTGTGTGAAATCAAATTGGTCGGTTGGGCTCAGAAGGGAGAAGCCCATATCTTCTGAAAAGCGTTGCAATCCATGGAAGATTCGCAGGCACGTGCCTCCATAGAAAGCGGCCACATTGAAAAAGCCACCGTTATATAGCCCAGCGAGAATGATCTGCTGGTTCACCTCGAAAATGGCGTTTCGTTTTTGCTGTTCGGTTGTCAAGTCATAGCCCGACAGCATTTGGTTGAAAATCTCATTTGTCATCTTCTTAAGTATTTTATTAGGGTTTCTATCGACTTTCCCTTTTTCCCCACATGGGCATATTGCTCAAATATCGACACATCCATGTTCTTGAAGTCGGCCAATTCCATTCTTATATCCATCTCTAGAAAAGTTTCCACATCTTTCAAATAGCGCAGGTTCACCTTTGGCGAATTGGCGATAAGATCGCAGAGAGCCTTTTCGGGTGTGGCGATCAGGAAAGCATAGTTTTCTTTATTGATGCTCGTGAGGCCGATAGGGAAGGCTTCGCGAGAGATGGACTTGTATGAAAATCGTCCAACTGGCGTCTCAAATCCGCGAGAATGCTTTAAGGTCATCGACTGAGTGGTATACACAGCCTCTGGTATCAATCCATAATAGCGCAAGGCTGAATGCATCGATACATAAGAAGGCGTGTAGAGATGGTTGGCGATAAGTTCGCTCGACAAAGTCACACGCGACACCTGAGGCGACACCACATAAAGCCCCTTTTTGAGGCGAATCACCTTTCCCGCAGCCTCAAGATGCCGAGCCTTCTGATTCCCAGCCTCAAGGCCAGGAAACAGCGACCCCACAAGCGAGGTGCTAACAGGTATGTTACCTAATCGTTCTAATTCCATCATATTGCAAAATCTTTTTCACGGTGCAAATATAGTCAAATTTTGAACAGAAAACTAACTTATTCTTGTTTTTCTGTACAAAATTTGACTGTTTTTCCGATTCATAGTTCTAAATCATCCCTTTTTTGTTCAGCGAATTTAACATCATCGGCTTGCCGCTTCGTTCGCGAAGAATTATACGAATTTAATTTTGAGTCATCATGCCAAAAAGAGACAAATAAAATCATTGATTTCTTGTGCGGTATCATCAAGCAAGACTATCGTCTTAACTTCTTTAACTTCCTTACTTCTTAACTCCTGAGAGGGTCTTCTTAACTCGTGAAAAAAACATTTTCTTCACTTCAAAGTTTTTTTTCTTTCATAATCTTTTGTGATTTCAGAATTTTGATTAAATTTGCAGCGTCTCCATGCGGATGGTGGTTTCGGCCACCGGGAATGCGCGCACAGAGGTGCGGCCTTGGTGTGGGGATTCCAGTATTAGGAAAGGCGTTTATTTCGCTTTGTTCTTGGCACTCCAAAAGCCTGAGAAACTTTTATTACAGTCGAAGAACATAGCAACAATAGATGCTCACAGGTATGCAATTTAGCACGCCCCCTTTGTGATACTCGCTTGCGAAGAGTCACAATTGTGGGTGCATTGGTGCTATATCATATCCGCGTGGGGTCTGAGTTGCTCGTTTCACTGTAATGGGCAATCTC
>JAUNCU010000155.1:4460-6806 GCA_030526455.1 Bacteroidales bacterium | reverse complement strand
CATGCAAGCGAGTGAATTGCGAAGCAATTCGCGAGCGCGGCTTGGAGATAAGGAACAGCAAAGGAAAGAGCCTCGGAGAGGGTCGGTCATGGTAGTAGCCCCAAGTTCTAGGACAGCCTCCAACACAAAAAAATTCGCTCAATTCGTGTAATTCGCTGAAAAAAGCCCAGGCGAGGAAAGGACACCCGTTTCATTCGCTGAAAAAACACTCCCTCGGGGAGAAAAAGCGCTGGCGCCAGTCCCGGTGCGATGACGGGAACTGGCGCCAGTGTATGGCGTAGCAATGCCGCTAAATGCTATGGCGGCAGCAGTTCGGCCTATTAGAACTTAGCGAGCAGCAACTGTCCTGCGCCGTCGATTTCGATCAGCGTGGTGGCTGCAGGAATGAGCAGCGAGTCGCCAGCGACGATCTTGTGTTCGCGGCCCGTGTTATCGGTAATCACCACCTTTCCTTCCACGCCCTGAAGCAGAGCGCATCCGTGGGCAGCGTGCAAGTCCATCTCCACATTATCGTCCACGTTGATGGTCTGCACACCTTCAAGCGACGCTATGTTGCCCACAAGGCCTTGCAGCGTTTCAGCCACGCTGGCATCGGGTCCGTAGAAACCTTCGCCATATTTTTCTGCAAGTTGAGCGATAGTGAGGCCTTGGTCATCGCCTGTGGCCACTACTGGAGCACTGGTGGCGCAGCTACAGCAAGCCTGCGCTTTTTCGAATTTGAAGGGTCGAATGGGATTCATAATCTTAGTATATTTTGTAATTGTTGTCTTAGAAGGAGTCTTTGTTGTGATACTCTTAGTAAGAATTATAGCAAAGTTACTATTTTTTTTTGAAAAAGGACCGAAAAAAACCAATAAATGTTGCACGAAAAAGCGCCACCGCCCTCCCCATTATTATATATAATGTGGCACAGCGCCACGCAAAACTAACGAAATAAAATATTTTTAAGCAAAATAATTTTAGTTTTAAAATATTTTTACTAATTTTGCTCACACAACATTCACAAACAGCCATAACAGATTAGAATCAATCATATTTATTTCACATCATTATCAAAAACATTATCGCCTATGAAGAGGTTTACTTTTTTCCTTGCCGCAATGGCTATGATTTTCGCCGCAAACGCGGCCAGTAGCATGAACATATCGGGCGTGGCCCGCAACCACTCGCCCATCAAGAAACAGTGCACCCTCAGCAAGCGCGCCGCCGCCACCGGCGAAGGCATCATGGCCATCAAGAAGGCCGCAAAGCGCGCACAAGGCGGCACCCTCATCTCCAATCCGCCAAAGGGCACAGTCTACGAAAACATGTACGTCAACTCCGAAGCCTACGGCCTGGGCTGGGGCGACATCTACTACCAGAAAGTGGACGGCGGCTTAGGCGGCGTCGATGTGGCCGACGACGGCTTCATCTACGTGCAGGCACCCATCTCGCAAGCCTACATCTGGGGCCTGGGCACGCCATGGATCAAGTGTGAAAAGCAGGAAGCCGACGTGGTGGTGATGCACCTGCCACAACTCTACTGCATCGACGGCGGCGACAACTACTACGTGCAGCGCCTCGTGCTCTCCGACGACGGCTCCACATTCGTGGTCGACCCCTCCACACAAGACGTGAAATTCACATGGAAAGACAATAAACTCACCCAAGTCGACGACTGCCTCGTGGGCCTCTGCGACGCCGACGGCGAATGGTTCTACATGGGCGACTACAACATCGAATACACCATCAACCCCGACAAGCCCGTCGCCAAGGCTGAAGGCGCAGCGAAATCGCTCTACCAGATGACCTACAACGACGACGCCGAAGACCTCACCTCAGTGAGCAAATCGATGGTGAACGTGTTCAAGACCGCCGACCAACTCTTCATCGACCACATGGAAAGCGGCCTGCCCGACGCAGTGATCGCAGCCAGCATCTCGGCCGACGGCAAAACCATCTCCATCCCCACCAAGCAATACCTCGGCACCGACGCCAACTACAATTCACACGTCTACGTGCTCGCAGGCAATGCCAAGGTTGCTAGCCAGGGCGACTACACCTACTTCGACTACGACCTCGCCCAGCAGACCGACCTCGCCGTGGACGAAGCCGGCAACGCAGCGGCCACCTATCCCGCGTCGCTCATCGTGAACTGCGGCCGTAACACCCTCTACATCATCAGCGACATTGTGGCACCACGCTTCGAAGCCAAGGAAGACAAGGCCATGACGCCCGCCGACCCAATTTTCACCGCCGAAGACGTGAAAATCTCCAACAACTTCGACCTCGTGAAATTCGTGATCCCAACAAAGGACGTAGACGGCAACGACCTCAACGTGAACAACCTCTACTACAACGTCTACT
>JAUNCU010000155.1:0-4450 GCA_030526455.1 Bacteroidales bacterium | reverse complement strand
CTCTTCATCGGCCTCACCGAAGACCTCACCGACATCCCATACGGATTCTGCGACAGTTACTACGACATCTACATGAGCACATCCACCAGCAAGGCCACCATCTACTTCTACGACAAGGCATGGGACAAACTGGGCGTGCAAAGCATCTACCGCGGAGGTGGCGAAGAGCGCCGCAGCAATGTAGTATGGGTAAAGAAAGCGCCCACCGCTATCACCGACGTCGACGCCCGCACAGCCAAGAGCATCAGTTACTTCAACATCTCAGGCCAGCGCATCGCCCAGCCCACCCAAGGCATCTGCATCAAGCGCACCCAGTGGACCGACGGCACAGTCACCACCGAAAAGATAGCAAAATAAGCCCCACGCACCCATAAAAGGGAAAAGGCAAAAACGCGCGCCCAAAGCGAAAAAGGCAACATACGCAGCCCCACGAAGCAACCAGGCGCAGCAAAAACAGAAACCGCAAAAGAAGCATTACCTTTTCCATAAATAACTTTTTCCAATCTCCCCCTCAGAGGCTCGCCCCGCAACCCAGCACCAAGGCGAGCCTCTTTTCATCCCCCACCCTCCACACCACCCACCTCACCCACAAAATTTTAACATATTTTTTATTACAAAGGGACGGTTCTTTTGTTATAGAGAATTTGATAGTATATAACAAGTAATCATAGTTTTATAATTATATTAAAACTTATTGAATAGATTACGCGAAAATTTATCATATTCTTTATAACAAAAGAACCGTCCCTTTGTTATAAAACTAGATAAATTACTTGGTAAAAAAGGCTGTCTTTCTCCTTAAAATACTCCGCCTCCCTTGCCTCCCTCCAACATGGAGCCTTTGCGATTTTATTTCGGCACAGGTGTAGAAAAATTGGGCGATGTGGATGTGGGTGCGAAAAAAATGAATTAACTTTGTAGTGAAATTTCGATAACTTACTAAAAACTTTATCACACTTATGGAAAAAAAGTTGACCAAAGTGCTTGTCTTAGGTTCCGGAGCACTGAAAATCGGTCAAGCCGGGGAATTTGATTATTCTGGTTCTCAAGCCTTGAAAGCGCTTAGAGAAGAGGGTATTGCCTCGGTTTTGGTAAATCCCAACATTGCTACTATCCAAACTTCGGAGGGCATCGCCGACAAGGTTTATTTCTTGCCAGTGAACACCCACTTCGTAACTGAAATCATCAAGAAGGAGCGCCCCGACGGCATCCTGCTGGCATTCGGTGGACAGACCGCGCTCAACTGCGGCACCGAACTTTTCCAGAAGGGCATCCTCAAGGAATATGGCGTGAAGGTGCTCGGCACATCGGTGGAAGCCATCATGGACACCGAAGACCGCGACCTCTTCGTGAAGCGACTCAGTGAGGTGGGCCTGAAGACTCCCGTGAGCGAAGCCGTCGAAACCATGGACCAGGCCATCGCCGCTGCCAACGCCATCGGCTACCCCATCATGATTCGCTCGGCCTACGCACTGGGCGGCCTCGGTTCTGGCATCTGCCCCGACGAGAAGAAATTTATCGAAATTGCCGAGAGTGCATTCACCTTCGCCCCACAGGTGCTGGTGGAAGAGTCGCTCAAAGGCTGGAAAGAAATAGAATTTGAAGTGATCCGCGACGCCAACGACCACTGCTTCACAGTGGCAAGCATGGAAAACTTCGACCCACTGGGCATCCACACCGGCGAATCAATCGTGGTGGCTCCCACCTGCTCGCTCACCGATGAGCAAGTGAAGATGCTCCAGGAAATCAGCATCAAGTGTGTGCGCCACCTCGGCATCGTGGGCGAATGCAACATCCAGTTTGCCTTCAACGCCGACACCAACGACTACCGCATCATCGAGGTGAACGCCCGCCTGAGCCGCAGTTCGGCACTCGCATCGAAGGCCACCGGCTATCCCCTCGCCTTCGTGGCAGCGAAAATCGCGCTCGGCTACACCCTCGACCAGATTGGCGAAATGGGCACACCCAACTCGGCCTACGTGGCGCCATCGCTCGACTACCTCATCTGCAAAATCCCACGCTGGGACCTCACCAAGTTTGCCGGCGTGAGCCGCCGCATAGGCTCGAGCATGAAATCGGTGGGCGAAATCATGTCAATCGGCCGCACATTCGAAGAAATCATCCAAAAGGGTCTGCGCATGATAGGCCAAGGCATGCACGGCTTCGTGGGCAACGACCACCTGCGCTTCGAAAACCTCGACGACGAACTCGCCAACCCCACCGACTTGCGCACCTTCGCCATCGCACAGGCGCTGGAAGAAGGCTACAGCATCGATCGCATCTTCGAACTCACAAAGATCGACAAGTGGTTCCTTGGCAAACTCAAAAACATCGTCGACTACAAGGAAAAACTCAGCGCCTACAACGCTCTTGAAGATATCCCAGCCGAAGTGATGCGCGAGGCAAAAATACTCGGCTTCAGCGACTTCCAAATCGCACGCTTCGTGCTCAAGCCCGCCACCGGCAACATGGAGAAGGAAAACCTCGCCGTGCGCGCCTACCGCAAGAAACTCGGCATTCTCCCTGCCGTGAAGCGCATCAACACTGTGGCTAGCGAGCACCCCGACCTCACCAACTACCTCTACATGACCTACAGTGTGGAAGGCTACGACGTGAACTACTACAGCAACGAAAAGTCGGTAGTGGTGCTCGGCTCGGGCGCCTACCGCATCGGTAGTTCGGTGGAATTCGACTGGTGCTCGGTGAACGCCATCCAGACAGCACGCAAACTCGGCTACAAGAGCATCATGATCAACTACAACCCCGAAACCGTGTCGACCGACTACGACATGTGCGACCGTCTCTACTTCGACGAACTCTCCTTCGAACGCGTGCTCGACGTCATCGACCTCGAGTCGCCACGCGGCGTAGTGGTTTCGGTGGGTGGCCAGATTCCTAACAACCTGGCTATGAAACTCCATCGCCAGAGCGTGCCCATCCTCGGCACATCGCCCCTGTCGATCGACCGCGCCGAAAACCGCAACAAGTTCTCGGCCATGCTCGACCAACTCGGCATCGACCAGCCCAAGTGGAGCGCACTCACCAGCATGGACGACGTGAAAGCATTCGTCGACGAAGTGGGCTACCCAGTGCTCGTGCGCCCATCCTACGTACTCTCAGGCGCCGCCATGAACGTGTGCTACGACGAAGAAGAACTCCATCGCTTCCTCCTCATGGCTAGCGAAGTGAGCAAAGAATATCCCGTAGTGGTGTCGCAATTCATGAGCGAAACCAAGGAAATCGAGTTCGACGCCGTTGCCGACCACGGCGAAGTGGTGGAATACGCCATCAGCGAACACGTGGAATTTGCCGGTGTGCACTCAGGCGACGCCACCATGGTGTTCCCAGCACAGCAAATCTACTTCTCCACCGCGCGTCAAATCAAGAAAATCAGCCGCGCTATCGCCAAGGAACTCAACATCAGCGGCCCATTCAACATCCAGTACCTCGCTAAGGGACGCGAAGTGAAGGTAATCGAATGTAACCTGCGCGCGTCACGCTCGTTCCCATTCGTGAGCAAGGTGCTCAAGCGCAACTTCATCGAAACCGCCACACGCATCATGCTCGACGCACCCTACACCCGCCCCGACAAGAGCGCATTCGACATCGACCGCATAGGCGTGAAGGCATCGCAATTCAGTTTCGCACGCCTTCAGAATGCCGACCCAGTGCTCGGCGTCGACATGTCGTCGACTGGCGAAGTGGGCTGCCTCGGCGACGACTACAACGAAGCGCTCCTCAACGCGCTCATCGCCACCGGCTACAGCATTCCAAAGAAAACCGTACTCATCTCCAGCGGCGAAGCACGCTCAAAAGTCGACCTCCTCGACGCCAGCCTCCTGCTCCAGAAGTGCGGCTACGAAATCTACGGCACCGAAGGCACAGCCAAATTCCTCAACGAAAACGGCGTGAAGGCCCACAAGGTAAGTTGGCCCGACGAAGGCGCTGACGACAACGTGATGAACATGATCGGTGAGCACAAAATCGACCTCATCGTCAACATCCCAAAGAATCACACCAAGCGCGAGTTGACCAACGGCTACCGCATACGCCGCGGCGCCATCGACCACAACATCCCGCTCATCACCAACGTGCGCCTCGCAAAAGCCTTCATCGACGCATTCTGCAACCTCCAACTCCAAGACATCAAAATCAAGAGTTGGCAAGAATACGACGAAAAGTAAGCGACCTGTAAAGGCAACCGAAACAAGCACCCAAGGCTATTAGCCACACCGAAATACGGCGCGGGGGCAGGCTTCCACACAAAAAAAGGAAGCCCGCCCCCGTTCCTATTTCCCACATCTTTATAACAAAGGGACGGTTCTTTTGTTATAAAGAATTTTACATTTCATAACCAAAACACTGTATATGAATAACAGACAAACAACATTTCGGCACAATTTGAAAACATATATCACGAAATAGATAAAAAGGGAGCGGTTCCTTTTAT
>JAUNCU010000154.1 GCA_030526455.1 Bacteroidales bacterium | reverse complement strand
AAGAAAGTTGAGACTTTAAGATATTTTAGAGATATGAGGTTCTGCAACACCCTCTTATTATGGTTAACTCCATGCAAGCGAGTGAATTGCGAAGCAATTCGCGAGCGCGGCTTGGAGATAAGGAAAAACAAAGGAAAGAGCCTCGGAGAGGGTCGGTTATGGTAGAAACCTCAGTTCTCGGACAGCCTCCCCCCAATGGAATTTCCATGAAGATTAACTTTGTAGTAAAATTGTTGCAGCAGGGAAACGGAACAGAGAGGGGAGGCAAAACCCAGAATGTGGTAGGGGGATGTGTCAAAATTTACAAATACGCCCAAAATCGGGAAATTTATCTTATTCTACGTTTTGACACACCCCCGCGCCAGGCAGAAGGCCTCCCCTTTTTCAGAGCCACTGAGGGTATTGCCGAACTGTCAGAAGGTGTAGGAGGCGCCGATGATGGCGGCTCTTGAGCCTTGGTCGGTGCGGGTGATTACGGCGTTGGTGGTGGAATGGGTGGCATCGTGGCGGCGGCGCTCGAAGATGTCTTGCACAAATGCATAGAGCGCCCATGCGCCTATTTCTTTCACGGCGCGGAGCGAGACGTAGGTGTAGGCGGCTTCGGTGTGGGTGCGGTGCACTTCCTTGCCGGTGTAATACACTGCGCCTGCCACTTTCCATCCATAGCCGAGCGCCACTTCGGGGCGTATCTTGAAATACCACGACCAGCGCTGCTCGTCGTTTACGTTCTCGCCCTCGTAGGTGATGTGCTTGGCTTTCATGTGCCAGCGGAGGTCGAGCGGCCCTAGCAGCCACTTGCCGTCGAAGGCGAGGTGCACGTTGTTGTAATTGGCATCGTTGATCCAGGTTTTGAAGGAAGTTTGCTCTTCTTCGTCATAGCCCGACACCTGCGTGATGTCGCGGTCAATTTTCTCATACATCACCTCCAGCGCCAAGTCGATTTGGCGCTTGGGCTTATAGGCGAGCGCAAACTTGTGCTGGCTCTTGACCGAAGAGTTAAGGTTGCGGTTACCAATCACATAGGTGCCCAGCGATGAGCCCAGGTGCTTCTTGTCGTAGAATTGCGAATAGGTGGGGCGGGTGAAGGAGCGGTCGAAGGATACTTCGGCGGTGAGTTGCTTGCTCATCTTCCACTTGGCTCCAGCCTTGAACACCCAGTCGTTGTGGGAGCGCGACACTTCGTCGATGGTGTTGCGGTAAAATTCGTAGCCACCGGTGGCATAGAGGCGAATGGACGAGCGGCTGTAGTCGAGGCTGAGTTTTGTGGTGCTGGTGGTGCTGTGGTAGCGGAAGTCGGCGGCGAGGTCGGTCACCTTCATTCGCTCGAGGGTGAGTCGCTCATCGGCGCTGAAGGTGAATCCGCCCCAGTTTTGCGACTGGTATCTCACTTGAGCGTAGGGCGTGAACTTGCTCCACTTTTCCTCGGCCTGCGATGTGCTGTGGTCGGCGAGTTGCTTCCACGTCTCCTTGTCGACGGCAATCTTCTGGTAGAGGTAGCGCAGATTCATGCGCGCCATGAGCATCGCCTTGCTGGCGAAGAGGTGTTTCCACTGCAGCAGCGCGCCCGACTTCTGGTTGCGGTTCACGTTGAGTTGCTTGGCGATGGTGGCGCTCAACTCGGCGCCCGCTTCGTCGTAGAAGGTGGTGACGGCCTCCTCATTGCGGCGCGTGTGGTTGAAGTTTTCCAGCAGCCCGAAGGAGAAGCAGTCGGCAAGGCTGGGATAGTAGTCGACGCGCACCGAGGCGTCGGCCTGCTCGTATTTTCGGTGAATGTCGGTGTTGGCCGTCTGGCTGTAGCGGTCGGCGTTCCACGTGTCGTCTTGCTTGCTCGAGTTGCGGTCGGCGATTTCCATGGCCACATTGCCCGTGAACACCATCTTGCCGCGCTTGTAGCGGAAATTGGCGCTGGGCATGATGCGTCCGTTGCTGCCCACCCCGAAGTAGGCGCCACCGTCCCACAAGGCGTTGCGCCCAGTGGTGTCGGGCATGATATCGGGATCTTCATACTGCTTCAGCACGCGCGTAGCCACACGCTGAAATTCATTTTCATTATCCTGCGCCCACACCGAGAAGCCACACAGCGCAAGAATCGCATTTATCATCAAGAGTTTGTAAAATGCTTGCATCAACACCTGAAATCGTAGTTTTTTTAAAGAGTGCAACG
Organism: Bacteroidales bacterium; assembly: GCA_030526455.1. Taxonomy (GTDB): domain Bacteria; phylum Bacteroidota; class Bacteroidia; order Bacteroidales; family Muribaculaceae; genus Sodaliphilus. The sequence continues at coordinate 4,650 of JAUNCU010000154.1, read as the reverse complement.
TGTAATCATCAAGCCCCAAAGCCATGGGGCCTGCTATAAAAAGAAAGTGCAAAGATACCCATATCCCGCCACACTGGCAACCCCTAGCGGGTGGAGAACAGTTCATCGAGGGTGATATAGGAGCAAATGTCGTTTGCGTACTTATTTTGCAGCACCCCCATAGTCGTAATCATTGTGGGTATCACACCTTTACGAGTTTTAGTTTCGGTTCTAAATTTCTCAATACGGTTTTGAATCTTCTCATATTCAGCCTTCTTGAGTTCGTATGGTGATTTGCTATACTTCACTTCACACACGTTAATCATATCATCGGCACGATCTATGATGATATCAATTTGCGCCCCCCGCTCATTCATTTCTCCACTCTTTTTGCTTCGCCAAGAATAGAACTGGGTGGATATGCGGTCGAAATGGAGTATTTGCTTAATTTGGTCGATATGCGCCAAACACACCCTCTCAAAATTCTGGCCATACCAATTGTTGGTTTCTGGCGTGTTGAGATGATGTAGCCAATACTGGGAATCGCCCAAACTCGAATGCGCAAACTTCAAATAGAAATGCGAATAGAAATCCATCAACTGATAGATGCCCCCATTTTTTTTCACCTTCGTTTCTTTCACGTAGTAGAGACGCACCAAATCGCAACTCTGAAGATTAGCGAGTTGCTCAGTGAGCGCTTTCCCGCTCACATTCAGTTTTTCCGAAATTTCCTGACGCGTAAGTCCTTGCTTGGATTCGGCAAGAAGTTTCACAATCTTCATGTAGGGTTCAGGCGAACGGAACAGCGTTTTGTACAATCGGTTGTATTCCTTGTGAAGTTCGGCATTGCGGTCGAAAAACAAGCGGTCGAGATTCTCCGCCACACTTTCCGAAGGCTGAAGCAAACTCAGATAATATGGCACACCACCAAAGCACATATAAGCCTGGAGAATGGCCAGTCGGCTCCATTCAAATCCACGATTGAGCAAATACTGCTCTGTTTCGTAGAGTGTGAACTGATGTAGCGCCATTTCATGAGTCACTCTATTGTGCAGACCACCCTTGGAGTCGATAATATTAGTAATCATCCAACTGGTGGCCGAGCCGCAAATAATCAATTTCAAATTATCTTGAAGCGAAGCCCAACTATTCCAGAAGAAACCCAGAGCACGCACAAAATCGGAGCGCTGCGAGTCGAAACACGATATCTCGTCAATGAACAGAATGCAAGGGTCGCCACTATCCACCTTGGGTTGAAGAAACTTTCGCAACTCAGCAAAGGCGCAAAGCCAATTCTGAGGATGCTTTTCCAACTTATACCCCCCAAACTCAAGCGTCTGCACAAATGCCTCCATTTGCTCTGAGGGCTTGCCATCGATGATGCCCGTAAGACTAAAAGCCAATCGATCGCGAAAAAGTTGGTTCACCAAATAGGTCTTACCCACTCTTCGGCGGCCGTAAATAGCAATAAATTCGGCTTGCCCCGAACTCACATAAGCCTCCAGGCTAGCAATTTCTTTGTCGCGTCCTATCAGTTGCTTCTTCATGTCGGTATATATTTTATCACGTCGCAAAGATAATGGTTTTATTTCACTGGGCAAAACGAGTTTTTACCAAAACGATGTTTTTTTATGCCGTTTTGGTAAAAACTGGGGTGAGTTTTTACCAAAACTATGTGATTTTTGCGCGTTTTGGTAAAAACTCGCCAAAAATTTGGGGATTTTCGACATGGGCAGGCGGGGGCTGATACTGGGATTGGGCGGATTTTAGTGGCGATGGGTGGTGGGTTTTGCAGGGTTTGCGGGGGCTTTGGGTGTCATTCGGCGGGTGAGATGTGAAATGGATTGATAATTTTTTGTATCTTTGTAGTTTGAAACGAAAATAATAACTACAACACTATAATATATTATGGGAAAAGTAATTCTTACAGGCGACCGCCCTACCGGCAAACTCCACATCGGACACTATGTGGGTTCGCTGCGTCGCCGCGTGCAACTGCAAAATGAGGGCGACTACGACCGCATGTTTGTGTTTATGGCCGACGTTCAGGCCCTGACCGACAATGCCGACAATCCTGAAAAAATTCGTCAAAACATCATAGAGGTGGCGCTCGACTACCTCGCAGCGGGCCTCGATCCTGAAAAGTGTGTGATTTTCATCCAGAGCCAGATTCCTGAATTGGCCGAACTCACCACCTACTTGATGAACCTCGTGAGCGTGGCACGCCTGCAACGCAACCCTACGGTGAAGACCGAAATCAAGATGCGCGGATTCAGCCAAAACGAAAACGAGGACGACGAGGCTGCCAACAGCCAGCGCAAGGGTATTCCAGTGGGCTTCTTCTGCTACCCTATCAGCCAGGCTGCCGACATCACCCTCTTCAAGGCCAACTGCGTGCCCGTGGGCGAAGACCAGCGTCCTATGCTTGAACAGACTCGCGAACTGGTGCACAGTTTCAACAACACCTATGGCGAAGTGCTCGTGGAGCCCGAAATCCTCCTGCCCGACAACGCTGCCTGCCTGCGCTTGCCAGGCACCGACGGTCAGGCTAAGATGAGCAAGAGCCTGGGCAACTGCATCTACCTGAGCGACTCGGCAGAGGAAGTATGGCAAAAGGTGCGCGGCATGTACACCGACCCCACCCACCTGCGTGTGGACGACCCTGGCCACGTGGAAGGCAACTGCGTGTTCACCTATCTCGACGCTTTCTGCACCGACGAAGACTTTGCAGAATTCTGGCCTGAATATGCCAACCTCGACGAACTCAAGGCCCACTACACTCGTGGCGGCCTGGGCGACATGAAGTGCAAGAAATTCCTCAACCAGGTGCTCAACAAGACGCTCGAACCAATGCGCATACGCCGCCGCGAACTCGAGCAGGACATTCCCGCCATCTACGAGATTCTGAAGAAGGGCACCGAACAAGCACGCGAAGTGGCCGCTCAGACCATGGACGAAGTGCGCCGAGCCATGCGTATCGACTACTTCAACGATGCCGAACTCATCGCCGAACAAGCAGCCCGCTTCAAAGCCGAATAACCCATCATCATTCACAACGCGATGAAACGATAACGAAAGAATCCCGGTCAAGACACACTCAAGTGCTCGGCCGGGATTCTTCTAGAAAAAAGGATACATTTTTTCGAGAACAATAACTATTAAAAAAAACACTACGATACTATGATTTTAGGATTAAGCATTGAAGCCTGGATCACCATCGGCACCGTGCTGGGGGTGTTTCTCACGCTTCTCTTCACAAAAGTGAAAGCAGAAATCGCTTTCTTCACTGCAATGGCAGTGCTTTGCATCACCGGTGTGCTGGAATTTGAAGACTCATTCAAGGGCCTCGACTCGTCGAGCGTGCTGCTCGTGGGCGTGCTCTTCACCGTGATTGCCGGTTTGCGCTACGCTGGCGCGCTGGAATGGATTGTGTCGCACCTCATGGGCCAGCCCAAAAACCATGCCATGGCGCTCATTCGCCTCATGGTGCCCGTGGGACTGCTCAGTTCGTTTATGAGCAACACCGCCACCACTGCCCTCTTCCAGAATGTGGTGAAAATTTGGTCGAAGAAACTCAACGTTTCGCCCTCGAAACTGCTGATTCCGCTGGCTTATGCGGCCTCGTTCGGCGGTCTGCTCACCCTCATCGGCACGCCTCCTAACCTGATTATTTCCAGCCAGTTTGCCCAAGACACCGGCGTGCGCCTCAACCTGCTCGCTCCACTGCCTGTGGGCTTATGCGTAATGATTGTGAGCATCATCGTGGTGCTGCTCATGCGCAACTTCCTCCCCACCCGCGAGTGCCCTGCCGACGCCGGAAGTGCCGAAACCGAAAGCGCCAAGCCCAACACCCGCAAAACCGCCATTTCGCTCGTGATCCTGGCCGCCATGCTCGTGGCATCGTCGCTGAAGATTTTGCCCCTCACCTCATGCTGTCTCATCGCGGGCATCCTGATGGTGCTCACTCGCTGCTGCACCTCGGAGCAGGCCTTCCAGGAAGTGGACTGGCGCGTGATTATCATCTTTGCCGGCAGCATTTGCCTCGGCACCGCCATCGAAAAAACCGGGCTCGACGACTTGGTGGTGAACCATATTCTGGGCGTGAGCAGCAACCCCATCGTGGTGCTCTGCGCAATTTGCGTGGTGAGCGCCATCCTCACCGAGATGCTGAGCGACACGGGCTGCGCCGCCATGTTCTACCCCATCGCCTATCAGGCCGCCACATCGCTGGGCGTCGACCCCACGCCATTCGTGATTGCACTGATGATGAGTGTGTCCAACAGTTTCGCCACACCTATCGCCACACCACCCAACATGATGGTGTACGCCGCCGGTGGCTACCGTTTCGGCGACTTCGCACGCATCGGCATCCCGCTGAAGATTGTGACCCTCGCCACAGCCATCACAGTCACACTGCTCATCTATCCGCTGAAATAATAACTCAACGAGTTGACTTGATTCTATACGGTGATTTCTTTGGTTCCTCCAAGCACTCAAGGAACCAAAGAAATCATTTTTTATACCCTTACATCAATTTTACACATAAGTAATTGAGCATAAATGATGAAAGTAAAAATATTTTTCGCTATCTTTGTAAATTACAACAAATAGATTCGCTATGAGCAAATTCAGATACCCCGTAGACACCGACCAGTTCCAGAAAATTAGGGA
>JAUNCU010000153.1 GCA_030526455.1 Bacteroidales bacterium | reverse complement strand
TTACATCACGGCTGCATACCTGCCTACACACATCCAATCCCCAAGGGGATTGCACCGCCTCTTCCACTAATTTACCCCCCTGTGTTTTTCCACTGAACCGCTTAATCCAGTCGGCTATCGGCCTGAGAAGGCTACGGCGTAGCCCACGAAATGGTCGTAGCGCTCGCCCATGGGGCGGTCGTAGATTTTCACGAGATATTCGTTGATGGTCTGGTACTTGTCGCCCTCAATCGGTGAGGTGAGCCCTACGCTGGTGCCGTCGGGCACGAAGAGGTACTGGTAGTTGTAGTGTCCCTGCTTGAGCAGTAGGGCGCAGGTGTAGGCGCCTTGCTGAGCGTCGTAGGTCATCTGCGTGGTCGAGAGGGGCAGCCCCTGTGTGAATTCGCCCTGCAGGTAGATTTTCCCCTTGGGCAACAAATCCTTGGGCACGAGCGTGAAGTGGGTGATCATGTAGTCGGCCATGCGGTGGCTGTCGGTGGCTTCGGCGTTGCGTATGGTGAAGCGGCCATATTGCGTCTGGTCGTAAAGATACTGCGTGGCGCAGCGTGGCTCGTCGGGCTCCACGGTGGCGTGGTAGTAGGGCTCGAAATACTCGATGCGGCTCACGCCCATGTTGAGCGAGTTGACGTGCACGGTCTCCATGCGGCGGTATTCGTTGCCGGCCTTGAAGATGAGCGCGGGATTATGGTCGTAGGTCACCTTGTCGCCACCCACCATCATGGGGCGGTCGATGGTCACGGCATTGTCGGTGCGCGAATTCTGTGTCACCACCGCCTTCAGTTCCTGATAGGGATCCTGGATGGTGCCAGGCTTGTAGGTGACCTCAAAACTCACCTGCTGGTGGGCGTCGTTGTAGTCCACATCGGTGCGCGATGAGGTTTCGATGGCCACATCCACGGTCTTTTCACACACGCTGAAGCGCGTCTGGAAGTGCACCTTCTCAGGGTCGTCTTGCTCAAACACCTGAAGCACATAGTTGCCGCTCTTCAGAATCTTCATCTCCTCGTTGGGGAAGGTGAAATTGTAGTTGAAGTAGTGGGTGAAGGTGCCTTCGCTCTGTGCGTAGTCGGTGATGTCGGCCTGGTTGAATCCGCTCACGTATTCGCTCTCGATGAGTTGCGACGGCTGCCAGTCGGCGTTGCAGTGCTTGATGCTGTAGCGCAGGTAGTGCACGTCGTAGTCAATCAGGTCGAAGTTCACGTTGAGTTGCTCGTCGCTCGCCAGCGCGATGATGGGCACGCCAAATGGCTTGTCGGCGGGCGCAATCTTGAGCGAATGGATGTCGCGATTGAAGATACGCACCTCGGTGTCGGCTTTCTGCGCCAGGGCGGCGGTGGCCATGGCGAGGCCGATGGCTATGGAGAAAAAGCGGTGTAGCATAGGCGTAAGGAAAATGGGGTGGGGGATTAAAGCGCCAGAATCTGGTTGGCGGCGTCTTTGGTGTTCACCTTGGTGATGATGTGGGTGATCACGCCAGCCTCGTCGGTGACGAAGGTGGTGCGCACGGTGCCCATGTAAGTGCGTCCGCACATCTTCTTCTCCTTCCACACGCCGAAGGCTTGGTTGAGCGCGGTGTCGGTGTCGGCGATGAGGGTGAAGGGCAGGGCGTATTTTGCGGCAAACTTCAGGTGTGAAGCGGCGCTGTCTTTGCTCACGCCCACGATTTCGTAGCCCGCCTTGCGCAGGGCGTCGTAGCCTTCGGTGAGGCTGCAGGCTTCAGCAGTGCAGCCGGGGGTGTTGTCCTTTGGATAGAAGTAAATCACGAGTTTCTTGCCGGCAAAGTCGGCGGCTTTCACTTCGCGTCCGTTGGCGTCGAAGCCAAGGATTTCGGGAATCTTATCTCCAATGTTCATTTTCGAAAATCAATTTAAGCGGTTAATATATTTTGTATAGTAAGACTCTTGCATTAGCCAATGGTTTAGGCTGCTTTTGGGTGTTTTTTTAGATAAAAGGAGCCGTCCCTTTTATCTATTTTTTATAACAAAAGAACCGTCCCTTTGTTATAAAGAGAGCGCTGGATTAGCGGAGGAGGAGGTAGGTGACGTAGGCGAAGTAGGCTAGCACGAAGATGATGCCTTCGGCGCGGTCAAACATCTTTTTCTTGAATGTGTAGGTCACGATGTAGGTGCCCACGGCGGCGCCTATCATCACCAGGTAGTCGACGGCTGTGAGGCCCACTACGTGGATGGGCGAGATCGACGAGGTGACGCCGAGTATCATGAGTATGTTGAACACGTTGCTGCCGAGCACGTTGCCCAGCGCCAGTTGCGGATTGTTTTTGCACGCTGCCACCACGGCGGTGATGAGTTCGGGCAGCGAGGTGCCCACAGCCACGATGGTGATGGAGATTACGGCTTCGCTCAAGCCCCAAGCGCGGGCCAGGTTGATGGCCGAGTCGAGGAAGAACTGGCCGCCCAGCAGCAGTGTGGCGAGCGATGCGATGGCGATGCCCCACAGCATGGCGGGATGCTTGCCTTCGAGTTTCGACTGGGCTTCGCTGTCCATGTCTTCCTTGGCCTCCTGCGGATTTTTGGCCTTCAGGAAGAGGGTGTAGATGATGTAGACCACAAACACGATGAGCAGCACGGCGCCGTCGAGGCGTGAAAGGGTGTTTTCGGTGATGCCGGGGTTCCAACTGTCGTTCACAAACATGGTGAGCAATATGGCGGCGAAAATGCCGAAGGGAATGTCGCTGCGGTGGGTTTGCTTTTCAATCACGAAGGGGCAGATGATGGCCGTTACGCCGAGGATGAGGAGCAGATTGGAGATATTGCTGCCCACCACGTTGCCCATGGCGATGTCGCCGTGGCCGGTGAGTGCCGACTGGATAGAGACGAAGAGTTCGGGCGCACTGGTGCCGATGCCCACGATGGTGAGCCCGATGATGAAGTTAGAAACTTTAGCGCGCTTGGCGATGGCTACCGATGAGTCGACCAGATAGTTGGCGCCCAGCAGTAGCATCGTTAAGCCTACGATAAGTAAAATGCAGTCCATATGAAAAAAAATGCGTTGTTTTGAATTAGTTGACAAAGATAGGCATTTTTCGGGGTCAGCGGAAATTTCACGGTGGAAAACTCACTGCCGGCAGCCCATTGCCGCCGCATTGCCCCACAAAAAAAGCACTGCTTTCGGCAGTGAAAGCAGTGCGGTGAATATTCCTAAGGAATGTAGATGTGGCTGATTACTGACGGCCCGAAACGGTAACGTCGCGGTAAGTGCGGCCGATGAGGCCTTGGAGCACCTTGCCTGGACCCACTTCCACGGCTTCAGTCATGCCGTCTTCCTTCATCTGTGCCATGATCTGGCTCCAGCGCACGGGAGCGGTGAGTTGCTTCACGAGGTTGGCCTTGATTTCTTCAGGGTCGGTGTGAGGCTTAGCGTCCACGTCTTGGTAGATGGGGCAGATGGGTTCAGAGAAGTTGGCTTCTTCGATAGCCTTAGCCAATTCTTCGCGAGCAGGCTCCATCAGTGGAGAGTGGAAAGCACCGCCCACCTTCAGTGGGAGCGCACGCTTAGCACCGGCTTCCTTGAATTTTGCGCATGCTTCTTCGATGGCTTCAAATGTGCCCGAGATTACCACCTGGCCAGGGCTGTTGTAGTTTGCTGGGATGCAAACGCCCTCGATAGTGGCGCAGATTTCTTCCACCTTTTCGTCGGCCATGCCGATGATGGCGGCCATGGTTGAAGGAGTGGCTTCGCAAGCCTTCTGCATAGCGAGTGCACGAGCCGAAACGAGTTTCAAGCCCTGCTCGAATGGGAGGCAGCCTGCTGCTACGAGCGCTGAGAATTCACCCAGAGAGTGACCAGCCACCATGTCGGGCTTAAATTCTTCGCCGAGAGTCTTTGCCAAAATCACAGAGTGGAGGAACACTGCTGGCTGAGTAACCTTAGTTTGCTTGAGGTCTTCTTCAGTGCCTTCAAACATGAGGTCGGTGATACGGAAACCGAGTACTTCGTTTGCTTTTTCAAACATTTCTTTGGCTTCTGCGTTGTTTTCGTAGAGGTCCTTGCCCATGCCTACGAATTGCGCACCTTGACCAGGAAATACAAATGCTTTCATAATCGTAATATAAATTCGTATATGTTTTAATTAAAGAAATTTTTCAATATTTTCGGCAAAGTTACTAAAAACTTTTCACCCACACACATATATAATAGTTTTTTTCTCAAAAATATAGCATTTCTATGCTCATGCCCTGCTGGGCTGTGGCGCAAAAAAGCCCCGCGCCGTAGTTGGGCGCGGGGCTGAGTTCCTTTCAATGAAGTGCTACAGGGCGATTATTTCACCACAGCACCCATCACATTGTATTTCACACCGTCTTTCACGATGATTACTTGGCCATTTTCGATGGTCTTGTAGGCGCGAGCGGCGTTAGCCTTCACGTCGGTGATGCCAGTTGGTTCAAGTTTCACGATGTAGAGCAGGTTTGCAATAGGGAAGTAGTTGAACATGCACATGTCGCCTGTTGCAATGTCGCCAATCAGGGCAGGGTCGGAATACCAAGTGCTACCGGTATCGCTGTCGGCAGTGTTTACGTTGCAGCCGCTGCCGCCGTAGTAATCCTGGATTCTGTAGCCCCAATCGATAATTTTGCCAGTGGCATCAGTCCAAGCCCATGCAGGATCTTCGTTTTTCGCGAGTTCCTTCCAGGTCCAATCGCCGCCACCCCATGGGTGCTTCATGAAGTAAGTCACTTCGCCTTCTTGAACCACGGTGATGGTCATCTTAGCGCCAGCCTTGGTTGCGTAGTCGAAATTAGTGAGGTCGAGACGCAGGGTCACTGTTGAAGTGGCTGCAATGGCGATTTCGATGTTGCCACCATTGTATGCAGCATCGCCTTCAACGCCAGAACCAGCGAAAGTGCCACCGAAGTTGTCGGTCCAAGCGCCGTTGAGGGCGAATTTCACTTGATAGTTGCCAGCGGCTACGTCTTGGTAAGTGATTTCGTAAACGAGGTCGCTCACTTCAGCCATCTTGTTGGCATCGGCAGTCACATCCCAGTTAGCGCCATTGAGCCAGTTGCCCGAGCCGTTGCCCACAGCCACAACCTTGCTCACTTCGAAGGTGGGTTCGCCCACGCCTTCACCAGTCACGGTGATGTCGTTGTTGTTGGGGTTGTAGTAGATGTTCACGTCGCAAGCGGTCGAAACCACGAAGGTAACGTTGTTGCCTTGTGCGTCGCCATACCATGTTTCGCCGTTTTTCACCACTTTGAATTGGTAGTCCTTGCCCACAGCCACACTGGTGTAGGTCTTCACGTAGGTGCCGTCGTCTTGGAGGGTCATTTGGTTGTTGGCGTCGGTGCCGTCCCAGTTTGAGCCGCAGAGAGCGCTCACACCAGCCACCACGTAAGTGTCCTGAGCATAAGCTGAAACACATGTTGCCACCAGGGCAACGAGCATAAGTAAGAATTTCTTCATAATACTTGTTTTTTAGTTGATAGTTAAGTTATTGAATGTTTTTGAAAATTATGCAAATCTACTAATAAAAAATGAAATGGTAAAGCGTTTCGCCATTTATTTTGTGTTAAGCAAAAAAATCCCTGCGCCACCGTTGAGGCAGCGCAGGGAGTGTATGGTTAATTGAGAGATGTGTTGCTAGTGGGCGATTATTTCACTGCTGCACCCATCACGTTGTATTTCATGCCATTTTTCACGATTACCACCTGGCCGTTTTCAATCAGTTTCACGGCGCGGTTGCTGTCGGCTTTCACGTCGGTGATAGCAGTAGGCACGGTGGTGTCGATGATGTACACTCTGCCCCATTCAGGGAAGTAGGTGAAGCGGCAGGTTCTGCCCAGGGTTGGGTTCCCGTGAAGCACTGGATTGCCAAACCAGGTGCTGCCTTCGTCGCTGGCGGTGCTGTTGGCATAGCAGCCAGTTTCGCCGTAAACGCCTTCGGTGAAGTAGCCCCATTCAATCACGTCGTCGCCATTGCGGTAAGCGTATTTAGGATCGTCGTTGAGTTGCAGAGGCTGCCAAGTGGCTTCGCCGCCACCCCATGCGTGCTTCAGATAGTAGGCTGCAGCCACAGCGTTCTCGATGGTGATGGTCATCTTCGCGCCGTTCTTGGTGTCGTAGTTGAAGTTGCTGAGGTCGAGGCGCAGGGTGATGTTTGATTCGTTGGCGAACGAAAGCAGGATGTTGCCGCTGCTATTATAGTTAGCATTAGTTTCCACACCTGAGCCTTCGAAAGTGCCACCGAAGTTGTCGGTCCAAGCGCCGTTGAGGGCAAATTTCACTTGGTAGTCATCGCCTGCTGGCACGTTTTGGTAAGTAATTTCGTAAACGAGATCGGCCACTTCTGTCATCTTGTTGGCGTCGGCGTTCACATCCCAGACTGCGCCATTGAGCCAGTTTTCTGAGCCGTTGCCCGCTACCACAACCTTGTTCACTTCAAACGCCTTAGGGGTGATAGTCCAAGTGATGTCGTTGTTAACGGGGTTGTAGTAGATGTTCACGTCGCTTTCAGTAGCCACGTCAAACGACTTGTTGTCGCCACTAGGAATCCATTCGCTACCATTCTTCACCACCTTGAATTGGTAGTTGGTGGCAGGAGCCACATTGGTAAAGGTCTTCACGTAAGTACCGTCGTCTTGGAGGGTCATTTGGTTGTTGGGGTCGGTGGCGTTCCAGTTTGAGCCGCAGAGTGCGCTCACACCAGCCACCACGTAAGTATCTTGCGCAAAGGCAGAGACACATGTTGCCACGAGGGCAATAAGCATAAGTAGATTCTTTTTCATTATAGATAAATAGTTTTGTAAACCTTAATTCCGCAACACTATTATAAATATAACTTTTTAAGTACCTGAGCAACA
>JAUNCU010000152.1 GCA_030526455.1 Bacteroidales bacterium | reverse complement strand
TACATAGATTGGAGTCTTTGTACCCAAAAACGGCATTTTGGGTACAAAGAGTGGGTGGATTTTTTTGTGAAAATGAGAAAAGTGAGTAACTTTACACGCATTAAAACCTATACGCTATGGCTAAATACCCCATCCCTACCCTCCCACTTCCGTTTGAATTAGAAACAAAGGAGGTGCTTTTGCAACTCAACAAGGCTAACCGCAAGTTGGCAGAATTGAGGGGCGTTGCCTCGTCGATTCCTAACGAGAACATCCTCATCAGCACCCTGTCGCTCCAAGAGGCAAAAGACAGTAGCGAGGTGGAGAATATCATCACCACTCAAGACGAACTTTTCAAAGCCACGCTCAACATTAAAAATCAGGTGCCATCTGCCGCCGAAAAGGAAGTGATGAACTACCGAGAGGCGCTGATTGCCGGATTTGAGTTGGTGAAAAAAAATCGCCTGCTCACGCAAAACACCATCATAGCCATCCAGCAGCGTTTAGAGAAAAACAATGCTGGGTATAGGGCAGTGCCTGGAACCGCGCTGAAACGCAACGATGGAGAGGTGGTGTACACGCCTCCACAAGATAAGGCTGAAATCGAACGTCTCATGACGAACTTGGAACTATTCATCAACGACGAAGAATTGAGTCCCCTCGACCCGCTGATTAAAATGGCCATAATCCACCACCAGTTTGAAAGCATCCATCCTTTCTACGACGGCAATGGCAGAACCGGCAGAATACTCCAGGTTCTATACTTAGTGACCAGCGACTTGCTCGATTTACCCATCCTATACCTGAGCCGATACATCACGCACAACAAAGGGGAATATTACCGCCTGCTCCAGGCCATCCGCGACCGAGCAACCGACAACGCCGAGCAATGGACCGACTGGATCATCTTCATGCTCAAAGGCGTGGAACAAACTGCCACCGAAACGATTGCGCTCGTGAAAGGCATCACCACCCTGATGGCTGAATACAAGGCCGTGCTGCGCCCGCTATTTGGACGCCAGTACAAGCACGAACTGCTGAACAACCTGTTTTTCCACCCCTATACAAAGATAGAATTCCTTGAGCGCGACATGATGGTGCAGCGAAAAACCGCAGCAAAATATCTCGAGCAAATCGTGGAAACAGGATTGCTCAAGAAAGAGAAAAGAGGAAATTCGAATTACTACATCAACAGCAAACTGGTGATGCTGTTTGAGAAAGTAGGAGAAGGCGCATAACGATGCCTTTGTACCCAAAATGGGCAAAACGGGTACATAGATTGGAGTCTTTGTACCCAAAAACGGCATTTTGGGTACAAAGAGTGGGGTGATTGATTGAGCGATTGGGCTTATCGGTGCAGCAGTGGATTTGCCGGTTTTGGGGAACGTTTGTAACGATAGTAACGTTCGTATCGTTAGTAACGACGTGATGGGCCAACATACAGAAAACTCCCTCGGTGGGCGCTTTTTTGCGCTTTTCGAGGGAGTTTTTATTTTTGCCTTTAGAGGCTGTGACTGTTGTCTGGGTTGTTTGCCTTTGGGGGCTTTTGTCTATTTTTCGGAGCGGGGCGTTTCTTACTCTGCTGGCTCTTCGAGGGATTCGCCACGCATTGCTGCTGCGATTTTTGTTTCGAGTTCTTCTGCGAGTTCGGGGTTGTCGGCGATGAGTTGCTTTGCTGCATCGCGTCCCTGGAACTTGGTGCCTTCGTAAGAGAACCATGCGCCGCTCTTCTTGATTACGCCAAACTGCACGCCGAGGTCGATGATTTCGCCCACCTTGCTGATGCCTTGGCCGAAGAGGATTTCAAATTCAGCCTTGCGGAATGGAGGTGCCACCTTGTTTTTCACCACCTTCACGCGGGTCACGCTACCGAGCACCTGGTCGCCGTCCTTGATTTGGCCCACGCGACGGATGTCGAGACGCACGCTTGAATAGAACTTGAGGGCATTACCACCGGTGGTGGTTTCGGGGTTACCGAACATCACGCCCAGTTTTTCGCGCAACTGGTTGATAAAGATACAGGTGGTGTTGGTCTTGCTGATGGTGGCGGTGAGTTTGCGCAGCGCCTGCGACATGAGTCGAGCCTGCAGACCCATCTTGCTGTCGCCCATTTCGCCTTCGATTTCAGCCTTAGGAGTGAGGGCAGCCACCGAGTCGATCACGATGATATCGATAGCCGACGAGCGAATGAGTTGGTCGGCGATTTCGAGCGCCTGTTCGCCGTTGTCGGGCTGAGAGATGAGCAGACTGTTCACGTCCACGCCCAGTTGCTCGGCATAGAAGCGGTCGAAGGCGTGTTCGGCGTCGATGATGGCCGCGATGCCGCCCATCTTCTGCGCTTCGGCGATGGCGTGAATCGCCAGCGTAGTCTTACCAGAAGATTCGGGGCCGTAGATTTCGATGATGCGGCCACGAGGGTAGCCACCCACACCGAGCGCATAGTCGAGACCAACCGAACCGGTGGGAATCACTTCCACATTATCGATATTCTCGTCGCCAAGTTTCATGATAGAGCCACGTCCGTAGGTCTTGTCGATCTTGTCCATAGCCACCTGAAGGGCTTTGAGTTTTTCGGGCGATACTTGCTTGCGTTCAGGAGCGCCGCCTTCCATTGTTTTGATTTCGTCTGCCATAATACTATAAGATATTTTGTTAGTTAATATTTTTCTTAATTTTCACGTTGCAAAGTTACCCGATTGGCGTGCAAACATTTTGCACATCTGGTGAAACTTTTGTTAATTCCCCATCGCTTCACGTTTAGAACTGGAAGTAGATGAAGGGTTGCACATCGCTCGTCTTCACCTGGCAAATGATGTAGATCACCGCCGTGAGCAGCAGCACATACACCAGCATATTGCACCGCGAGAGGTAGGCCACGAGGCGGTTTTGCCAGCGGTCGGGCATCCAGTGGGTCACATAGCCAAAGGCTATGAGCACAAACACCCACGCATAGCCCGAGAGGCATTGCCCGAGCACCTCGGGGTGGAATTTGGTGAAGATTTGCGACAGCATATCGGTCACGCCCTGCAAGTGGCTATTGCGGAACACCATGAAGGTGAACAGCACGAAAACGAACGTGCTCGCCACTGCACCCACTCGCCGCCATCCGTGGCTCACGTAGTGGCGGTCGCGGTGCAGCACCTTGGTGCGGAACAGGCGATGCGCCACCTGTGCCCCACCCCAAATGGCGCCCCAGAGCACGAAATTCCAACTCGCGCCGTGCCACAGGCCGCCAAGGAGCATGGTGATGAAGATGTTGAGACAGGCGCGCGCCGTGCCCTTGCGGTTGCCGCCCAGCGAGATGTAGATGTAGTCGCGAATCCACGACGAGAGCGAGATGTGCCAGCGGCGCCAGAAGTCGGTCACACTGTCGGCACGGAACGGCGCATTGAAGTTGACCGGGAAGCGGAAGCCCAGCAGCAGGGCGATGCCGATGGCCATGTCGCTATAGCCGCTGAAGTCGCAGTAGATCTGCATCGTGTAGCCCACGAGGCCCAGCAAATTTTCCACGCCAGTGTAGCGCAGCGGATTGTCGAACACGCGGTCCACGAAATTGAGGCTGATATAGTCGCTAATCACCGCCTTCTTAAATAGGCCGATGATGATGAGATACACACCCATAGCAATCATGCGGTCGTTCACCACGAGCGGCTTACGAATTTGCGGCGCGAAGTCGCGGGCGCGCACGATGGGGCCAGCCACCAGTTGGGGGAAAAACGACACATAGAAGGCATAGTCGAGCAGAGAAGGCAGCGGCTTGAGGTCGCCACGATACACGTCGATGGTGTTACTCATGCTCTGGAAAGTGAAGAAACTGATGCCCACGGGCAGGAAGATATCCCATGGCTGGAAGTTGTGGCCTATGATGAGCGAGAGATTGGCGCCGAAGAAGTTGGCATACTTAAAGTAGGCCAGGAACCCCAGGTCGATGACGAGGCTGAGCGCCAGCATCCAGCGGCGGAACGAGCGGCCCTCGTCGGGGTCTTCGGCATTTTCCTCCCTATTGCGATGTATTGCCCTGGCGATGAGGAAGTCGCTGAGCGTTACCACCGCCAACAGCAGGAAATAGATGCCGCTGCTCTTGTAGTAGAAATAATAGGAAAAGAGCGTAACGAAAAGGATGCGAGGCGAAAAGGTTTCGCTCAGCACATAGTACACGAAGGTGAAGCCCACAAACAGCGCCAGAAACAGGCCGCTACTGAAGATGATAGGGCTCTGCGCGTCGTAGGTGAGCAAGTTGAGTATGTTGTCGAAAATCGTGTCCATGTGCCTAATAGCCTGCGGCCTTTTTTTGTTGATAGTTTTCAAATCCCGCAATCAGCGACTGGGCGTATTTCTCCGCCACCACTCGGCCGCCCTTGCGGTTGATGTGGGTGTAGTCTTTCTCGGCGCAGTGCTGCTGCACCATCTTCACCATGCAGCCACGGCCACCCATCAGGTGATAGATGCTGATAAAGCCCACAGCAGCCTCAGCGGCCATCTTCTTCTGATAGCCCACCAGCATTTCGATGCTGGGGAGCGACGCCACCTGACCCGAGCCGTTGCGCTCGGCGCGATCGGAGGCGCTGGCAATGAGAACCGCGCTATGTGGATAAAGCGCCTTGATGCGCTCCACACATTTCTTCATGGCACCAGTGTACCATGTGCAGGCTTTATCGCCCGAGGTCTTGGATATGGCGTTGAGCCCGAAGTGTATCACAATCAGGTCGTAGGGGTGCTGAGCGGCGAACTGACGGGAGAGCGCCTCGTTCATCTCCACGAGGTTCAAGCCCGAACTGCCGCGCACGCCGAAGTTGTCGACCACGATGCCGCTATCATTCTCCAGCGCCATGCCAAACACCTTCGCCGTGCCATTCACAGCGAGCGAGAAGCGATTCATGCGCGCCGCCGAGAAACTGGCCTTCTGCAGCCCGCTGCCGGGCGCCCAAGTGGCAGTCTTGCCCGTGGGAGTGCCCGTAACGGTGGTGCGGGCGCTGGCGCAGCCCCACACTGTGGCGTGATTCCACGTGGTGGCCATATCGCCAGTGAGCGAAGCCACGGTGGCACTGGCCGAGCCATTCACCTCGCCGTAGCCTTGGGTGATGATGTATTGAGAGCGGTTGAAAGATCCTTGCTTCATGATGTGGCATGGGGTGAAACCCTTGCTCGAGAGCGATGCAGCGAAAGTGCCTTCATCGAAATTGGTGCGGCAGCGCATCCAGCCGAGGCCGCCGTTGCCGAAGCGCTTCTGCAACTGCCGGCGAAGGTCCACCAGCATGATGTCGCCCTCCACAAACGAGTCGCTCAGATAAGCGATGCGCACGGGGCGTCCCAACTTTCCACCCTGGGCCAGCGCCGCATAGAAGCGGTCCATGCCGCTGGTGGAATCGGTGCCGTAGTCGAGGATGGGCTGCACGCTGTCGGGCCACACATCGGTCCAGGGTCCCTTAGGCGCTTCGGGCACATCGGGCACGCTATCGTAGACATCATCAGCAGCGGGGTCGAGATCGGCGAGCACATCCACCTGGCGCAACTGCGAGTCGCCCACCTTCATGATGGGCAAATGGTAGAGCAACAGCAGCACCACCAGCGTGAAGCCCATGATTAGAAACACCTTTACCGGTCCCTTCATTGCTTTTCGCTCCTCCCGTGGCGCTGGTTGTAGCCTTGCATAATGGCGTTGAAAATGTAGGAAGCCACCTGTTCGCCTCCCTTGTGATTGATGTGCACATGGTCGGTCGACGCCCAACCATTCTTCACGAATCGACGAATGCTGCCGCCGCCACCCATCGCGTCGAAAACGCTGAAGAACGGCACAGCGCAGTCTTTCGCCATCTGGCGCTGCATGCGGGCGCACATGGCATTCACGCTGGGGGCACCCATCTTGCTGTCGCTAAGCGAGAGCACCAGGATGGTGGTGCCAGGATAGGCGTTGCGGAAGCGCTCAATCACGCGCTTCATGCGGTCGAGATAGGCGCCAAAAGAGCGCTCTGTGGTATTTCTTGTCACGGCATTCACACCGAAGTGGAGCACGATGAGGTCGTAGGGACGCAGGCGGGCGAAATCGGCGAGCGTAGTATCGGGGATGTCGAGCAACTGGTAGCCCTGAAGGCTGCGCACACCCAGATTGTCGAGAATCACGCCGTTAGCCGACTCAAGCGCGGCGCCGAAAAGCACGGTGCCCGGCTTCACTTCGCTGAAGGCGCACTTGAGCGAAGTGCTTTCCCCGGCGGGAAAATCGAAGCGCTGCACCTGGGTGGAGCCCACAGGCATAGTGCTCACGGTGGTGTCGGTGCCATTCTGCACAGCCGAAAGCGTGAAGCCCGCGGGCGAACGGAAAAACAGCGAAGCCCGCTGCCAGCGCGAGGCGTGCTCGCGGTAATTCTTTGCGGTGAGCGAAATGGTAGCCCCCTCGCTGGGGAAGAAATAGCGCTGGCTGATGCCCTGGAGCGATTTGTCGAATGGTTTTTTGATTACCACATGAGTCGAGATACCCGTGCTGGCGAGGCCTATAGTGGGACGGCCGCGGTACATGCCGGGTGTGCAATCCACCCAGCCGATGCCCCAGCCACCAAAACGGCTCTGCAACTTTTCGCGCAAGTCGACGGTGAGCACATCGCTCTCAATCCACGAGTCGGCGAAGTAGCCGATGCGCACAGGCTGCGAGGCCGATGCGGCAGCGTGGAGGCGGTCGTAGAAACGCGCCATGCCAGCGGCCTCATCGAGGGCGTAGTCCTCAATCATGGGCTTGGTGAGGTCAACATCTTCGGCAGCACGCGACGCCTTTTGGGCACAGGCGTTTAGCACACCCACGCAAACCAGCATTGCTGCAAGGAAAAGATTTCGCATTGTCACTGCCACAGAAATTTATTTTTTTGAATTAAATGCAAAT
>JAUNCU010000151.1 GCA_030526455.1 Bacteroidales bacterium | reverse complement strand
CTTGGAGATATGCGGCCGCAAAGAAAAGAGCCTCGGAGAGGGTCGGTTATGGTAACAACCTAAGCTTTCGGACAGCCCCCCAGCCTGTCCGAAAACTCAAAAATCCGGCAGGACTATAGCGAAAACGTCAGGCGACCGCCCTCCGCCGTCGGAGACGGCTTATCATGGTTAACTCCATGCAAGCGAGTGAATTGCGCAGCAATTCGCGAGCGCGGCTTGGAGATAGGGAGCCAAAAAGGGATGAGCCTCGGAGAGGGTCGGTTATGGTAGTAACCCGAGTTTTCGGACAGCCACTCCCGAAAACTCAAAAAAAAGGGGCAGCCCTATAACAAAACACTAGGCAATCGCAACCCTAACACTAGGCGACCACCCACCGAGGGTGTTGCAGAACCCAGAATATAGTAGGGGGGAGGCTCTTTTTTCACACCGCACACAAAAAAAAACCAAGAGCGAACCTATTACGGCTCGCTCTCGACAAAAAGTCCTATAAAACGATGGCTACTACACCGCCTCTATTTCTCTACACCCTCTTGCACGAAGTAAAGAGAACCATGATCATTACCTGCCCACAAATCCACCCAGCAATAGTGGGTTTCCTTGTCGTTAGGAGCAATGGTCACATACACTTCGTTGTTCTTGATCACAACGCCGGCATAAGTGCAAGGCACAAGTTCGCGCATCGACGGGGATGTGCTGTTATAGGTATTTCGCAGAAGAAAACCTGATTTGTTCGTGCACACAAATTTATATTCACCGCCAGATTGCGGAACTTTGTAAAACTGTATCTTTTCAATCGTTTGCGTAGGATAGGAGGTGTCTGCCCATTCAAAAATCGTAACCTTCCCATCGATCATCTCGTTGTCGTTGCATGAAGCAAAACCAATACAAGATAAAACCAAAAGAATCAGTACAAAATTTTTCATAATAATTACATTTTAGTGAGAAAAGTTATATAAAAGTTTTATTTCATCATTAAACACACATTCCGTACCGCCAATTGATGTGAAATCAAAAATATTTGAATATGTCCATATTCTGTGCCCAACATCACTCACATATTCAAAACGGGAGTTGCGATACACTAAACTGCCATTACGCCATCCCAAATTTAAATGCACATAGTCATAAATATTATCGTAATTGTAATCATTAAGTTCTGTATTTTCAACGAGGTTGCCATTGTCATCATATAGACGATATTCAGTCTTCACTTTCATAAAGCCATCAGCAACCCAAGCGTGACCGACGGTGCTATTCTGTCCGCGCATATATACAGGATTCCCCGAGGCAACTTGAGTTCTAATCACATTAGAGTCAAAACCTGATTTTTCAGAAAAGTTATAACCGAAACTGCGAAATGCAGATTTCGCCTGAGAATAAGAAGCGCCACTCTCATAGGGGTAATTTATGCCTAATCTACCCCCAATAAGGTATAGCAAATGAGAAGCAGCATCCGTTGCACTTGTATGATAACTTTCAAGTCCAGTTGCCTGAGATATGAGCCCCCAATTTAGTGTTTCCCCATTTATTGACGCTGGATATTGATAATAATTAACGATTTGACCTATAGCAACGGGCACACAACCGACATCAATAGACGAAACGCCAAACACATCACACAATTCTTTGTTGAACGGATTACCTTGGTGCCAGCAAGTGGAGAGTAATGGTCCGTAATTTTCCATCACGATAGTGGTTTCGGTTTGCACACCATCGCCCTTGTCGGGATTGAATGAATACGAGGCGATTGCTGAATTCTGGTAATCGCTCACCAGCGAGAGCAGTTCCTGGTTCATTGCATCGTTTTCATCAAATCGTCCCTCTGGCGAGGCAAGATACACTGTGGCGCCATCACGCTTGTCGGCTGAAACCACAGCAAAACCACCGTTGTCCTCGAAATTGATAATGTACACGCCTGCTTGAGATGTAGTTACACCTTCTTTGGAGGATGATTGAACACGGCGTTTCGCCTTTGCTCGTTTTGAAGCGGGCAGAGTTTTTTCTTGAGCCGAAAAGAAAGCGAGCGCTTGGTTCACAGCCTGGTTTTCGGGTACCAGAAACGCATTCTGTTTCTCTTGTGGCGAGAGAGAACTTATCAGTTCCTCGCCTTGGTTATTGCAACTCATTAGAAGAATTGCGATAACACATGTGAAAAAAAAATTCTTTTTCATAATGTTATAGATTTAATTAATTTGAAAGGCTCATAAAAAATATGAGATTCTATCATTATCGCTTTCGAGGCAAATTTATACATTAATTCTGAGAAAACAAATTATTTTATACAAAAAATGAAAAAAGTTGCAGATGATTCCTTTATCTGTTGAATAATTTACAACAATGTTGACAGTAAACCTATTACACCCCGATTTGGGCGGAAAAATCAATAACAGAATGTATCAAAATTCACATTGCCCCACCACCAGCAAGGAGGAGGTGTCAAAACGCAGAATGTGGTAGGGAGACTGTCCGAGAACTCGGGCTGCTACCATAACCGACCCCGGTTTTCAAGCAGCCCCCCCACCCTCAAATTCAATTGGCAGTAATTATAATAACAGGTGGCGGGAGCGCGTTTATTGATAAAAACAAATACTGACCACGATGATGAAAATTGGTATCATAGGAGCCGGCGTGATTGCCGGCAAGGTGGCGGGCATTCTGCAGGAGCGCTGGCAGCCGATGCTCTATGCGGTGGCGTCGAGAAACGGGGCTCGCGCCGAGCAGTTTGCACACAAATACGGCATGCCTAAGGCCTACGCCAGTTATGAGGCGCTGGTGAGCGACCCCGAGGTGGATATCGTGTATGTGGCCACGCCCCACTCCCACCACTATGCCCACGCACGCCTGGCGCTGATGCACGGCAAACACGTGATTTGCGAAAAGGCATTCACCGCCAATGCCGCCGAGGCGCGCCTGCTGATCGACCTGGCGCGCGAGCGTGGCCTTTTCCTGATGGAGGCGATGTGGACGCGGTTCATGCCCATCACCCGACGCATTGCCGAGGTGATTGAAAGCGGCACCATCGGCGAGCCGCGCATCATCAACGCCAGCCTGTGCTGGAGCATGACCGAGGTGGAACGCATTCGCCGTGCCGACCTCTGCGGGGGCGCACTGCTCGACCTGGGCGTGTATTGCCTCACCTTTGCCGACCTCTTCATGGGCGGCCGTGTGCTGAGCATCAATTCCCACGTGGTGAAAGGCGGCGAAGATGTGGACTGGACCACCATGGCTAGCATTCTTTACGAAGGCGGAAAAATCGCACATGTGCAGTGCTCGGCGTGCTGCTACGACAGGCGTGGCATCATCGTCGGCGAACGGGGCCGCATCGAGGTGGACTCGGTGAACTGGCCACGCCACATGAAGGTGGTGGCGCCCGACGGCACCGTAGTGGAGGAATACACCGTGCCAGCCGACGAACCCAGCGGCTACGAACTCGAATTCATAGCCGCCAACGAAGCCCTGAAAAACGGCTGGACAGAGCACCCGCTCATGCCCCACGCCACCACACTGCGCCTGATGGAGATGATGGACACCATACGCCACCAAAACACCATCCTCTACCCCAACGACCACATGGAGAAATAGATTTTTTTCTACCACACCTGCTTCGCCACTGCGCGGCTGCCGTCGGCGTAGGTGGTGATCACGATGTTCAGCCCGCTGAAGGGCTGGGCAGAGACTGCGCCGGTGGCATTCACGTAGCGCACATTTTTCACCTCGCGGCTGGCGCTAGCATCGCTCACGCCGGTGACAATGCCGCCCACCACCGAGCCTTCCCACTCGCAATTGCACAGAGGATACACCACATAGGCTTCTTCGCCCTGAGCCGCCTGCTTGACGCCTGAGGCTGAGGGCGCGGCTTTGGTGATGAGGGCGTCGAAACGATACACGTTGTCGGGCAAGAATTCAAAAGGCGCGTCGAGCAGACTGAAGTCGGCCGCAAATGCTCCGGTGAGGCCTTCGGGATTGCTCGCCCCCGTGCTGGTGGGCGTGGTGAAGATGTCGTCGGCGGTGTACATCGCCCAGCGTATGGTGGCTATTTCGCAAGCCTTCGGACTGATGAAGAAGTATCGGTTGCCGGCGTTGGAGGTCTGTGTTCCGCCGAAGTTGGCCGCGATATACACGTTGTTCTGATAGCCTTGCACGGTGCTTGCCGCAGGCAGGCGGAATGCCGAGAGTTGCGGATTGCGAAGGTCGACGATCTCGCCTTCCACGTCGCGCAGACGGCAGCCCACGTAGTCGTCGGCCTCCACGCTGGCGGGCAGCGCGATGGCCACCCAGTTGCTCTGGTCGTAGGCGTTGCCGTTCATGAATGGGGTGTGCATGGCGATGAAGTCGGTTTCGCCCTCGGCGATGGCATCTTTCTCTGCGTAGCCGCCAGAGTCTTTGGCATAGATGGTGCGGCCGTCGGCCGACACGAACACACACAGCAGGTCGGCATCGGCCACTGCCACTTTCTCGCCCGCCGATGCTTGCGCCACGACGGTGGCTGCCAATTTCGGTTCGGGCTTAGGGCTGAGCGCCACTTCTATGGTGTTCGACGCATCGCCTTCCATGCCATCGCTACCCACCGGTTTCACATGGTAGGTGTATGCACCAGCCTCAGCGAGGCCTTCTACGGTGTAGTGCGTGGCGGTGATGCCCGTAATGGTGCGCGCCGAAGCATCGCCCTGCTGCGCCATGCGTGGGGCTTGCTGCGCTGCGGTGGCGTCGCCGTCGAATATTTCCAGCGCTTTCAGCAACACACGCTTACCATTGACGACGCTCGCGATTTTCACTTTGCAACCGCTCGGAGCGCCGGTGAATAGCACCGTGTATTCTTGGTCGGCCGAGGTGATCGTCATCGTTTCTGCTGCCACTTCGCCGCCGGAGGCATCGAGCATACTCACCTTCATCTGCGTGTCGGTGTCGTTGGAGTAATATTTTGCCGTCACTTTCACGGTCACCTTTCCCGAAGCGGGGTCAAGCGCCGTCGTGGTCACATAGCCCACCGCCTTCGCCGAACCAAGGCGTACGTAGCCCGCGACGTCGGTGTAGGTTTTGTCTGCCCCCCAGCCGCTGGGCACGCCACTGCCAAGGTTCCACTGCCCCAGGCTCACCGCGGGATCCGTCGACTGCGATTTCTGATTCACATATAGGTTGTATGCCACCGCATTTGCGCCCTCGGTCCATCGCGCGGTGAACGAGGTGAAGCCCACTCGCTCGGCATCGAGCGCTGTGCTCTGCCCCAGTTCGGGCTCAGGATCGGGCACTGCGGTGGCTGTGGCCAGGAGGCTCACGGTAGTGCTCACCTCGCCGCTGCTTATGCTCAGCGAGCCTGTGGCATCACCCGCCACTGCGCCAGTGTAAGTGATGGTGAGCGTGGTGCCCGCATTGGCGTCGGCAGCCGCGATGGTGGTTTTGTCGGCGCTGAATCCCGTGCCGCTGATGCTCACCGCGAGGGCTGAAGTGAGGTCGGTGCCTTTCACGGTGATGGTTTTCGTCAACGCCGTGCCCACCATGGCCTCACCGAGGTAGATTTGTGAGCCGCTTTGTGGCGAAGTGATTTCAGGCACGGGCGCAGTTTCGCCCCAGCCGGTGTCCTTGAGGTTGCCCCACACGTGTTCCACCAGTTCGGGATGGTCAATGTAGGGGTTTCGATTGCGCTGAAGGGCATACACGGCGTCGTTGCGCTTAATCTCCTTCTCGCTCACGGGGTCGAGACGGTGCCACTCAAGCAGCATCGCCACATACCAGTCCTTATACACGGGATAGCGGTTGTTGTTCACAATGTCGTCCACATAAGTGCTGGAATAAGACTGCGACCAGGAGCCTATCTTGTCGTTGTAGCACGTGGCCATATAGAAATAGGTGCGGGCAAAGTCGCCTTTGTATTCATCGTCGGGCTCAAAAACCTTGTCGCTATAGGGCGAAGTGCCGTTGTAGGTGTAGGTGCTGTAGCCCAGGCGGCCTTTCGCCACGATGCCTTTCGCCGCATTCGTCAGCCTCGTGCCACCCTCACACACGCCGTAGATGTAATTGGCGCGCTGCCCGTTCACCATGCCGTCGGTGGGATACACGTGGAAAAGGTCGGAATACATGGCCGACGAACTGCTGCCGCCAAACCAACTGTTAGGAAACGAGTGCTCGCGGTTGTATTTATCGCCCACCTGACTGAAGTTGCCGGCCTGGTCGGTGCCGTACGTAAACTTGGCGGTGGAGTACATGTCGATAATCGTCACCCCATCGGCCTCGGTGTCGGTAGTTTTGTAAGCCGTCCACACACCAGAGTAGCCCACATTTGTGTGGCTCCCGATGATATTGAACAGCGCGGTGAGCAACTCACCCTTATTCTTCCCCCGAGCCTGGTCGTAATACCCTGCAGGAGCCCCAGCCCACATCAAGCCAAAGCCCCACGCCCACACCACGAAAGAAAACACAATCTTATTCATAGGCCATAACCAATTAGTAATATCCGTAATAAATATTCAGCCGATTTTTCAAAAAAAATCTTTCAACCCACAAATATAAGCAAAAAAACAAAAATCCTCCCACCACCAAATGAAAAAAGTGGCAGAAATATTTTTGGTGGTGGGCGTGTCAAAATGCAGAATGTTGTAGAGCCGCGATACATCGCGTCCGCGCCAGGCGAATGGAATTTGACAATGTGGAAAACCGCGCAAAAAAAAGACCCGACTTTATCAGTCGAGTCTCATTTTTTGTGGGCGTTGACGGATTCTTTCTTGGCTGCGCTGCGAAAGCGCTTGCGCGATAACGAACCGGGCGGTTCGAACCCTTACAACACCGCACAAAAAAAGACCCGACTTTATCAGTCAAGTCTCATTTTTGTGGGCGTTGACGGATTCGAACCGCCGACCCTCTGCTTGTAAG
>JAUNCU010000150.1 GCA_030526455.1 Bacteroidales bacterium | reverse complement strand
GGTGTGGAAAAAAATCGCTCTCTGCTGGCGGGTGCCTAGAGAGCGATTTTTGATTATGTTAGTAACGGTGTGGGGTTATGCGAAGAGGCTGTGGCATTATAGACCCAAACTCTCAACCAGTTCCTTCACCACTTCGAGTTTCACGGTGGAATCATCCTCTTTGTCATAGATGAGAAGTAGCGTAATCACACCGTCGCACTCTGAGGTGAGCACGTTATAGGTGATGACTCTAGCACCACCTGATTTGCCTTTCCCTTTCGACTTGATGGCCATTCTCACTTTCCTGATGCCAGGAGTGAGTTCCACTCCTTGAAACGGATTCTCTTTCAAACTCTCTTGAAAAAGACGCAAATCATCGGCCAAACTCCTATAGCGCTTATGCAAACGCTTGACTGCTTTGGCAAATTCCGTTGTGACGTTAATCTGCAAGTTCATCGATCAAGTTGTCTAGCGATTGTAGATTTTTGCCTTTTTCAATCGATTCCTTCACTTCGGCTAATGCTGCTCGAAGTTCTTCCACAAGGCCTTGCTTGCTGGTTATGGTATCATCATCGCTAACAGGCACTATCTTGAAATGGCCTTTCCTGGATTTAAGGACCACATTCTCTCCGCGCGAAACCATATCTAAGTAGCGCGACTGATTACTCCTAAAATCTCTTGTACTAACGATTGTCATAGTTATCTTTATTATTAGATTAGGGTGCAAATATACTTATTTTTTTTGAATTGGTTACCATTTTGGCTACCAAAATAATCTAATGCGCCACAAAACTTCAATAAAGGTAGTACCAAAACAAAATCGCTCTCTGCTGGCGGGTGCCGAGAGAGCGATTTTTGATTATGCGGTATGATTTACCTTGCAGGGCTTATGCGAAGCGGCCGTGGCATTTTTTGTACTTTTTGCCGCTGCCGCATGGGCATGGGTCGTTGGGCTGGATTTTTGGGCCCACGTGCAGTGGAGTCTTTGGCTGGCGTCCTGCTTGTGGCGATGCTGCTTGGGCTGCCTGTGCGTTGGCCTTAGCGGCTTCAGCGAGGGCGTCGTCGCCACGGCTTTCGTTGAGGCGCTGCTGTGGCTGGTTGCGCTCTGGAGCGCGTTCGCCTTCACGACGCACGCTGTCGGGGTCGCCCGCCTCTACAGGAATCTGGCCGCGGAGCAGCGTAGCCACCACCTTGGTGTTGAGCACGCCGAGCATAGCCTGGAAGAGTTTGAACGATTCCACCTTGTAGATCACGAGCGGATCCTTCTGCTCGTAACTAGCATTCTGCACCGACTGGCGCAACTGGTCGAGTTCGCGCAGGTGTTCCTTCCAGTTTTCGTCGATAGAGAGGAGGAGGACAGCCTTTTGCCAAGCCTTGACGAGGTTTTTGCAACCGGTTTCGTAGGCTTCCTTAATGTCGATCACGATGCCGAACATGCGCTTACCGTCGCCGATGGGCACACGAATCTGGCCGCCCACTTCAGGCGCGCCTTGTTCGAGTTGGCTCTGAGCGATTTGGCTGATCACAGGGTTAGCCACCTCGCGCAGGCGTTCCATCTTGCGGTTGAACGCCTCGTTCACCACCTCATAGAGTGCATCCACCTTGGCTTGCTTGTCGAGTTTGCGGTATTCGTCTTCGCCAAATGGAGGCTCGATGGCAAATGTGGTGAGCACGTGCATCTTGAAGTCTTCATATTCGTAGTCGTTGAATTTGTTGACTGCGTCTTCAACGGTGTCGTAGATGGTGTTGATGATATCCAGGCCGATGCGTTCGCCGATGAGCGCGTGGTGGCGATTGGTGTAGATCACCTTACGCTGAGCGTTCATCACGTCGTCGTATTCGAGCGTGTGCTTACGGATACCGAAGTTGTTTTCTTCCACGCGCTTCTGAGCATTTTCGATGCTCTTGGTCACCATAGGCGACTCGATGGCTTCGCCATCTTCGAGGCCGAGGCGGTCGAGGAGTTTCACAATCTTCTCGCTCGCGAACAGACGCATCACCTTGTCTTCAAACGAAACGAAGAACACCGAACTACCGGGGTCGCCTTGACGGCCGGCACGACCACGCAACTGGCGGTCGACGCGGCGCGACTCGTGGCGCTCGGTACCGATGATGGCCAGACCGCCCGCTTCCTTCACCTCCTTAGAGAGTTTGATGTCGGTACCACGACCTGCCATGTTGGTAGCGATAGTTACCACACCCTTGCCATCGACGCTCTGACCGGCCTGAGCCACGATGTCGGCTTCCTGCTGGTGGAGTTTCGCGTTGAGCACCTGGTGTGGGATATGGCGCAAGCGCAGCATGCGGCTGAGCATTTCAGAGATTTCCACCGAGGTGGTACCCACCAGCGTGGGGCGTCCCGAATTGCGCATCTTTTCGATTTCTTCGATCACCGCATTGAATTTCTCCTTCTGAGTCTTGTAGACGCGGTCGGGCATATCGTTGCGGAGCACAGGCTTATTGGTGGGGATGTTTACAACGTCGAGTTTGTAGATTTCCCAGAATTCACCGGCTTCGGTTTCGGCCGTACCGGTCATACCTGCGAGTTTGTGATACATGCGGAAGTAGTTCTGCAGGGTGATGGTAGCGAAAGTCTGGGTAGCGGCTTCCACATTCACGCCTTCCTTGGCTTCGATTGCCTGGTGCAAGCCATCGCTGTAGCGGCGGCCCTCCATGATACGGCCAGTTTGCTCATCCACAATCTTCACCTTGCCCTCTTCGTCGACGATGTATTCATCGTCGCGGTTGAAGAGCGTGTAGGCCTTCAGCAGTTGGGTCACGGTGTGCACGCGCTCAGCCTTGAGCGAGTAGTTTTGGAGGAGTTGGTCGCGCATAGCCACCTTTTCTTCGTCGGAAACAGGCTCGTTGGTCACCGCCGAGAGTTGGCTGGCGATGTCGGGGAGCACGAAGAAAGTGGGGTCTTCGGTGCCACGGGTGAGCACGTCGATACCCTTATCGGTGAGTTCCACCGTGTTGTTCTGTTCTTCGATGATGAAGTACAATGGGTCGGTGACGATGTGCATATCGCGGCTATTGTCTTGCATGTACTTAGCCTCGATTTTCATCATCGACTGCTTAACGCCCTCTTCAGAGAGATACTTGATGAGTGGCTTGTACTTAGGCAGACCCTTGTGAGCGCGGTAGAGGAGCAGCGCACCTTCTTCAAACACCTTATCGTCGTCGCTCGCCATCATGCGCTTAGAGTCGGCAAGCAGTTGGGTGACGAGGCGGCGCTGAGCGTCGTACACGCGTTCTACATTAGGCTTAAATTCCTTGAACATCTGGTCTTCGCCCTTAGGCACAGGACCAGAGATGATGAGAGGCGTACGAGCGTCGTCGATCAGCACAGAGTCCACCTCATCCACAATAGCGAAGTTGTGGGGGCGCTGCACCATTTCTTCGGGGCTCATACACATATTGTCGCGAAGGTAGTCGAAACCAAATTCGCTGTTTGTACCGAAAGTGATGTCGCAGTTGTAGGCCTTGCGGCGTTCGGGCGAGTTGGGGCGAGTTTTGTCGATACAAGCCACGCTGATGCCGTGGAACATGTAGAGCGGTCCCATCCACTCCGAGTCGCGCTTAGCGAGGTAGTCGTTCACGGTCACCATGTGCACACCGTTGCCGCTGAGGGCGTTGAGGAACACAGGGAGCGTACCCACGAGGGTTTTACCTTCACCGGTAGCCATTTCAGAGATCTTACCTTGGTGAAGCACGATACCACCGATAAGTTGCACATCGTAGTGAATCATGTCCCAGGTCACTTCGTTGCCACCGGCAATCCAGTGGTTGTAGTAAGTGGCCTTGTCGCCTTCGATAGAGAGGAAGTCGCGACCTTCGGCAGCGAGTTGGCGGTCGAAGTCGGTGGCAGTCACCTCGATGGTTTCGTTTTGCGCGAAACGTCGAGCGGTATCCTTCACGATAGCGAACACTTCGGGGAGCACTTCATCGAGTTTTTCCTGAATGAGGTCGAGCACCTCCTTCTGGAGTTTGTCGACGCGGTCCCAGAGTGGTTGACGCTTGTCGAAGTCGAGTTCTTCTACTTCTGCTTTACTTTTAGCGATTTCGTCGCGCTGAGGCTGCACATAGTCTTGAATTTCCTGACGGATGGCTGCTACGCGCGCACGGATTTCGTCGTTGGAGAGCGCTTCGATAGAAGGATACACATCCTTGATTTTCTGCACGATAGGGCGCAGTTTCTTCAAGTCGCGGTCGCTCTTGCTACCAAACAACGATTTCAAAAAGTCATTTAATCCCATATATAGTATTGTTTTGTTTTTTTACGTATCCATAGTGGCGCATTGGCACAGCCGCGAGGCGGCAACACGCAAAAGCACCACATAATGAGGTACAAAGATAATAAAAATAGTTGAGATACACATTAGATTATGCCCCGAAAGCACTGCAAGGGGGCAAAAGCGGGGGTTAGGCGCTAAACAATACTGGGTGCGCGCACGCGCAATTGGCTCTGCGAAGCGGGTGCCAGCAGGGCCGATTCGATGGGAATATTGATGAATTGGGAAGAATGTTCGGCCGATGGAAGCAGCAGGTTTGGAAGCGTGGCTGCCACCGATTTGTGGCATTGTGGCTCGCCACCCATCTGCTTGTGGGAGAGGGTTTTGATGGCACGCGCCAGCGCCACGCCCTTAGGGTGGCGAAGCAGGCGGCTGAGGGCCTCCTGACCCTCGCGGTCGCTCATCAGCAGCGAGCAGTCGCAGCGCAACTGGTTCACAATCACCTCCACCTCTTGCGAGGGCACACGCACCTCCACAGCCGCCATCGTGGAAAGCACCACCATGGAAGCCACAATCGAGGTGAGAAGGCGATTTATTTGACTGCTGCGCGATTGCATGGGAGATTGAGCATTAAGTGAGAGAATGAGCGCACCATGGCCACTGCCATGAGCACATAGAACGTGGCGGCAAACTCTTGCGCGAGCATGCCTGTGGCCACCAGTGTGCCAGCCACCATGAGCCACACGAAATTGGCGCCGTGGAGCATCGTCAAGGTTTTTCTCGCTTTACCCACCCAAGGAAGGATGGCAAGCAAGACGTAGAAGGGATGCAGCCACAGGGCGTTATAATTTGGCGAGGTGCACTCGTGGGTGGAAACGAACACGAGGAAGAACACCACGCATCCGCCTAGGGCGAAAGCGGTGAAGAGCAAGGTGTCGAACCAGCGACTCGCGCGGCGGCGCTTATAGTCGCGCAGCGAGACGAAGGCCACCACGGCCAGCAGCACGCAAGCCATGAACAGCGGGGTGAGATACCAAGGCGTGGCATCGAGCACCAGGCCCTGCTCTACCCCATCGACGAGCGTCAGCGTGGATTTCACCAGCGGCACCTCGTGGCCGAGGGAATCTTTCACCGTGGCATGGGCGAAGGCATCCATCAGCACCACTGGCGCAAACATGCGCTGGCGGAAGGTTATGGCGGTGTCGAGATCGGCACCCAGCGCCAGGTCAATGCCCAGGCGATTCCAGGCATAGTTGGCATTATAGCGGTGCATCATCTGGCGATATGTCACATTGGCAGAATCGGCGGGGTGATATGTCAGCGATCCGGCTAGCGCCTTCTCGATGATGTCGCGCGGACGGGTGGCGCAGTTGTCGCTCACGAATTTGTAGCGATAGGTGGCATTTTCGGGGCGGGCGTTGGCGAAGAGCATGTCGCGCATGGCGCTGGCCTGGGCAGCAGTGAGGTTGAGTTCTTGCTCCACCACGCGGCGGCCTTCGTAGCCACGCAGGGCAAAGGCGGCGGGAATGGCACCGCAGAGGTAGTCGGTCTCGCCCTTCACAAAGCGATACACGAAATTGGGCGCATTGAAATCGAAAAGGCCGTAGTTGAAGAAATAGTCGCCTTGCTCGCATTGCACGCGCAATTCGGTGTGGCCGTAGAGTTCGTAGATTTCGCTGCCGGGGTACATGGTCACCAGGCTCACACGCACACTATCGGCGCTCTGACCGCTAGCGCTGAGGCAGGCGGCCAGAAGCATGAAGATATATGTAAAGAATCGCTTCGTCATCATTTCTATAATTGAGTGGTGCAAAAACCATACCAAAACGGATTTCACATTACAAAGATAGTGGATTTCGGAGCGCAAATTGGTACTTTTCGGAAAAAAAGTAGCAATTCCAACCATTTTTACAAAAAATAACACAAAAAGATTTGGCAGATACGAAAAGAGTGCCTAAATTTGCAGTGTCAAAAGGAACAAGACAGAAAATTTAATATTGCACTTTTCTATACAGATTCTATTCATAAAATTCAAAAGTCCCCAGTTCGTGAGAATAAGGGCCTTTTTTTTTGCCCCTATGTGAAGGATAATTGATAAGATTGTGCTATCTTTGCCACAGTTAATCAATTAAAAACCGAATGCCTTTATGAGAAAATCTGTTATCACCCTACTGTTTTTATCACTCATGTGGACCAGCGCCAGTGCCGACATGAAACAGGTGCGCGCCATTGAGAAGGAATATGAAAAGGTGGCTGAGGCTATCACCATGGCTGAGGACGACGAGATGACTCGCAATATGGCTACCATCAACGTGGACCAAATGTGGCCCGGCAGCGGACGCCATAAAGAGGAGATTACGCTCTACTTCGACCTCGAGACCAACGCCGAGGGCTTCTCTAACCGCCTCATCGCGGCACACCACAAATACAACATAGGCGCAGAGGAATTTGAACTGGAATACCTCTTCGATGCCGCCAACGCTTCATGCCCCTCGCTGTGTGTGGCAAAGGAGCGCAGGGCCGATTGCCGCTTCTATTTTGTGGACGGAAAATTCCACAAGCGTTCGAAGTCGAAGTTGCCAGTGAGTTACTTCACCAATCCACCAGAAATCCTGAAAGACGCCGCGAGAATCTACCGCATCTTTGAATGCACGATTGTGCAGAATCATTGAGGGGAATTCTTTTCAGGA
>JAUNCU010000149.1 GCA_030526455.1 Bacteroidales bacterium | reverse complement strand
CGGCTCGTCTGCTTTCAAGGGTTGCTCCGGCCTCACTTCGGTGACCATCCCGAACTCCGTCACTTCCATCGGCCGGTCGGCTTTCGATGGCTGCACCGGCCTCACTTCGGTGACCTACAATGCAGCAAACTGCTCTGGCCCTTCGGATGCTGATTACGCATGGTTCAAAGACTGTCCTCTTACCAAAATCGTGATAGGCGATGCTGTGAAAACAATTCCAGCCTATTTAGCCTATGGCCAAAACAAACTCACTTCGGTGACCATCCCGGGCTCAGTCACTGACATTGAGGCGGAGGCTTTCTCTGGCTGTACTAGTCTATCTTCGCTGACCATCCCCAGTTCTGTCTCTTACATTGGTGCAGAGGCTTTCATTGGCTGCACTAGCCTCACTTCGCTTACTTTCAACGCCAAGAACTGCTGTTCTTCTTCACCTTATGAACCATGGTTTAAAAACTGCCCACTCACAAAAATCGTGATAGGCAATGCGGTGAAAACAATTCCTGCCTATCTGGCCTACGGCTGCACCGGCCTCACCTCAGTGACTATCCCCAAATCAGTCACTTCCATCGGCTCTAGTGCTTTCAATAGTAGCAATATTCGTGACATCTATGCAGCGTTTAATGACCCTATTGATATTTCTGACGACGTGTTCCACTCAAAGTGTTACAGCAATGCAATTCTGCATGTGCCTGCTGGGAGAGACAGGTATTACAAGGCCCGCGATGTGTGGAAGACTTTCCAGAACATCTGGGATGATTATGTGGTGAACGACAAGCCTGGTGATATCAATGGCGACAGTAATGTAAATGTGGGCGACGTTACAGCGCTTGTCAACAGCATCCTCGGCGGTGGCACGTTTGACGAAACGCTGTGCGACGTGAATGGCGACGGCGTGGTGAACGTGACCGACGTAACCGCAATCATCAATATTATTTTAGGCAACTAACAACTCTGATACTTATCAAGTAGCACAAATCCCTGCCGCAGGTCACTGTAGCAGGGATTTGTATTTTTGTTGAGTTTCAGAGTGGAGTCCTTTCGAAAACTTGGGGTTACTACCATAACCGACCCTCTCCGAGGCTCATTGCTTTGTGGTGCGCTATCTCCAAGCCGCGCTCGCGAATTGCTACGCAATTCACTCGCTTGCAAGGAGTTAACCATAATAAGCCGTCTCCGACGGCGGTGGGTGGTCGCCTGGTGTTTTCGCTATAGTCCTTCCTGATTTTTGAGTTTTCGGACAGGCTGGGTGGGTAACACAAATTTAACCAATTATAACCAATTCAACCAATTTTTTATCTTTGTGTATCTACCCGCCTCCTGAACCACAAAATGCCACTATCGCACAGATAAAAAAGGTTACTTACTTTTAGTCTTTTAGTCTTTATAAACTAATCTGTGTGTGGCATTTGTGTGCTGGCACCGATGGTGGTGGGTTGGTGGGGATTTTGGGATATTTCAATTATTAGTGTTAACTTTGCAGTGGTTTTCGCGCCCGAGGTGTGATTCTTCGGGTGATTTACACATAGATATATTATATGAATTTCATAGGCACATTTTGGGCGTTGGTTCCTTCGCTGGTGGCGATTTTGCTGGCGCTTGTTACCAAAGAAGTATATAGTTCGCTTTTCGTGGGCATCGTGCTGGGGGCTGTGTTTTATTGCCTTTCCACGGGCGTGGGTGTGGACGGTTTCGTGAACCACCTGCTCGACAATACCGTGGGCGAAGGCGATGGCGCTCAATCGTTTGGCCTCATCCACTGCCTTTCTGACAACTGGAACGTAGGCATCCTCGTGTTTCTGGTGATACTCGGCACCATGGTGGCGCTGATGAACAAGGCCGGCGGTTCGGCTGCCTTCGGCAAGTGGGCCAGCAAGCACGTGAAAAGCCAGGTGGGCGTGCAGATATCCACCCTGCTGCTGGGCGTGCTGATATTTATCGACGACTACTTCAACTGCCTCACCGTGGGATCGGTGATGCGCCCCATCACGGAGCGCCACTCGGTGTCGCGCGAAAAACTGGCTTACCTCATCGACTCCACCGCCGCGCCCATCTGTGTGATTGCGCCCATCTCGAGTTGGGCGGCTGCAGTGGCGGGCTTCTGCGCCGTGGGCGAAAACGGCCTCGCGCTATTCTGCCAAGCCATCCCCTTCAACTTCTACGCCTTCTTCTCCATCATCTTCATCGTGGTGATCGTGCTCACGAAATATGACTTCACCGCCATGCGGAAATTCGACATCACCCCCAGCGAACAGGAAGCCGACGAAGTGGGCGAAATCGCCGACGCGAAAATGGAGGTGGCATCGAGCGGTATCGGGCTGAAGAAACTGGGTAAGAACGGCACGGTGCTCGACCTGGTGGTGCCCATCGTGCTGCTGCTGAGTTTCTGTGTGCTGGGCATGATCTACTCCGGCGGTTTCTTCCGCCACGGCCCCACCTACCACGACTTTATCGACGCCTTCGCGGCCAGCAACGCGTCGGTGGGCCTCGTGATTGGTTCGCTCACGGCACTCATCCTGGCCATCGGATGGCTGGTGACACGCCGCGTGATCACTTTTGAAGACGCCATGAGTTGCCTCATCAAGGGCTTTGAAGCCATGGTGCCCGCCATCCTCATCCTGGCGCTGGCATGGACGCTGAAGTCGATGACCGACTCGCTGGAAGCGGCCTCCTATGTGGCACAACTCATCGAGGGCACAGGCCTACAGGCATTGCTCCCAGCCGTGATATTCGTCACCGCCGGATTCCTAGCCTTCGCCACCGGCACCTCCTGGGGCACCTTCGGTATCCTCATCCCCATCTGCGTGGCAGTGTTCCCTGTGGGCGCGCCACTTCGCATCATCTCCATCTCGGCATGCATGGCAGGTGCAGTGTGCGGCGACCACATCTCCCCCATCTCCGACACCACCATCATGGCCAGCGCGGGCTCGGGCTGCAAACACGTGAACCACGTGTCGTCGCAACTCCCCTACGCCCTCACCGTGGCCATCGTGAGTTTCATCACCTATCTGGTGGCAGGCTTCACCCAGCAAATGGGCATGCTAGAAAGCGGCATCATCTCCTGGATCTTCGGCCTGGTAGCCATGACAGCCATCTTCCACCTGCTACGCAAAACCGGAAAACTGATAAAATAGGATTTGCCCTCACGGGGATAAAATCGGGGCGGTGCCGAAAAAAAGCGGTGGCTGTTGCTGCTATAATTCAGAAAAAAATTGTAACTTAGCAGAAAGTAAGAAAAATGGTGCTTTAAGCACATTATTAAATTTTCATATATTATGGCAAACAAAAGAGATTTAAAGAAGGCTATCCGCTACGCTTGTGGCGACATGGCTGGTGAATGCATTTTTGCACAACAAACTTTCGAGGGAACTGAAGAAACCGCTTGGGATCAAATCATCCTCGACGTGGCTCTGCTTCAAGAAGAGGCTGTGAACCGTGTGTCGGTAAGTTTCGACAAGGTGCCTCGTGATTTCGAGAGCAAGAAGGAATACAACAAGGCTCGCCGCACCTATTTCAAGGCTGTGGAAAAAGCACTGGCAGAATACATGCGCACCGAAACCGAGCAAATCGTGAACGCGATGAACGCTCTGGTTCCTAAGCCAAAGAAATAACAGGCCACGCTGCCTCAACCTTCTTTTTCAACCATTTTTACTTATGGGAGCCCAACGATGCCGACGCAGGCAGGCTTGAGCGCCCATAAGTAAAATCACGTAAATACATCTTCACAATTTAATGTAATGAAAATTGCACGATTCCTGCTGCACAAAATAGGATGGCAATATAAAGTAAACGTGCCCGACACGCCAAAATGCGTGATTTGTGTAGCCCCCCATACCAGCAACTGGGATTTCTTCGTGGGCGAACTCGCCGTTCGCTCGGTAGGATGGAAGCCCGGATTCCTGATGAAGAGCACCTGGTTCTTCTTCCCGCTTGGCATGATGCTGAAAGCGATAGGCGGCGTGCCTGTGCACCGTGGCAAGAAGAAAGACGGCAAGAGTTCGATCACCGAATCGCTTGTCGAAGCCTATGCTAAAGCCGACTCGCTCGCCATCGCCGTTACGCCCGAAGGCACACGCAGCCTCAACAAGGAATGGCACAAGGGCATGCTGGTGGTAGCCACCGAAGCAAAGGTGCCACTCATCCTGGCCTACATCGACTTCAAAAATAAGATTGCCTGCCTCGACAAGGTGTTCACCCCAACGGGCGACCTCGATGCCGACCTCGGCACCATTCGCCGCTACTACAAGGACAAGGGCTACATGGCTCGCTATCCCGAGAAGTTCTCCACCGGGTTGTAAGAGAGAGAGAGAGAGAGCCACGATGGCTCTCCTAATGGCCCCCCGCCCCCCTATTCAGAACTCAAAGTCCCCCACCCCAATAAAAAACGTCACCGATGTTTTCCCGCAACGTTACCGTGTCGCTGATTGAAGACAACATCATTCCAGCCGACAAGAGCGCCAACCTCGCACAACTGAGACGCAACATGCAGAACGTGCCCGACGACACCGACCTCGTGGTGCTTCCCGAACTGTTTACCACCGGATTCGTCGCCGACCGCGAGCAGGCCCTAGAACTGGCAGAGCGCAACATCGACGACACCATCGCCTGCATCCACCAGTTGGCACAGGAGCACCAGTGCGCCATCGCCGGCTCATTCCTGGCCCACACGGCAGGCCAACTCTTCAACCGCGCTTTCTTCATTGAGCCCAGCGGCGAGGAAACATTCTACGACAAGCGCCACCTTTTCACATTCGGAGGCGAAGACAAAATCTACAAGCAGGGGCACAAGGCTGCGCCCATCATCCGCTTCCGCGGGTTCAACATCAAGATGATCGTGTGCTACGATTTGCGATTCCCAGTCTACTGCCGCAACGTGAAGAACAACTACGACGTGCTGCTCGTGGTGGCCAACTGGCCCAAAGCACGCGAAAGCGCATGGAGTCAACTGCTCTATGCGCGCGCGGTGGAAAATGAAGCCTACGTGCTCGGCCTCAACCGCTGCGGCACCGATGCCGACGGGCTGGAATTCAGCGAGGGATCGTCGCTCATCATCGACTTCAAAGGCAAACTCATCACCGAGCGCGGCACAAGTCCCGTGATAGCGGCCGAACTTTCATTGCCCGCACTGCAACGCTTCCGCGAGAAATTCCCCGCCTGGCAAGACGCCGACGAATTCACAATCAAGTAGACTGCACCCAGCGCTGGCACGGAAATTGCACTTGATTTTCATAGCGACAACGATTCACAACACATTGATTTCAACACGGCTATGAACAATCCTTATATAAAGGTATACAAAAAATGGCGCCGACGCAACTACTGGGCGTCGATTCGAGTGATTATATGCTGCACCGTCATCGCCATAGGCGTGATGTGGCTGGTGCGCGATTTCCCGCTGCTATTCTGGGCGGGCGCCATAGCGTGGCTGCTGCTCACGGGAGGATTCGTATTCCTGATTATCGACCACCGCCGCACCTATGGTCTGCCCCAGGAGCGTGGGGAGCAACTGTGGAACGAAGCGAAAAAGACAGCCGACGAATTCCACGCCAAGATGGCCGATACCATTGAGAGCCGCCTCGGAAAGCCCGACATCGCACTGCGATACGACCCCAAGGGCGTATTCCACTTCGACGACAAGGATTACGAATACCTCGATGCCCTCTTCCCCTGGCACGGGGAATTCCACGACACATCATCATATGAAATCTACCGTTCTGTATCGGAGAAAGACAAACAGTGGATCAACGACAACTGGATTGACTACGACCTGTGGAAGAAGAGCAAACAAAAGCCCAAGGAATATCTCCTGCTCTATAAGGAGAAAGGCATACTGGTGGTGGGCGGCGAAATATGCCATGTGGAGGATATCGAATCATTTGAATACGAAACCCTCATCAGCCGTGGCCGTCCAGAAACTTATCAAGAAACCATCACCACAGTGGACCGCGAAAGCAGAAACCGACGCATGGCTGCAGGCCACATGGTTGCAGGCATGAAAGGCGTTTACCTGAGCGCGCTGCTGCCCGAGCCCACCGTCACCACCACCCGCACCCGCACTTGCAGCACCGACATCGCCGTGCCCATGCTCTCGTTCACGATGAAGTCGGGTGATTTTCATTACTTCGACCTGATTTGCGTCACGGGCAAAGAACGTGTGGATGAACTATGCGAATATTTAAAAGAGCATATTAAGGTTTGACAAACTTTAATACACCCTTTTCCAAAAAAATCACTAACTTTGCCATAGAAATAAAAACATATCACATATCAACACCCAAATTTGATTATGAAACTGAAATTATTTATACTCTCAATCGCGTGCATGGCGGCATTCGCTGCGCCTGCACAGACCACCACCGCAGCCCAGAAAGCACAAATCGCT
Organism: Bacteroidales bacterium; assembly: GCA_030526455.1. Lineage (GTDB taxonomy): Bacteria > Bacteroidota > Bacteroidia > Bacteroidales > Muribaculaceae > Sodaliphilus. The sequence continues at coordinate 535 of JAUNCU010000149.1, read as the reverse complement.
AAGTCGGTGGAAGCCGCAAAAGTGTCGGCAGCAGAATTCAACAGTCTCAAGACATCACTCACCAGCGCCACCGAAAAGATGAAACGCGCCGCCAGTGCCGATGCCGTGTGCAATTCAATGTATGAATACACCAAGTCGTTCCTCGGCATGAACAAGGTGTACAAAGGCCTGTCGGACTATCAGAAAAAGCAAGTCGACGTGCTCGTGAAGCAATTCGGCGTGCAATCAAAGGCAAAAATCGCACAATACGCCTGCAAGAAGCAAGCCGACGCCGCCATCCAAAAGGCAACCCTCGAAGCATTAAGCGCCCTCTCAAAATAAAGAAAACAAAATCATTTCATACTCCCACCGCAAACTGGCTGCCCCCACCACGGCACAGCCAGTTTGTTTTATTTGGAGGCGACATTAGGAAGGGCCGGAAAAGAGAGGGTGAATTCGTATAAGGTGTATCGAAACGTAGAATATTGTAGGGACGCGATACTTCGCGTCCGCGCCAGGCGAGTGGTATCGGCATAGTGGATCTTTTGTGGGGATA
>JAUNCU010000148.1 GCA_030526455.1 Bacteroidales bacterium | reverse complement strand
AAATCGCAAAACTCTTTGACGAAGATTTTTGGGTGACACGATGACGAAGTCAGGAGAAAACTATGAGCGCATTTGCAGCATTCTTCATATAGCTTTTTCCTGTGGCATTCCTTTTTCATGATGCCGAGGAGATGATTTTTCAGCACCGATGGATGCTGAAGAACCGCAACCGCATCACCACCCGCTTCCCCAAGGCTGAGAAAATGGTGAACCACCTCAGCAGCCTGAACAACGTGGCTTTCGGCATCGCCGTGGCCGAGGAATTCCTTATCATCCTCTTTGCCACCCTGCTGGTGCTGAGCGTGGCCGATGCCAGCATGCTGATGTGGATGTGGATAGGGCTATTCGGCGCCTTCAGCCTCCATCTGCTGGTGCACATGGCGCAAGCCGTGATGCTCCACAGTTATGTGCCGGGCGTGGTCACCTCGGTGCTTATGCTCCCCTATTGCGCCTACGTGATGCACTCCATCGCGCTCGTCTATCCGCTGTGGGGCATCGCGATTGCCACCCTTGCGGGCGCCCTCTTCGCCGCCGCCAACCTCCTCGCAGCCCACCGCCTGGGCACATACGTGAGCCAAAAACTGAAAAACACCACCTACTGCCTGCTCTGAGAAAATCTGTGCGTTTTTTGAAGCCCAATTGAAAAGTATTTCGTAATTTTGTGGTAGAACAATCAATTTAGGCTCAAGATGAAAATGACAGAAATGGATTTTATTGTGAGCGAAAACCTGAGCATCTCGCCTCTCTACGGGTTGCTCAAACTCACTCCCTCCACAGGCGTAATGCCTGATACAAGGCCTGGACAATTCGTTCAGGTGGAAGTAGCAAACTCCAAGACCACCTTCCTTCGTCGCCCCATCTCCATCTGCTACGTGGATGAAGAAAAGGGACAGTTGTGGCTGCTCGTACGCCGCGCCGGCGAGGGCACCGCTGCACTGCTCGAAACCAAGGCGGGCGAAAAGGTGAACCTCGTGATGCCACTGGGCAACGGCTTCAGCACCTCGTTCGATGGCGAAATGCTGCTCATAGGCGGTGGCGTGGGCGTGGCTCCGCTGCTGCAACTGGGCAAAGTGCTCAACAAGATGGGCAAGAAGGTGCGCTTCCTGCTGGGCGCCCGCTCGAAAAGCGACCTGCTGCTGCTCGACGAATTCCGCCGCTGGGGCGAGGTGTACGTATCGACCGAAGACGGCTCAGAAGGCGAACGCGGCTTCGTGACCCAACACTCCATCCTGGGCGAGAAAGTGGACCACATCGCCTGCTGCGGCCCGCTGCCCATGATGAAAGCCGTGGCAAAGATTGCCCAGGAAAAAGGCATCGACTGCGAAGTGTCGCTCGAAAACATGATGGCGTGCGGCCTGGGCGCCTGCCTGTGCTGCGTGGAAGACACTGCCGACAGTGGTCATGTGTGTGTATGTAAAGAAGGTCCGGTATTTAATATTAGTCGATTGAAATGGTAGATTTAAGCGTAGAAATTGGAAAACTGAAGTTGAAAAACCCGATCATGACCGCATCGGGAACCTTTGGATATGGCGAAGAATTCGCCGATTTTATCGATTTGAACCGTCTGGGCGGCATCATTGTGAAGGGCACCACCCTGCACCACCGCGAAGGCAACCCCTATCCTCGCATGGCCGAGACTCCCAGCGGCATGCTCAACGCCGTGGGCCTGCAAAACAAGGGCGTGGACTACTTCATCGAGCACATCTACCCCCACATCAAGGATCTTGACACTCGCGTGATCGTGAACGTGAGCGGCTCGAGCATCGACGACTACGTGGCCGTGTGTGAGAAACTCAATCCGCTGGAGAAGATTGCAGCCGTGGAAATCAACATCTCGTGCCCCAACGTGAAGCAGGGCGGCATGGGATTCGGCACCACCTGCAGCGGCGCCGAGAGCGTGACGAGCGCCGTACGAAAAGCCTACGACGGCACCATGATTGTGAAACTCACGCCCAACGTGACCGACGTGACCGAGATAGCCCGCGCAGTGGAAGCAGCCGGCGCCGACGCCGTTTCGCTCACCAACACCTTCCTGGGCATGGCCATCGACGTGGAAAAGCGTCGCCCCATGCTCTCCACCATCACCGGCGGCCTCTCAGGCCCATGCATCAGGCCCATCGCCGTGCGCATGGTGTGGCAGGTGGCCAACGCCGTGAAAGTGCCCGTAGTGGGCCTCGGCGGCATCATGAACGGACGCGACGCCATCGAATTCATGCTCGCCGGCGCCACAGCCGTGGAAATCGGCACCGCCAACTTCGTAGACCCACAGGTGACCGTGAAAGCCATCGACTGGATTGAAGACTATCTGCGTCGCCACAATATTTCGAGCGTGCGCGAGTTAATCGGCGCAATGGAGGTGTAACCCGCTCTCGAACAGAAAAAGCGCCTCAGCGCGCTTAAAAACGCAAAATAGCGCATTCCACCCACCAGTGAATGCAGCAACATTAAAAAGGCCCTCAAGCATCTTCGCTTGTGGGCCTTTTCCGTAAGGTTTATGATAGCATCAAAAGATTACCCGAATCTGTATCGTGGACACTTCGCAGCGTAGCGTTCGCGCTCAATGAAAGGATACTGGAAAAACAGCGATTCTTCCGCGCTTACCTGGGGATGAATTCCTCGAAACTGTTGTCGCTATAGAACACCATGATCGACGTTACGCGACGGCCTTGCGACGCCACCGCCTGATTCTTTACCATTGCGGGTTTTGGCGCCTTTTTCGTCATGCTCTGGAGCGCCGCCGAAATGGCCGCTGCCGGCATGGGCGACGGTGCCTGGTAAGCCGATTCCTCGCCGTCGAACGAAATCGACGTCATGGGGGCGGTTTGGGCCTCCGATGCCACGTCGGTGGCGCTGAGGAATTCTGCATTCTCAGCGGGTTGAGCCGCGGTGGGCGAGGGAAGGGATTTCGCATTTGGAACAAACATATCACCATCGCCAAACATGAGCCACATTATATTAAGAGCAGGATAGGCATTGTGGATCTTGGTGATGAGTTCGTCGCTCACTTTTTTGTTGCGCCCATTGAGCAACTGCGATAGAGTGGGGCGGGGAATATCGCAGGTGTCGGCGAAAGTGGAATTTGAAATTCCGTTGTGAGATAAGAAGAATTTTAAGCGCGAAACGATGTCCATATCTGTAAAGGGTAAAAATCCATAAAAAATTGAGTTTGCAAATGTATAAACAATTGTTTGTATTTACAAATTTATTTACGTAAATCTGAATTTATTTTTCGTAAACACCCCATATCGCAAAGCAAACTCCCGAAGAGGGCGGTTATGTTTCCAAAACACCCTGTTTACGCCTCAAAAATAGGTTTTGAAAAACACTATTAAATTTATACTTTAATCTACAATGTCTATCTTATTGATTTTCATTATACTTATAATAACATACTACCACCATATAACAAAACCGCTCAACAACCCATTTCACCATATTAAATTCATTATTCAATGTTATTATGTTATATTATTGATTTTGTGCCACTTAAATCGTTTGTAAACATTTGTTAATGGATAATTTCAATGTATTTGTAAACGGTGTAATCGCAAATTTTCGTACATAGGATTGCTGTATCAATTTTGTAAACCGAAAAACAAATGAGAACACCGCGTTTCATTTTCAAATACACGGTGTGCAAACACGAATCCATCGTCTAATTTGGGAATTTAAATCCACAAATAGCGACGGGTAGATTTACCATTTTTTGCGATGAATTCGCTCAACTCATTTTCTTGTCCATTTTTCTGATGAAATAAGTAATTCATTCACAAAATTAAATTCTGAGCGATTCTCAGGCGGTGAAGGCAGTAAGCAGCGCGTGGCGTAACCATTTGGCCAGCAAATAGGTTACGCCACGCGCAGGGCTGTAGTGATATGTAAACAGCGAGGGTGATCAGAAAAATGAAAAAAGGGGCTATTTCAGCCCCTCTCCCCCATCAAATGTGCCTCAAATGGCCCAGGAATGCGGTTGCTGGGGGCCAAAAGGACGAAAAAATCGCCAGATTTTGAATTATCTGGCGAAAAAATCGGGTCATTTTTCAGAAAGTTCTTTTTTCAGGAATCGTGCGGTGATGGAATTTGGATTCTCAGCCACCTCTTCGGGAGTGCCAAAAGCGACGATTGTTCCGCCGTTTCTGCCCCCCTCCGGCCCGAGGTCGATGATGTAGTCGGCACACTTGATTACATCCATATTATGATCGGTGGTGATGACGGTATTTCCTTTTTGGACCAGTTTGTCGAGCACCGATAAAAGTATCTTGATATCTTCAAAATGAAGACCGGTGGTGGGCTCGTCGAGAAGGTAGAGCGTCTTGCCGGTGTCACGCTTCGAGAGTTCGGCGGCGAGTTTCACGCGCTGGCATTCTCCGCCCGAAAGCGTGCTCGACGGCTGGCCGAGTTTGATGTAGCCCAACCCCACTTCCTGGAGCACTTTTATCTTGTTGAGAATCGCGGGAATTGCATCGAAAAACTCTACGGCTTGATTTATCGTCATGTCGAGGACATCAGCAATCGATTTTCCCTTGAATTTTACCTCCAAAGTCTCTCTGTTATAGCGCTTTCCGCCACATGCCTCACAGGGTACGAGCACATCGGGCAGAAAATTCATTTCCACGGTCTTGTAGCCGTTGCCGCTGCACACTTCGCAACGGCCGCCCTTGGCGTTGAACGAGAAGCGCCCGGGCTTGTAGCCACGCATCTTCGACTCGGGAAGGTTGACGAAGAGGGCGCGAATGTCGGTAAACACGCCGGTGTAGGTGGCGGGATTAGAGCGTGGCGTGCGGCCCAGCGGCGACTGGTCGACGGTCACTACCTTGTCGATATGCTCAAGGCCTTCGATGCTGCCATAAGGGAGCGGCTCGGTGAGCGAGCGGTAGAGTTTCTGGCTGATGATGGGCTGGAGCGTGGCGTTGACGAGCGACGATTTTCCGCTGCCCGAAACGCCCGTCACGCAAATGAATTTGCCCAGCGGGAAGTCTACGTCCACGTTCTTGAGGTTGTGGCCGTGGCAGCCGCGCAACTTAATCACGTGGCCATTGCCCTCGCGGCGCTGCTGCGGAATCTCGATCTTCTTCACGCCGCTTAAATAATCGGCCGTGAGCGTGCTTTCTTTGAGCATTTGCTTAGGAGTGCCCGCAAACACCACATTTCCGCCTCTACGGCCCGCTTTGGGGCCAATATCGACGATGTAGTCGGCATTGAGCATCATGTCTTTGTCGTGCTCCACCACGATGACGGTGTTGCCTTCGTCGCGCAGTTTCTTGAGCGAGGTGATGAGGCGGTCGCTATCGCGCTGGTGGAGGCCGATGCTGGGCTCGTCGAGGATGTAGAGCACGTTGACCAGTTGCGAACCAATCTGCGTGGCCAGACGAATGCGCTGGCTCTCGCCGCCCGAGAGCGACGCCGACGAGCGGTTGAGCGACACGTATTCCAGGCCCACGTCGAGCATGAAATTCAGTCGGCTGAGGATTTCTTTCACGATTTCTTCGGCGATTTTCCACTGCTTGGGCTCCATGTGGTTGTGGAGGTCGGCGAGCCAGTCGCGCAGGTCGCTGATGTCCATACGCGCCAGGTCGGCGATGTTTTTGCCATTAATGAAGAAGTGGAGCGCTTCCTTGTTGAGTCGCGCGCCGCCGCATTCGGGACACGTGCAGCGCGAGAAGAACTGCCCTGCCCACTTCTGCGCCTTCGCCCCTGCCGCCTCGTCCTGCTGCAGTTCGATGTATTTCACAAGGCCGTCGTAGGTGAGGAAGTAGTTGCTGGTGCTCAGCGTTTCGGTTTTGATATTGAGGCGCTCGTCGGTGCCGTTCATGATGTCGTCGAGTGCCTCTTCGGGCAGTTGCTCGAGCGGGGTGTTGATGTCGAAGCCATATTTCTCGCAGATGGCGGCAATTTGCCAGAACACCAGCGAATTCTTGTATTTTCCCAGGGGCAGCACTCCCCCATCCTTGATGGAAAGCGTCATGTCGGGCATGATTTTTTCGCGGTCGATGAGGTTCACGTAGCCCAGGCCCTTGCACTTGTGGCAAGCGCCCTGAGGCGAGTTGAACGAGAAATTATGGGGCGCCGGATCGAGGTAAGCAAGGCCAGTGGAGGGGTCCATGAGCGTCTTGCTGTAGTAGGAAATGTCGTCGGTGTCGGCATCGAGAATCAGCAGTTGGTCCTTGCCTTGGCGGAATGCCAGTTCCACGGTTTCCTTGAGGCGTTTCTCGTCTTTTCGCGCCACCTTCAGGCGGTCGATCACCAGTTCCACGGTGTGGTTTTTGTAGCGGTCGAGTTTCATGCCGAAGGTGATTTCGCGCAGTTCGCCGTCCACACGCACGTGGATGTAGCCCTTCTTGCGGTATTGTTCGAAGAGGTCTTTGTAGTGGCCCTTGCGGTTCTTCACCAGCGGCGCGAGAATGTAGATTTTCTTTCCCTCGTATTTGTCGAGAATGAGCGAGAGGATTTTTTCAACGGAATACTTCACCATACGCTCGCCCGATGTGTAACTCACGGCATCGGCAGCGCGGGCGTAGAGCAGGCGCAGATAGTCGTAGACCTCGGTCGATGTGCCCACGGTGGAGCGGGGATTCTTGTTGGTGGTCTTCTGCCCTATCGAAATCACCGGCATCAGGCCCGTGATTTTGTCCACGTCGGGGCGCTCGAGCACGCCGAGCATATTGCGGGCGTAGGCGGAAAATGTTTCGAGATAGCGGCGCTGTCCTTCGGCGAAGATGGTGTCGAATGCCAGCGACGATTTTCCGCTGCCACTCAGCCCGGTAATCACCGTGAGTTTGTAGTGCGGAATCTCTACATCAATGTTCTTCAAATTGTGGACGCGCGCTCCAAGCACGCTCACACATTCAGTTTCTTTCCCGTTGAATTTCATAACTTGCAAAGTTACGAAAATTATTGGAGAATAGAAGAATTGGCCGGGGGAGATTTCTGGGAGGATGGTGTTTCTTGGGGGGCTGGTGGTGGCTGGTTTTTGTCCCTAGTGGCTCTAGTGATTCTAGTGAC
>JAUNCU010000147.1 GCA_030526455.1 Bacteroidales bacterium | reverse complement strand
TGTGCATGACCAGTTGCAGGCATTTCGCCGTGATTCCACTCCGCTTCGCTCCGTTCCATCACGGCTGCATACCTGCCTACACACATCCAATCCCTAAAGGGATTGCGCCGCCCCTCCCTCTAATTTACCCCCTACTTTTTTTTGGGTTCTGCAACACCCTCGGTGGGTGAATGCCTCGCGTTTTCGCTTTAGTACATGCGGATGCGATGTATCGCGTCCACGCTATTTATTCCCATTTGTTTAATCCTTCCTGGGGGGCTTTACTTTTTCTTCTTGCGTTGTTTTGCTTTTGCTTTGCGGAGTTTTTTTGCTTTTTCTTGGGCTAGTTCTGCTTGTTCTTCTAGGCCGATGTTTTCGTAGATGGACGCCATCGCTTCGTAGGGCAGTGGGGAGGTTTTGTCGGCTTTGATTGCTCGTTTGTAACTGGTGATGGCTTCCTTCACTTTCTTCATGTCGCGGTAAAGGCTGCCGAGGGCCATGTGCACTTCGAAGGAATCGGGCACTGCTTCGAGGGCTTTCTGGTAGAGTTTCTCTGCCTCTTCGGCTTCGCCGATGGTGTGAAGCAGATGCGCCTTGCCCACGTAGGCTTCGGTGTAGGCGGGGCAGATGCGTATGGCTTTGTCGAAGTTGGCGTTCGCCGACTTGAACGCAATCTCGTCGATACGCGTCTTTCCACCGTAGGGCACTTCCTCTTCACCCACGAGGTCGCCGTAGCCCAGTGTCTGTGTGCCCATCTCGGTGTATTCAGCGGCGAGTTGGCGCATGAGTTTGTTTTGCGCATCTATCACTTTCTCAAGCGAATGGATTTGGTCATCCAATTTCTTGAAGCGATAGAGTTTCTGGCTAATGAGGCGGTGCACCGATGGCGACTTGCTCACGTCGTCGATGGCCATGGCTTCCACGAAGCACTTCACGGCGTCGGAAAATTCGCCATGGTCGAAGGCGTGTATCGATTTGCGGTAAAGCGTGCGCGAGCGCTCCTGCCTCAGTGCGTTCTCAATGAGGAACTGGTCGTTGAACCTATGGCTGAACGTAATCACAGCCGTGTTCACGATAATGTCGCGCTCGCTGAGCGGCTTCAGCAGGGTAATGCCTTCGAGCGAGGTGCAGCGCGAGAGCGCCACGTAGGTCTGACCCGAGGTGAACGCGCCACCGCCGAAGTCAATCACCACATGATTGAACGTGAGTCCCTGACTCTTGTGCACCGTGAGCGCCCATGCCGGCTTGATGGGGTACTGCGAGAAAGAGCCCAGCACCTTTTCGGTGATTTTATTCTCCTTCTCATCGAAGGAATACTGCATATTTTCCCACACTTCGCGCTCCAGTTCGTGGATTTGGCCGTCTTCCATCTCCACCTTCAGATAGTCGTTGCACACCTCGCTCACCTTCGCCAGCGTGCCGTTCACCCAGCGGTTTTCTTTGTCGTTGCGAATGAAGATAATCTGCGCGCCCTCCTTCACCACCAGGTCTTTGCTGGTGGGGAGTTCGCTGTCGGGGTAAGTGCCACTCACTTCGCCCGCGAAAGTGAATTCAGGCGTTTTCAGCGCGCGCATGTGTTCGTCGTTGATGGCGTCGACGGTATCGCGGCGCATGGCGAGGGTGATCACAAATTCGCCGTTGTCGTTGTAGTTGGGGTTGTATCGCTGGTTGAGTTGGGCGATGTCGATAGGGGAGACGTGGTTGTTGCGCACACGGTCGAGCAGCGTGAGGAAGGTGTTGTCGGTCTGGCGGTACATCTTCCTTAACTCGATGGGCACCAGCCCCAGGTCGCCAAACACGTGGGCGTTGAAGAAGAAAAACTGGTTGTAGAAGCGGCGCAGAATTTCGCGCATATCGCGCGTCACCACAGGCTCCAGTTGAAACACGTCGCCCACGAAGAGCAACTGCTTGCCGCCGAAGGGTTCGCGCTGGTTGGCACAGTAGATGCGCAGCACCTTGTCGATGAAGTCGATAATATCGGCGCGCACCATCGAAATCTCGTCGATGATAATCAACTCGAGTTCCTTAATGATTTTCACCTTGTCCTTGCTGTAGCGCAGGGTTTGGCGAATCTTTCGTGGCGAGAAATCAGGATCGTCGGGCAGCAGCGGCTTGAACGGAATCTTGAAGAAGGAGTGCAGCGTCTGTCCGCCCACGTTCACCGCCGAGATGCCGGTGGGGGCGAGCACGATGTTTTTCTTCTTCGTGTGTTTGCGAATGTATTTCAGAAACGTACTCTTTCCCGAGCCCGCCTTCCCCGTGAGGAATACCGACTTGCGTGTGTCTTGCAAGAGTCGCCAGGCTGCTTGAAACTCGGCGTTGTCGAGGTCGATATTTGCGGGGATGTTGTCGTTCATTTCGGTGTGCTGTGATGATTGATGATTCAAAGTTAGCAAAAAAGATTCACATAGACAAAGCCGACCGAGATTGTTACGTCTCGGTCGGCTTTATTTGAAAATGGAAAATATGCTATATAAATTGCATTGCGGAAATTAGAAGCGGAAACCTGCTGTGAGCGAGATGCGGTTGGTGTCGTCTTTCACTTCGCTGTACACGTTAGGCTCGATGCCGCCGCTCCATACCATAGGCGAGAAGGCGTTGTATTGGCTCTTGCGCTGCTTGTGCACGTAAGCGAGGTCGAAGTAGAAACTGCCATAGCGATAGCCGATACCAGCGGTGATGTATTGGGTGTCGTTGTCGAACTCATACACTGGGTTGCTGTTCACGGTCACCACGTTCATCTGGTTGTTGCGCACGGCGTCGACCACTGGCGACTTCTGGAGCGAGTAGCCACCACGGAGGCTCACGTTAGGAGTTACTCGGAATTCAGCACCCACGCGGAAGATGTGTGAAGCCTTCAGGTAACTCTTGATGTTGCTGGTGGTGGTAGCGTAGTCGTAGCCAGCCTCGTCACACACGCGCATGGTGGGAGCGTCGACATATTCATAGTCGAAACTCAGGATGGCCGACTTGCCCACTACGGCAGCCACACTACCGATGAAGCGCCATGGGGTTTTGAACTTGTAGCGAATCACGTCGTAGTAACCCTTTTCGCCGGTTTCGTTCACACCGTGATACTTGTTGAGTTCGTCGCTTTCCATTGCGAAAGAGGCGTTGCTCTTGTAGTTGTCCTTCATGTTGAAGTAGGTGGGTGTGTGGAACGCAGCGCCGAAGCGGAGTTCGTTCACGGGCTTCACGATCACGCCCATCTTGAAGTTGTAGCCAGTGCCCACAGTGTGGAGCAGGTTTTCGTAGCCGAAGTTGGCGCTACCGTTCACAATCGAACCATCGTTGATGTCGGCAATGTAGGCGTTCTTCAGGTCTTCGCCGTAGTACTGGTAGCAGTCGTAGGTGAAGTCGACGATGCCGATGCCCACGCCCCAGTACACCTTGTTGAGCACGTTGCCGCCCAGGTTCACTGAGTATTCATCCTTGTGGCCCTTCTGCTGCACCTCAAATTCGTTGTAGGCGTCGGTGCCGTCGCCATAGAGGCCTTGCCAGCGACCGCCGTTGTTGTTGATGAGGTAACTGTTGTAAGACAGGATGCTTGCCCAGGGCGCGCTCGTCTTGTAGTAGGGGTTGTAGTCAGCAGCCTGGCCCAGTTCGTCTTCGGTCCATTGGCCGGTGTTGGCGGCGATGAAGTTGGTCACCGAGTTTGCTGCACCGTTGTGGTAGCCCTTGAAGCGGCGCTCGTAGTCCATCTGACGGCTGAAACTGAAACCGATGTTCAGCGACTGGAGCACGTCGTTATTGAGTTTGATGGCGCCCACATAGCCCACCGAGGGAGCGGTGAACTTGGTCTTGCTTTCCGAGACGGAGGGCGTCTTGCTCGAGTTCATGTCGATGTTCACGGTCACGTTGGCATCGCTGCTGCGGTACACACCTATACCGGCAGGGTTTTGGTTGAGCGTAGAGATATCGCCACCGAGTGCACCGAATGCACCCGCCATCGACTGGAATCGTGATGTGCCTCGCAGTTCGGTTTGCGACATTTGCAAAGCGTCGAAGGCTTCCTGTGCGCCCGCCAGCAGTGGCAACGAGCATGCTATGATTGCTGCATATGCTTTTTTCATAATCTTGAATTATATATATTAATGTGAGTGTTGTTCAAATTAAAGTGATTTCGATGGGCTGGGTGATTATCGGCGTCGGCCACCGCCGCCTGAGAATCCGCCGCCACCATGGCCGCTTGAGAAGCCGCCACCGGAGTGACCGCCAGAGAAGCCGCCGCGGCTGCCGCCCCAACTTGACGACGACGATGAGCGGTCGTAAGAGCGGGATGAGTAGCCATCGTAAGATGAGCGTGAAGAGGTCTGTGCGCGTCCGTAGCCTGGGGTTGAGCGGTTGTAGCCTTCAGAACTTACCGATGAAGATGGACGGCGTCCGGCAGTGCTGCTGCCATTCACGTTGCCCACATTGCCGCGCGATGCGTAGCCTGGACGGCGTCCGCCCGACACATCGGTCGATCCGTAGCCACGGTTGCCGCCGGGGCCATACGAACCTGAGCCGGCTGGACGGCGTGAGCCGATGCCCGATGCAGTGGTGCCTGAATAGCCGGGGCGACGTCCGCCACCCACATCATATCCACCGCCGCCAAACTGGCTGCCACCGGGGCGACGGCCATTGCCCGAGGCGTAGAAGGGGCGATCCCAGTAGCGTCCGCCACCTGGGCACCAGGGGCGATACCAAGGATCCCAGCAGGGACGGTGCCAAGCCCAACCTGGGCCGTACCATGGGTCAAACCAGGGATCATACCATGGGCGATGCCATCCCCATCTCCAACCCCAGCCCCAGTGTGGGCCATACCAGGGGTCGAACCAGGGATCAAACCATGGGTCGTAGACACGCCATCCCCACACGAAGGTGGGCACGGTGCTGCCGATGATGATATTCACGGTGGGCGTAGTGTCGTAGTAGAGGGTAATCAATTCCTCGTCGCCTGAGCCTTTCACCACATTAGGATTGTGGAAGCGCTCGATGCGCTCGGTGTTGGCAAACTTGCCGTCTTTCATGTGCGAAGAGTCGCTGGCGAGTGTGTCGACCATGGCGTCGCGGCTCCATGCGCCACGGCGGTTGTATTCGTCGTCGCTGCGCGCAGCCGAAGAACCGGTGTTCACCGGAATGCGATAACGGCGTGGGGTAGTGCTCACCGACACGGTGGTGGGTTGAGAAGTGCGCACCGGAGTGGTAATCACCTTTTCAACAGGCTTGGGAGATTCACTACCGTCGTAATAAATGTCGTCGTAGTCCTGCGCCTGCGCCATCTGGCCCAGAGCAAGGATGCCGACTCCTAATAAAGCAGTTAATCTATTGTTCATCATATCTGTAAAGTTATTTGTTGTGCAAATTTGATTTTGGGGATTAGACTTGGCTAATATCCCAAAGTTTAAAAATTATTGCTAATTTACACAGAAATTCCCGAAAGAAATGTAACTATAGTGTTAAAATCGTGCATAATAAACATTTTTTAGTAAGCATTATATATGTTCGCGCGTTCATTTAATAGATTTTTGGTAATAATGGCATGTACTTTACCGTGGGCCAGGAGGCGTGGCTGATGGCAATTTGCTATTGCTTGAGGAGAATTTTTATTGTTTTTTGAAAAATATTTACCGAAAAAGTATTGCTATATAGAAAATTTGCTATATATTTGCCATGTCTTAGCGATGCGGCTGGTTTTCGCCCAAAAGCCGAAAAGCATGGCGCAGCGCTACCGACACCCTATACTATTTATACATTAACTATAATAATCAACTATTTCCAATAACTTAAAAAACATCTATCATGAATGTTGATAAGATTTTAGCAGATCTCGAAGCAAAACATCCTGGTGAAAAGGAATATTTGCAGGCAGTGCGTGAAGTGCTTCTTACCGTGCAAGACGAGTATAACAAGCACCCAGAATTTGAAAAGGCAAAAATCATCGAAAGAATGGTTGAGCCCGACCGCATCCTCACCTTCCGTGTAACTTGGGTTGACGACAAGGGTGAAGTGCAGAACAACATCGGCTACCGTGTGCAATTCAACAATGCCATTGGCCCTTACAAGGGTGGTATCCGCTTCCACGCTTCAGTGAATCTCTCAATTTTGAAGTTCCTCGGTTTCGAGCAGACCTTCAAAAACGCCCTCACCACGCTTCCTATGGGTGGCGCTAAGGGTGGTTCCGACTTTAGCCCACGCGGCAAGAGCGATGCTGAAATCATGCGTTTCTGCCAGGCCTTCATGATCGAACTGTGGCGCAACATCGGTCCCGATATGGACGTGCCCGCTGGCGACATCGGCGTAGGCGGCCGCGAAGTTGGCTACCTCTACGGCATGTACAAGAAACTCACTCGCGAATGCACTGGCACACTCACCGGCAAGGGCTTCGAATTCGGCGGCAGCCGCATCCGTCCTGAGGCTACTGGCTTTGGCGCTTGCTACTACGTGCAGAGCATGCTCAAGGACCTCGGCACCGACTTCAAGGGCAAGACCGTGGCTATCTCGGGCTTCGGCAACGTGGCTTGGGGTGCTGTGCTCAAGGCTACCGAACTCGGCGCAAAGGTTGTGACTATCTCTGGTCCTGACGGCTACATCTACGACCCAGATGGCATCAACACTCCCGACAAGATTGAAACCATGCTCGAACTCCGTGCATCGGGCAACGACGTGTGCGCTCCTTACGCTGAAAAATATCCTAACGCTCAGTTCTTCGCAGGCAAGAAGCCTTGGGAACAGAAGGTGGACATCGCTATGCCATGCGCTACCCAGAACGAGGTGAGCAAGGCCGACGCCGAAATGCTCCGCGACAATAAGGTGCTCCTCGTGGCTGAAGTTTCCAACATGGGCTGTACTGCTGAAGCCATCGACCTCTTCATCGAAAACAAGATGATCTACGCTCCTGGCAAGGCAGTGAACGCAGGTGGTGTGGCTACTTCGGGCCTCGAAATGACCCAGAATGCTCAGCACATCTACTGGACCGCTGAAGAAGTGGACAAGAACCTCCACCAGATTATGAAGGACATCTACGACCAGTGCGTGAAGTACGGCAAGGACGAAGATGGCTACATGAACTACATGAAGGGCGCCAACATCG
>JAUNCU010000146.1 GCA_030526455.1 Bacteroidales bacterium | reverse complement strand
GGAAGGCGCCGAAAATTTAAAGGCGTTGGAAAGAAATATCGACACCGACCGAATGCCAGCGCCTGCTTTTATGGCTGTGGTAATAGGAGTGGGGAAGTATGCCTACAGGAGGAAAGATGGCGTATACGTGATTCCCATATCTTGCTTGAAGCCATAGGCACCACGAAAATCTGCCACAAATTACTGAACAAAATTGCCACAAATTACTGAATAAAATCGCCACAAATTACTGAATTCTGCGCAGAATATATTGATAATCATTTGGATAGATAAAATTATATTTCTGCCAAAAATACCATGGAAAAACCATGCCAAAATCAAGGGCGAAAAACGCTGCATTATGGTGGTGCCAGGCAGCGAGGCGGGCAGGCTCATTTTTAAGAAAAATTTTAGATAAAAGGGACGGTTCCTTTATCTATTATGTGATAGTATTTATTCTTTAGGTGTAGTTTTGTTTTGATATTGTTTTAAAAATAACATATCTAATTATATATTATAAGATTATTTATAACAAAGGGACGGTTCTTTTGTTATAAAGATGGGGTGCCAGGGTGGGGTGTTTTCTGGTGTGGGGAGGCCGTCCGAAAACTCGAGTTGCTACCATAACCGACCCTCTCCGAGGCTCTTCCCCTTTGTGGCTCCTTATCTCCAAGCCGCGCTCGCGAATTGCTGCGCAATTTTCGCTCGCTTGCATGGAGTTAACCATAATAAGCCGTCTCCGACGGCGGTGGGTGGTCGCCTGGCGTTCGATGGGCAATTTTCGCTCGCTTGCATGGAGTTAACCATTGTTGCAGAACCCAGAATATAGTAGGGACGCGATACATCGCGTCCGCGCCAGGGCGAATGCACTATTATTTTGATTACCAACGCCTAATGCGGACGCGATGTATCGCGTCCCTACCATGAATTTCCCGATTTTGGGTGTATTTGTGAATTTTGACACACCGGCGGAGGGGGGTCGCCTGGCGTTCGGTGGGCAATTTCCTAGTGTTTTTTTAGCGAGCCTTATTTTGGGTTTTCTTACAGGCTGGGGTGGGGTGTTTTCTGGCTGGGGGTTGGAAATTTGAAAAATAGTTATTACTTTTGCGTTATGGTTTAGATGATGCCTTTTAACTGAAAGACCGTGGCCATGTGTGGAGTTTCTTTTTTTTGACGCATGGTAATGAAAACACATTCACTTGCCACGATTATTCGATGTGATGAGGATTCTTTTCTCCTATAGCAATAACAATTATTAGCCAGATACTGAGATGATTAAACTTGAATTAGATTACCTTACTTCGGTGAATTTGTCGTTGGTGACAAATCACATGCCTGTGTGTCAGACGCTTGCGATTCGCAATTCGGGCACCGCCGACCTGCAGAATGTGGTGGTGGAGTGCTCGGGTGAATACTTCCGCGATTTCCGTTCTCCCGTGATCGATGTACTGAAGGCGAAGAAGAAACTCCGCCTGCAGGATGTGAGCATCGTGCCCGATGCCTCGCGCATTGCCAGTCTCACGGAGAAAATCGCCACTTCGTTTCGCATCACGGTGATTGCCGATGCATTCTCGTCTGAAAAGCGTGTGGTGCATGAGCAGGACTACGACATCGAAATCATGGCCTACGACCAGTGGTTGGGCACGAGCATTCAGCCGCAGTGCCTTGCCTCGTTTGTGACGCCTAATCACCCGGCTGTGGGCAATGTGGTGCTCAAGGCTGCGGCGGTGCTGAAGGAAATCACCGGATCTTCGTCGTTCACCGAGTATCAGAGTGGCAGTACGCTCGAGGTGCGCAAGCAGGTGGCGGCGGTATATGGCGCGCTGCACGGCGAGAACCTCGTGTATCGTGCTGTGCCCGCTTCGTATGAGGAAGTGGGGCAGAGGGTCACGCTTCCCCACCAGGTGCTGGCCACGAAGTTGGGCAATTGCATCGAGTTCACGCTGCTTTTTGCCAGTGTGCTCGAGAGTGTGGGCATCAATAGTTGCATCGTGCTTCAGAAGGGCCACGCCTATCTGGCGGTGTGGCTTGTGGACGACAGTTGCCCCTACAGCGTGTGCGACGACTATTCCTATCTGGAGAAAAAGTGTGCCGATGGCATCGACGAGATGCTGGTGCTGGAATGCACGCAGGTGGCACAGGAGAGCACCTCGTTTGAGAAGGCGCAAGTGATCGCCACCAAGAATTTGGCCGACACCGACGCCTTCGAGATGTTTATCGACGTGCGTCGCTGCCGCCTGGAGCGCATCTTGCCGCTGCCCCTCACCACGCAAAACACTGGCGCTGTGGAAATTCTCGCCGATGGCGTGGCCCACGACGAGTGTATGCTCAACGTGCGCGAGCACTCTCGCTACGACCTGAGCAAAATCGCCGATTCGAAGCGCGAGGTCACCAAACTCGACATCTGGGAGCGCAAACTGCTCGACTTCTCGCTGCGCAACTCCATGCTCAACCTCTATCTGCGCCAGAAGGCCATTCAGTTCATCTCCTTCAATGTCGACCTTGTGGAGGACTATCTGCAGGATGGGCAGGAATACGTGATCATGCCCAAGCCCGCCGTGGAGATGAACTTCCTGGGCGAAGAGCGGCTGATGCGCTCGAAAATGCATCCCGAACTGCAAACACTCGTGACCGACGATATCAAGCACCGCACCCTCCACACCTACACCACCGAGGGCGACACGCGTGCCACACTGAAAAACATCTACCGTGCCTCGCGCAACGCCATCGAAGAAACGGGTGCCAATGCGCTGTTTCTTGCCATCGGCACGCTGCGGTGGTTTGAAACCGACGTGAGCGAAACGCCCCGCTATGCGCCCATCTTGATGCTGCCCGTGGAGATGGTGTACAAGAAAGGCGACTACTACATCCGCAGCCGCGACGAAGACATCGTGCTCAATATCACCCTCATAGAATTCCTTCGCCAAAACTTCGACATCACCATCCCCGGCCTCGACCCGCTGCCCGCCGACGAGCATGGCGTGGACGTGGTGAAAATCTTCGCCATCATCAGAGACGTGCTCAAGCACAAGAAGCGCTGGGATGTGGAAGAGGAATGCATCCTGGGCGTATTCTCGTTCAGCAAGTTCCTCATGTGGAACGATATCCACAACCACCGCGACGAGTTGCTCGAGAGCGATGTGGTGAGAAGCCTCGTGGAGCAGAAACTCGTGTTCGCCCCCGAACCCGTGGCGGGCGACCTGAAACTTGCCGACAAGCAAGTGATGCCCAATGCCCTGTCGCTGCCCGTGCCCGTCGACTCCTCGCAGATGGCGGCGGTGATGAAGGCCGGCCAAGGCCACTCGTTTATCCTCTACGGCCCTCCCGGCACGGGTAAGTCGCAGACCATCACCAATCTTATCGCCAACGCCCTCTTCCAGGGCAAACGCGTGCTTTTCGTGGCCGAGAAGATGGCGGCGCTGAGCGTGGTGCAGAAGCGACTGGAGAAAATCAATCTCGCCCCCTTCTGCCTGGAGATGCACTCCAATAAAATCACCAAGCGCCACGTGCTGGAGCAACTCAAACTCGCCCTGGGCGTGACCCACATTGTGAAGCCCGAGGAATATGCCGCCATGGCCGACGACCTCTTCCAGCAGCGCAGCAAACTCATCGCCTACATGGAGGCGCTCCACGACGTGAAAGGCCGCGAAGGCATGTCGCTCTACGACTGCATCGTGCGCTACGAGTCGATCGCGGCGCCCGCACTCGATATCGACACCGCCGACGAAGAACTGCAGCAGCATTTCTCCATCGACCAACTCGACGCCTACGACCACCTGCTCGCCCGCAAATATGGCGCCATCGTGGCGCTGGTGGGACATCCGTCGCAGCATCCGCTGCTGGGCCTGCACATCCAGGAAACCGACCTTGCCGACGTGGCCGCCATGCGTGCCAGCCTGAAAGCCGCCGCCACTGTGGTGCAGAGCGGCATCGGTCGCCTCCCGCAACTGGAGCAGGCGCAGGGCCTCCGTGCCGAAATCATGCGCGACTGCAGCGAGGAAGCCTTCGCCCACGATGCCACTGCCCTCTACGACGAGTGGCGCGCCGTGAAGGCGAAGTGGTTCATTCCACGCTTCTTCGCCAAGCGTGCCTACTTGAAAAAGTTGCGCCAGTTCAACCAGCACCTGCTGGAGCAAGACGTCGACGCCATGCTGGGCAAACTCATGGACTATGATGCCCTGCACCGCGAGATTGCCGGCCTTCAGGAGGTGGTGAACCGCTATTTCGCGCTCAGCCTCGACGCCGACAATCTTCCCAGCGCCGAAAAACTGCGCCACTGCGCCGACGCCCTGAACGCATGGCAAGCCCACCTCGACAAAGCGCGCGACTGGTATCAGTGGTGTGCCTTCAAGCACGAACTCGCTGAGGCGGGTTTGGCTGTGGTGGCTAGGAAGATTGAGGAAGTGCCCATCGCTGTGGATGCCTTGCGCGACGGCTTCTTCAAGGCGCTCTTCAAGCACATCGCCACCGAGAAGATTGCACAGTCGGCAGTGCTGCGCACCTTCGAAGGCTCGATCTTCGACGAAACCGTGGCACGCTACCAGCAACTCACCGACGAATTCCAGTTGCTCAGCCAGAAGGAACTCTACGCCCGCCTGGCGGCCAACATCCCTCACGTGACCGACAATATCGACAGCAGCAGCGAAATCGGGTTGCTCAACCGCAACATCTCCAACGGCGGCCGTGGCACCTCGCTGCGCGACCTCTTCGACAAGATTCCCACCCTCTTGCCCCGCCTGTGCCCATGCATGCTCATGAGCCCGATGTCGGTGGCGCAATTCCTGGATTTGAGTCAGGATAAATTCGACCTCGTGATCTTCGACGAGGCGTCGCAGATGCCCACCAGCGAGGCTGTGGGCGCCATTGCCCGCGGTAAGGCTGTGGTGGTGGTAGGCGACCCGAAACAGATGCCGCCCACCAGTTTCTTCTCGTCGACCAACGTGAGCGACGACGAAGCCGATATCGACGATATGGAGAGCATTCTCGAAGACTGCCGCACGCTGGAGATTCCGTCGCTCCAACTCAACTGGCACTACCGCTCGAAGCACGAGTCGCTCATTGCGTTCTCCAACAATGAATACTACGACGGCGAACTCATCACCTTCCCCTCGGTCGACGACCAGACCACCATGGTGAAATACCGCTTCGTGGAGGGCACATACGACAAGGGCGGACGCCGCTCCAACCGCAAAGAGGCCGAGGCCATTGTGGCCGAGATTGCACGCCGCCTTGCCGAGCCCGACAGCGCATCGCGCAGCATCGGCGTGATCGCCTTCAGTGTGGTGCAGCAAAACCTCATTGAAGACTTGCTCATGGACTTGCTCGACGGCAACAAGCAACTGCGTGAGGCCGCCGACGCCATGTATGAACCCATCTTTGTGAAGAATCTTGAGAACGTGCAGGGCGACGAGCGCGACGTGGTGCTCTTCTCCATTGGCTACGGCCCCGACAAGGATGGCAAGGTGTCGATGAACTTTGGTCCGCTGAACAACGCCGGCGGCGAGCGTCGCCTCAATGTGGCGGTGAGCCGTGCGCGCCGCGAGATGATGGTGTTCTCCTCGCTCAAGGCTTCGCAAGTGGACCTTCGCCGTTCGAAGGCGCGTGGCGTGGCGGGCTTGAAGCACTTCCTGGAATATGCCGAGCAGCAAGTGCTCACGCAATCGGCGCTCTGCGTGAAGGAAAGTGCCGACACTGTGATTGCGCAGCAAATTGCCCAAGCGCTCAGCGAGCGCGGCTTCAACGCGTCCACCAGCATCGGCCGCTCGAAATTCAAGGTCGACGTGGCGGTGGCCGATGGCGCCGACTATTCGTTTGGCATCCTGCTCGACGGCGTGGGCTATCGCGACACACTCACCACCCGCGACCGCGAAATCGTGCAGCCCACCGTGCTGAAGATGCTGGGCTGGCGCGTGATGCGCGTGTGGAGCGTCGACTGGCTCAACAACCCCGAGCGCGTGATTCAGCGCATCGTGGCGGCGATTCAGCAGCAGCCTAAGGAAGAAGCGAAGCCCGAGGTGAAGCCGGTGTTCGATATCGCGGCTGAGGAGGTGGAGCAAGTGGCTACCGACGAATTGCCCTACAAGGAATATACGCCCAAGAAGAAATCGGCTACCCTCGACGATGAGGTTCTCGCCAAGGAAATTCTGGAGGTGGAGCAGCCCATGACGCTGCCTTACCTGTGCCGCCGCATGTGTGCTTGCCGTGGATTGGCAAGGGTGTCGCCATCGATGCTCACCATCGTGGCCGACGTGGCCAACCGTCATCTGCACGTGCAACTCGTGGGCTCATCGGCAGCGGTGTGGACCTCAAAGGAGCAGGCTGAGGCCTACACAGGCTACCGCAAGCACAATGGCCGCGACATTACCGAGATTCCTATCGTGGAGGTGATGAACGCCATCGTGGCGGCGGTGAAGGAGCAACTCTCCATTCGCGAAGAGGCGCTCACGCTCATCGTGGCTAAGCAGTTGGGCTTCTCACGCCGTGGCGCGAAAGTGGACCTGGCGCTCAACGAAGCCCTCCAAATCCTCATCGCCCAAGGCAAGGTTGAAAACGCCGAGGGAATGCTGAGGCTGAAAGCCTGAAAAAGTGCCGAAAACTCATAGAATCGCCCCATGCTGGAGTACGCTCCCGTTATGGGGTGATTCGTTTTATGGGTGTGGTTGTGGCAAAAAGTTAGATTATGGGTGTGAATTTTGGGTATTATAGAGTGTTTTTTTGCTTTTTTGTGTGGAAATTTGATAAAAAATCCGTCAAAATGATTCGTTTTTCAAAAAATCGTAGTAAATTTGTGCCATAACAAATAGCCAAAAATAATTGATACGATGGAACGAATAGACAATCTCGACAAAAAGATACTTCAAATCATAATGAAAAATGCCCGCATTCCCTCTAAGGATGTGGCGCAGGAATGTGGCGTGTCGCGCGCAGCAGTGCATCAGCGCATCCAGCGCATGATCGACATGAAGGTGATTACCGGCTCGGGCTATCACGTCGATCCTAAAATGCTGGGGTACACCACTTGCACCTACATAGGTATCAAACTCGAGCGTGGCTCGATGTACCGCACCGTGGTGCCCGAACTCGAAAAAATCCCAGAAATCGTGGAATGCCACTTCACCACTGGCGCCTACACCATGCTGGTGAAACTCTATGCCCGCGACAATCAGCACCTC
>JAUNCU010000145.1 GCA_030526455.1 Bacteroidales bacterium | reverse complement strand
GAAAACTCGGGTTACTACCATAACCGACCCTCTCCGAGGCTCATTCCTTTGTGGTCCTTTATCTCCAAGCCGCGCTCGCGAATTGCTTCGCAATCCACTCGCTTGCATGGAGTTAACCATAATAAGCCGTCTCCGACGGCGGTTGGTGGTCGCCTCGCGTTTTCGCTATAGTCCTGCCGTTTTTTTTTGGGTTTTCGGACAGGCTGGGGGGTGTTGTAATAAGTGTTACGTGTTTTTAACAATTTTCTAAAAGATATAGTGTTGAAAACTAAGGGTATGCAAAAATCTTTATAACAAAAGAACCGTCCCTTTGTTATAAAGTGTTAATAGATTTTAACATTTATCTTGTTTGCTGGAAAAAAAGAAGTGCCCTCGGGAGGTTTGTGGTCTCCTGGGGGCACTTGCTGTTACAATTATAGGTTATGAAAAGAATTTCTTATTCTGATTTCATGTTGTAGAATGAGCGGTACACGAAGTAGAGGGCGATGATGACGAACGCTACGCCGAAGTAGGGGGCGATGTCGCGGAAACTTTCGCTGATGGCGATTTCCATTGCCAGCACACCGAAGAGGGTGGTGAACTTGATGATGGGGTTGAGTGCCACTGAACTGGTGTCTTTGTAGGGGTCGCCTACGGTGTCGCCCACCACGGTTGCGTCGTGGAGGTCGGTACCCTTTGCCTGGAGGTCAACTTCTACGATCTTCTTGGCGTTGTCCCAAGCACCACCGGCGTCGGCCATGAACACTGCCTGGAAGAGGCCGAATACGGCGATGGAGATGAGGTAACTCACGAAGAGGCATACTGCTGCGTTGCCGCCGATGCTGGCTGGCGAGGAGAGGCATGCGAAGCCGAGGGCGAAGCAGAAGATGCTGATGAAGATGTTCATCATACCCTTCTGTGCATACTTGGTGCAGATGTTCACCACTTCCTGACTCTTGGCGATGTCGGCTTTCTTAGGCGCATTGCTGTCGAGTTTGATATTGCCCTTGATGAATTCCACTGCGCGGTGAGCGCCGGTGGTAACGGCTTGCATCGACGAGCCGGTGAACCAGAAGATTACGCAACCGCCGAGGATGAAGCCCAGCATTGAATATGGGTTGAGGAGGTTGAGTGTGTCGGTGGGGTTGATGCCCAGTGTCTTCTGAATCATGAGGATGAGCGAGAAGATCATGGTGGTGGCACCAGCCACTGCGGTGCCGATGAGCACTGGCTTTGCGGTGGCCTTGAAGGTGTTGCCCGCGCCGTCGTTGGCTTCGAGGTAGTATTTTGCCTTTTCGAAGTCGGGTGTGAAGCCGAAGTCGCTTTCGATTTCCTTCTTTGCTTTATCCTTGTCGTCTTCGATGAGCGAGAGTTCGTAAACCGACTGTGCATTGTCGGTCACGGGGCCGTAACTGTCGACTGCGATGGTGACAGGACCCATACCGAGCATACCGAATGCCACGAGGCCGAATGCGAAGATGGAAGAGTATTCGCCGAGGATGCTTTCCATGCCGAAGGCGTTGGAAGCGAAGTAGGCGATGAGCATGAGCATGAAGAATACGAAGCCGGTCCAGAAACTACCGAAGTTGCCGCTCACGAGGCCTGAGAGGATGTTGAGCGAAGCACCGCCCTGGCGAGAGGTGTTCACCACTTCATTCACGTGGGCTGAGGTGGGCGAGGTGTAGAGTTTGGTGAATTCTGGGATGAGCGCTGCGCCGAGCGTACCGCAACTGATGATGGATGCGAGTCCTATCCAGTAGCCTTCGCCCATGTCTTGCAGCAGCCAGTAACTTGCGCCGAAGGTGGCGATGATGGAGAGGATAGAGGTGATCCACACCAGCGAGGTGAGGGGCTTCTCGAAGTCGATGTCGTCGGCATCTTTATAGCGTGCCTTCGACACCATATTGTTGATAAAGTAGGAGATGACCGAGGTGACTACACCGAGGATGCGCATCACGAAGATCCACACGAGAAGGTCGATTTGGAACGATGGGTCAACGGCCAGGAGGATAAACGACACGAGTGCCACGCCTGTCACGCCGTAGGTTTCGAAACCGTCGGCAGTGGGGCCAATGCTGTCGCCGGCGTTGTCGCCAGTGCAGTCGGCAATCACACCAGGGTTGCGGGGGTCGTCTTCACCGATCTTAAACACCACCTTCATCAGGTCGCTGCCGATGTCGGCAATCTTGGTGAAGATACCGCCGGCGATGCGCAGCGCCGATGCGCCGAGCGATTCACCGATGGCGAAACCGATGAAGCAACTGCCGGCGAGGTCGCCAGGCATAAACATGAGAATCACGAGCATGAGCACCAATTCCACGCAGATGAGCAGAATGCCGATACTCATACCGGCGGTCAACGGAATGTCGAGCAACTGCAGTGGCTGGCGACGCAGCGAGGCGAAGGCCATGCGTGCATTGGCGTAGGTGTTCATGCGCACACCATACCATGCCACGGCGTAGGAGCCGAGCACACCGATAACGGTCCAGGCGAGAATCAGCATCACTGATCCCCATTCCATGCCAGAGAGCACCTTGAAATAGAGGAGTACTGCAAGTCCGATGAAGGCAAAAAGAATGGCAAGGAAGCGGCCCTGCTGTTTGAGGTAGGTAGAGCAAGTTTTGAAGATTACGTTACCAATCTCAAGCATCGAGTTGTGAGCCTTAAGTTTGCGAACTTTCATGAATTGCCAAAAACCGAAAAGCATACCCATCACGATTACAAGGAATCCCCAGTGGAGGATGCTTGCTTTTTCGCTGAATCCCTCGGGCATTTTCAGATCGGCTTCGCTTGCGAATGCTGCAAGTGGAAGCAGAAGCGCACTTAGTGCGGCGAAGGTTTTTTTCATTGTTTTTTAGTTTTGTATTGGTTAATATTAGTTTTACTCTTAGCGTAACCGTTTAAGTTAAGTCAAGGCTTGCTTCGTTTGAGCGCATAAAGGTAGGCACTTTAGCCCTAATAACAAAATTTAAGACGTAAAAACTTTCAAACGGGAATCACTTTTTTTCAAAACGCAACCTTTCTTGCGCATTTTGCTCCGTTTTTTCACTATTTTTTACATATTTCGCACCGCCGCGGCTTATGTTTGGCAACACGGCCCGAGCCCGCGCATCGGCCATGCCGAATGCTTGGGCGAAAAACAAAAGAAACACCCCAAATGTAAACGAATGTTAACACTGGGGTGCCTATGGTTTGACGGTTGATTGATAGCCTCTTGGGCGTGGGTTGGCTTAGTTGCCGAGGATGCGGTTGATGAGGGCGGTGACGTCGCTCACGTTGAGTTCGCCGTCGCCGTTGATGTCGGCTTCGTTGCGGTCGAGCGGGTAGGCGTCGATGCCCAGCACGGCGTTGATGAGGGTGGTCACGTCGCTCACGTTCACGCTGCCGTCCACATTCACGTCGCCTTTCACGGGGTTGCGCAGGGTGAAGGTGAGGGTGTTGCCCCAAATGGTGTTGCTGGTGGTGTATTTGGGGTTTCGCAGGGCGATGCGGTATTTCTGCCCGGCTTCACCGCGGGTGAAGGTGCCCACAAGGCGCACTTCCTTGGTTTCGCCTTTCTTGATGGTGATGAAGTCGCTATACACGCGGTATTGTATGCTCGAAGTGGTGGCGCCCAGGATCATTGCCTCGATGCGGCCCGCGAAGTCGCCGCCGTTGTTGTAGAGGCT
The DNA here is from genome assembly GCA_030526455.1 of Bacteroidales bacterium. Taxonomy (GTDB): domain Bacteria; phylum Bacteroidota; class Bacteroidia; order Bacteroidales; family Muribaculaceae; genus Sodaliphilus. Next base: position 3,544 of record JAUNCU010000145.1, on the reverse strand, counting down.
CACTTTGCCCTCGATGTGGGTGGAGGGCAGGGTGGTGCTGGCGAGGGAGAGTTGCTTGGTGATGGCCATGTTGAATGCGGCGGGCGACGAGGCGATGCTGAGCGTGGGCTGCTGGCCTTCGACCACGGTGCTGTCGGCTGCGTAGATTACCGCCAGTTTGTAGGTGCCGGCGCGTGTGGGCATCACGGTGGATTCGAGCACCGCCTCGCAGTTTTTCTGCACGTCGATGCGCTTGGGCACGCTGGTTGCGGCCACTGCACCGTTGGCGTCGAGCAGGGCAATGCACAGGTTGTTCACAAATTCATAGCCCGTGTTGCCGATGGTGGCCTTCACGTTGATGGCGCGATTGGCGGCCAGCACGTCGCTGTGCTCGATGGCGTTGACGCTGAGTTCCTCCTTGTTGCTAGGGTAGCGGAAGTAGGCTGTTCCCGCCATCACCTGGATGGCGATGCGTGGGTTTGATGCGCGGCTCACGTCCATGATGCGATAGTTGGTGGTGCCGGGTGGCGCAATCAGTGGCACGATGTAATGCACGCCCGATTCCAAAGAAGCAGGGATGGTGACGCTCATGTTGCGCGTGTAACTCTTGTTTGGCTCGATGGCAGAAGCCTCGGAATAGCCCAGCGTGCTGAGCAGTTTGCCCGCCTTGTCGGTGATGCCGATGCCGAAGCGCACCGATGCGTTGCCACTGCCCGAAGTGATCACGTGGTAGCCGTTCCACACAAATGTGGCCTTCGAGCCGAGGTCTACCTGGCTGTTGTTGCAATAGAAATTGCTGATGCAGCCCGAGTAGCCCACGGGGCTGCCTTGGTCGGGCTTGATGCTGTAGATGAGCATTTGGCGCAGGTTGTAGCCGCCTTCGCTCGAACCGATGCCCTGGTCGGTGGGCGTGAGGTCGGTGAGCACGAAGTAGCCGTTCGAACTACCGCCCCATCCCCAGTTCACGTGGTAGTAGCCGCTGGGGTTGCAGCCGTCGATCACGAAGGCGTGGCCGCCCGACTCGCTCGCACCGGTGTGGATTACGGGTCGGTTCTCTTTCAGTTCGTTGTTGATGATGTAGAGCCAACTGTCGAGGTCGTAGGCGTCGCGGCTGATGGCGCGTATGCTCTTGTCGTATTTGAAATAGGTGGCGAGGCGGTTCATGGCGATGCGCGTAACGGCGCCGCTCGATGCACCGTAGCCCATGTTCAGTGCCACACCGCAGTCATACATCAGTTGTGCCACAGCGCTGTTCTGGGTGCTGGTTTCGCTGCCGCTGTAGGCAGGCAGCATGTTGTTCCAGTCGTAGCGGCTCTTGCTGAAGTCGGCCGTGATGGTGCGTCGCTGACTTTCGTCGCCGTTGAGCGCACACGAGTAACTGTGGCTTCCCGTGCCCACGTCGGGCCAGCGGTGATAGTACATCACCTGCGCCATGGCGGTGGCAGCGCAGCCCGTTACGGCACGCTTGGTGGCGCCGTCTTTGGTGTAGGTGGGACACATATTATTATAAGGGGCGCCCTGGTTCCACTTGGTGTTTCCGAGCAGGGGATACACGTTGCCCGCCGTGCGGCTGGAGGACGCCTGCACCTTCACCTCGGGGTGTGATTGTACGTAGCGCACCTGCTCGGCATAGTCGGCAAGCCATGCGCGCATGTTCTCGGGCATATTCTCGGCGTCGAAGTGGCCCTCGTCGCTGTAGCCCAGCACCGCCGGCATGCGGTCGTCGGCCGCCATGAGCACGTAGCCCTCGGCGTCTTGGGCATTGAAGGCGTAGTATTCGCCGCCCTGTGGTGTGTGGGCGAGCACCAGGCTGGGGCGTGTGGCACGCAGCATCGATGGCGAAGCGGTCTGTTCGGCCAAAAACGATTGGGCGGCTTCGAGCGCCTGCTGGGCGTTGATGCGGGCGGCTTCACCCACTGCCGCTGTCGAAAGGCAAATAGCCAAGGCAAATAATATCTTCTTCATATAGATATATGTATATGTGTTTGAATCTTAATGCAATATATTCTCGCAATAGAATTACAAAGATATTGCTTTTTTCTTGAATTATCCAAATTTCGGCCGCAAACCGCCCAAATCCGCGCCCTTCCCGCCATCGTGCCGACGAAAAATGCTCGAAAATTGAGATATTTGTATTACTTTTGTAGCGCAATTTATAGAAACAACATCAACCTAACACCAAAATATGGCACTTATCATTCCAAAAAGATATCAGCAACGATTGCTGCCCGAAACCACCGAAGTGGCAATCAAGACCATCAAAGATTCCTTTCAGCAGAAACTCTCGCGCGCCCTTCACCTGCGCCGCGTGACTGCGCCGCTCTTCGTGCTCTCGGGCACCGGCATCAACGACGACCTTAACGGCACCGAGCATCCCGTGGCTTTCAACATCGACGCCATGGGCGGACGTCGCGCCGAGGTGGTGCACTCGCTCGCGAAGTGGAAACGCACCAAACTGGGCGCCTACGGCATCGCGCCAGGCTATGGCATCTACACCGATATGAACGCGATTCGCACCTTCGAAGATCTCGACAATATGCACTCGCTCTACGTCGACCAGTGGGACTGGGAAAAGGTGATTCGCGACGATGAGCGCACCCTCGACGTGCTCAAGGACACCGTGCGCGACATCTACCGCGCCATCAAGGAAACCGAGCAGGAAGTCTACGAGCGTTTCCCCCACATCACTCCACGCCTGCCCAAGGACATCACCTTCGTGCACACCGCCGAGATGCAGCAGCAATTTCCCCACCTCTCATCGGTGGAGCGCGAGAGGGAATATGCCAAGAAATATGGCGCCATCTTTGTGATAGGCATCGGCGCCACGCTTGCCGACGGTAAGCCTCACGATGGTCGCGCACCCGACTACGACGACTGGGTGACCGAAACCGAAGGCGGCCACCAGGGCCTCAACGGCGACATCATCGTGTGGGACGATGTGCTCGAAATACCATTCGAACTCTCCTCGATGGGCATTCGCGTGAGCCCAGAGTCGCTCCATCGCCAACTCGAATTGCGCGGCTGCACCGAGCGCGAATCGCTGCCATTCCACCGCGCCCTGCTCGACGGAAGCCTCCCGCAGTCGATAGGCGGCGGTATAGGCCAGAGTCGCCTGTGCATGTATTTGCTCCAGAAAGCCCACATCGGCGAAGTGCAAGCCAGCATTTGGCCCGAAGATCAGGTGGAAATTTGCCGCCAGCACGGCATTCTGCTCATGTAAAAATGCTTTTTTTGCAGAAAAATGCGATTTTTTCTCGAAAAATTTTGGAGAAATCAAAAAATGTTGTAACTTTGCACTCGCAATTGAGAGAGATCAATTGTGTAGCTCATAAAATGGTGCGTTAGTTCAGTTGGTTAGAATGCCTGCCTGTCACGCAGGAGGTCGCTGGTTCGAGTCCTGTACGCACCGCAAAATCCCGGAAGCCCCGCTTCTGGGATTTTTGTTGTATACCCACCACTTCACATTCACCCCGTCCACGCCATCGCACCTATTCACGTCAAAATTTGACGCGAATAAGCCCCTTTTATCGCGTCATTCTCCCCGAATATCGCAAATATCACCCAT
>JAUNCU010000001.1:1401-42581 GCA_030526455.1 Bacteroidales bacterium | reverse complement strand
GCATCGGGAGCCGACACCTTACGGATAGCCACCTCGGGGTACTTCTCAGAGAGAATACCCTGCTCGTCAAACTCTAGCTTCAGCCATGGTGGATTACCACAAATAATATCAAAGCCATCCCTCAGCCAGAACACCTCGATGAACTCCAGCATCGGGTGGAAGAAGTGGTAGCGCTTGGCGAGGCGGTCGGCTATGCGCAGGCGCAGCGGGTCTTCGTGGGCGAAGAGGGTGACGGCGGCATGCGTGCCGGTGAGAATCTCTTCCTGGGTGCGGGTCACGATTTGCGACTCGTCTTCGGTCATGCGGCTATAGTCGGGTGCATCCTCTTGCACCGCTGCCGAGCCGGCCCGCTCCAGCGCCTGACGGGTGCGGGTGTCGAGTTGGGAGTTGTCCACGTCGAGGAGGGCTTCGATGTCGGCCCAGTATTCCTGGCGGGTGGGCAGGCTGGCTGCTTCGTCGTATTCCCAAAACCACAGGGCGCACCAGTAGTCCATCGCCAGACGGAGTTTGCGATAGGCGTTGTCGTGGCGGTAGCGGGTGTCGAAGAGTTGCTGCTTGCGTGCGTAGGACTCGGCCTGCTCCTCGGTCTTGAACAAGGATTCGCTGGCGCTATGGTCGATACCGTCCCATATCTCGCGGCGATTGTTGGTGTATTTGTCGATAGAAATCTGGTCGGTGAAATATTCCTTCAGCAGCACGTCGATTTTTGCCGAGATGCGCTGGAGCGTCTTGAAGTCGTCGGCAAGAATGGGCGCGGTCCAGTCCTTGAGGACGGCAGCCATGCGCTTATCCTCGGCGGGATGCGCCTTCTTCTGCTCGCGAATGCTGCGCACGCCCAGCATACCCGCATCGGGCAAGAGGAAGTGATACACCTCATTGACAGAGCGGTTCACGCGGTTGGAGAAAAATTTCACCTTGTGTGGAGCCTTCTCCCACCACTTGCTAGCCTTAGGCTTGGCGCCATAGCGCTCTATGGTGGCATACACATCCTGCTTGCTATACACCTTGAGCCATGCACCTATCACGGCATTACCCACCGCCAGGCGGTTGGCAAAGAAGGGCGTTTCCATATCCTTGTGGATTACGTTGAGCCACAGGGAGAGTTTACCCAGTTCGATGGCGGTTGGGTTAAGGTCGACGCCGTACACATTGTGAGTGGCGATGTAGGCCTTCACCTTCTGCAGTTCGTCGCGGTAGTGGTCGGGCTGAATGCGCCAGTTGCGCAATCCCTTCTCTCGCTGCTGACGCTGCTGCTCGGCAAGATAGGCCTCAGCCAACTGGTTGATGACCTCATTCTGGAAGGCGGCAGCACCCATGGCAGGCTCAAGAATCTTCAGTTCGAGCAGTTCGGTGGCCGGGCGCCTATTGGCACGCACATCGTCGAGAATGGACTTGAGCGTGTATTTCACCGTACTGCGCGTGAGCACCTCGGGCGTGTAATAACTCGCCGACTTCTGGCGGTCGCGACCATTCAGACGATAGACGAAGGTGCCCTCGGGCAAGATAATTGGGTTGCCAGTCTGCTGGTCGCAGAGTACTTCTGAGATATCGAAGTCACCCATGCGGCTGTAGGGCACGAGGAAGGTGCCATCCTGAGGCGCTCCAGCCTTATGCACCTCGATATAGTCCTCCTCGGCATAGAAACCACGGAAGGCAAGCAGCGACTCATACACGCTACCCAACTGGTTCACGCCCAGGTTGGCATAACTGATACGGCCACAGTAGTTCTTCTTCTTAGAGAGCGAGAGCGCACAGATAATCTCCTGCCACTTGACGTTGCGAATGCGCACCTTGGCAAGGTGGTGGAGGTTCTTGTCGTTGAAAAGTGGCGAGTCGATGGGTCGCACCCTGAAACTCTTGCTGCCTACGTTGCTCTCCTTCGCGTTATGGCCATCAGAAAGCAGGGAGAAGAGATGGCGGATGCTATCGTCGAAAAAGTATCCATTTCGGCTGGCATCGGAGTTGAGGCGCACCATCTCCAGGTCGCGGAGCGACTCCAGAGAGTAACCAAGCTTGTACACCTCATCGCCTACGGGGAGGATTTCCAATTCGTCGCGGCTCTCGGCATAGAAGAGGAAGAGCAGGCGGTAGATGATGGTGAGGCAGTCGTCCTTCACCTGCTGCTCGAAGGTGTCGTCGGTGTAGTCGCTCACGGGGATGCAGTCGTTTTGCTTCCACCAGTAGAGCGCCTCGTTGGCCAAGGTCTCCACGGCAAGGATCACGCCTTCTTTCAGGTCCTTGGTCACCTCATAGGCATTCTTGTAACTCTCCTCGATGATCGTGTCCATCAGCACCATCTCGCCTTCGGCAGCGAGCGTGGGTTTCGACACGAGCATGTGGAAGAGCGCATAGTGAGTGCGGTGGCGCTGGTCGATACTGGCTTGGGCAAAGAGGTCGTCGAGCGAAAACTGCAGATAGCTGCCCTTGGCCCACTTGTCTTTGTCGAAGAGGAAAACCGTGTTGCCCGCCAGCATGAGAATGAAGTGTGGACGGCGCTCCTCCGCCAGCAGGAAGATGTGGGTAATGGCCTTGTTGATGATGGCAGGAGAGATTTTATACTTCTCCGCATCGAGGTTGAAAACGTAGCGCCACTGGCGTGCGGCATATTTCTGCTGCCCGCTTCTCGCCTCGCTTTCATACTGCTGCTCGAAGAGGCCCGCCGGCTCCTTGTCGTCGATGGTGATGAGGTTCTGCATCTCCATCACCAGCATCTTCACCTGCTGCCCCTGGCGAATCACATGGCGCACCGGAATCATCTCCACGGGAGTTGACTCATCATTGACGATGAGGTGCTCCTGATAGGCACGGCCAGTTTCATAGCCAAGGATAGAGAGCAGTCGGGAGTGGAAGTCGTGCGTCTTCTTGATGGCATCTTCCACGCGCGGCCGGTCGTTGATGATAAAGTTCTTGTAGTCGTAGTATTCCTGCTTAAGCCTCACGTAGGGGGCGCAGATTTGCTTCACTTCTTCGCTCGAAACACCGGCGCACTTCTGCACCTTGTCGAAGAAGTCGTCGCTGAAATATCCTGAGGGGAAATAGTCACCCACATTCTGGATAAAACGGTATTTAATATTGTCGGCCATAATGAGCTTGGGTAATCGGGGTTAGAAATTATAGAACACCGCCAAGAGGCGCATATACGGGTCGGCCTCGTCGAGCGAGAACATGTCTTGATAGAACTGGCTCGACTGGTCGCTGATTTTCTTGATTTCCTCAATTTCCTTGTCGTGATTACGACGTGTGATCACGATATCGTCGGAATCGGGCTGGAAGAGCGATTCTTTGGCATTGTTGGCCCAGAGGGCGAGTTTTTCTCTGTAGGCTAAAAGCTGAGTTTCCATCTTCGCAGCCACTCCCGACTGCTTTTCCTTCATATAAAGTTCTGTACCAAAGTTGATAGCACTCTCCAAATTGCGTTGAAGCAGCGCCACATCCTCCTCTCGAACACCCTGCAGGAAGCCTTCGGTGAGATGATAGCGCTTAAGGAACTCAAAGAGAGAGATGGGTTTTTCCCTCAAGGCGCCCTCCTTGTCGAGCGGCACGACAAAGAACTTGCTGATAAGGTTCTGGCCCAGCCCATTGGCATGGCTGCCATAGAAAAGGAAATAACTCATGCCCTCAGGAATTTGATCACCCTTCACGACGAAAGCCTGGTTCTTTGGCACCGAAGCAGTAAACTTGGTGAGCAGGTACTGGATGATGGGGTGCAGGTCATACAAGGGCAGGAATTTACTCCAGCCGCCGCCTTTGCTCTTGCGAGAATCGGCTATCGACTTGTTGAGCGTGGGCTTATCGGCACAGAGGCGGAAGATATTGTCGGCAGGTAGAGCCTCACGGGGAATGTCGAACAGCACATCGGTGAGTTCGTCGTTTTTCTTCACCTCCACATAAGGCACATCGCCTTCTTTCCAGCACACATCGCCACGACGGATAGAGTCGATTGCCTCCAATTCGCTGAAAAGATCCTTGTAGAAATCTTCGTCGGAGTGATAGAGCGAAAGCCTGGGCTCGAACACTTTTTCGGAGAGATGCTCCTTGGCAGGAGTAGGCTTCACCGCATCGGGGCGCTGGAATCCGCCACGCCTGCGCCTGCGGGCAGGCTGCAGGAAGTCTTCATCGCCCTTTTGCAGGGCTTCTGCCACCAATTCTTCCTCCTGCCGGCTGTTGTAGAGCTCCATCACGCTCATGGCATCGCCAAGCACATCGTGCACCTCCTGCTCTTTCTCAAGCAGCTTGTCAAGGATGCGGAAGTCGGTACGGAGTTCCTCCTCTTGTCCCTTCGCCACAAGATAATAGATGACCGGCGTCTGCTTCTGGCCATAACGGTCGATACGCCCGTTACGCTGCTCGAGTGTGATCAGACTCCAAGGGATGTCGTAGTTGAACATCGTGTGGCAGAAGTAGTGCAGGTTGACACCCTGCGAGCCCGAGTCGCTGGAGATGAACACGCGAATCTTGCTGTCCTCCTTGGCAAAATCACCCACCATTTCCTCCTGCTCTATATCGGAGAGAGAGCCATCAAAACGCTTCACCTGGTCATCACCCAGGCGGAACTCCTTCTTGATATTCTCCTCGAGGAACTTCATGGTGGCAATGCGCTCGGTGAAGATGACGATACGCTCATTTGGGTCTTTCTTCCATATCTCCTGGAGTTTCGCCTTAAATGCCCCGTAACGGGTGTCGATGCCGAGGGATATATTGGAGTTCACCAAGTCGAGAAGATCACGCACCTCGGTGCTGTCGTCTTTCTTGCAGCGCTCCTCGAGCGAGGCTTTTGCGGCATAAGGCGACGACAAATAGCTCTTGAAGAGCGACAAGGCATAGAGCGGGTCGGTGCTGCCGGCCTTGTTGACCGACTGGAAGCGGGCATGCTGCACATGGAGAAACCTCTCTTCCTCAGGATGCAGAACCACTGGTATGCTCACCACTTTGCGGTTCTGGAACTGACCACGGATGCGCTCGTCCTCTATATCCTTCTTGAAGCGACGCACATAGTAAGGCTTAACGTCGTCCTGCGTGTACTCGCCACTGCGAGGAATGGAGATGGGATCGAGCATGCGCATGAGATTGGCAAACGACTCGGCATTGCCATTGTGAGGAGTGGCAGAAGTGAGAATCAACGAGTCGCACTTCTGGGCCAGGAATTGAGCAAGGTCGCCTCGCAGGCTGGCGTCGTTGGCCACCTTGTGGCACTCGTCAATGACGATGATGTCCCAATGCGTCTTCTCCAGCCACGCGCGGAAGCGGCCATTGTTCTTCAGCGTGTCGATAGAGATGATGGTCTTGTCGTAAAAGTCGAATGGATTTTTGTTGAGAGGAATCTTATTTTGAACCCTGGCTACCCCCACGCTATCAAGTCGAACGAGGGGTATGGCAAAACGGTTCCATATTTCTTCCTGAAACTGGGCAAGAATGCTCTTTAAAGCACACACTAGAATACGCTTTCCTCTACCTCGGCGAATCATCTCGCTGAGGAAAATGCCCACCTCGATGGTCTTGCCAAGGCCTACGCCATCGGCGATGAGCAGTCGTGGGCGTGGCAGCTCAAGAGCCTTGAGCGTAGGCTCCATCTGGTATTCGGCTATATCGAAAGCACCGCCTCCGGCCACGGTAATCTTCTGTGAGAAGAAAGCGTTGCCACGGATAGCCGTTTCGACAAGAAGCCTTGTCCTGCGCCATCGAGGATCCTTGTCGGCCACCAGCTGAGTGTTCGCCGGGCTAACAATCTCTATATCTTTATCGATATCGGTATCAAATATGAAGTGATGGTTTTTCACAAGCTCACTGATACCGGTGCAATGCAACAGATAGTTGCCATTCACATCAGGCTCAATGTTGGTGATGAGGAAGTCCTCACCCCTGACAGTTATTCTTTGGCCTGCAGCATAATTTGCCATAAATGCAATAGTTTTATTATTGTATTATTCCTTTCTCTAATTCTTTGAGCAATCCCTCGTCGAAGCATCTTATTCACACCTACTTATCAAAACATCTAAGGCTGAACGCAGGATACAGATGAGCGTGCAAGCGTATTGCCGAGCAATCATCATTCCACCCTCACGTACTTCGGCTCGTCCTTAGTGGGCACGAGCAACTCCCTCACATCCACACCGAGGACCCGGGAGGCTTCTGCAAGTGTCTCGATGCTGGGCTGCGACTGATTTGTGCACCATTTGCTCACGGTGGCAGGATCCTTGCCAAGCTGCTCCGAAAGCCATTTGGCCGTGCGCTTCTGCTCGACAAGAACCACCTTGATTCTATTGAGATCTTTATTTGCCATCTTTTAAGAATATTGATTTCCACAAAGATACAGTTTTCTTTTGAAAATAAAGAAGGAAAGTAAAAAAATAACACACAAAACATTGCGTTTCACATCAATTTATGGCATTATATTTTGTTTTCGTGCTGAAAGAAAGGATGGGCTTATATCCTGGAGCAGACGCTGAGTGTGGCACACTCTCTCCCCTGCTGTATCTTGCGCTTCGGCACTGCCACAGTGTTGTGGTTTCGAGCCACGGTACTAACCGATGTGCAAAAATACTCGGGGAGTTTTTCTGGGAAAAATTTGCTTGATTTGGGTGGATGTTTTTGGGGGGAATGCCATAAAAAAATCAACTCATAAGTATAAAAAGAATTCTAAATATTTGCTAGTTCAGTTTATTACATGTATTTTTGCACATAATATCTTGTATGATATATTATGCAACATGGAATATAATATTAGAAAAGCCACTGAATTTCTGGAAGAGTTTCTTGCAGTCGACATAAAAGCAAGAATCTTACCCGCGGATATGACAAAGGGGATTCCTTTTGCTCTCTTGCACGCATACAGTTTCTACTCTATCAACGTACAGGGGCGAACTGTCGTTTTTTCTCTTGCACATAATCCAGATAACTGCACTCCGTCGCAACTGGCAAAGCATCAAAGAATTATTGCAGAAAAAACCACTTTACCCAATGTGTTTGTTTTATCAAGTGTCGAGTCCTACAATCTGAAACGCCTCACAAAGGCTGGAGTCAACTTTATTGTGCCCGGCAGAATCATCTATGCGCCCTGCATGATGCTGCTGCTGCGCAATCTACCGAACTCCCGCAAAGTCACGAAAGAGGAAATGCCGCCTGTAGCCCAACTGCTTGTTCTGTATCACCTTCAGAGGGATTGCCTGAACGGCTGTGATGCCTACCGACTGACCGACACGACTGGAATGGCATACACGACTATCATCAAGGCTATAAAATGGCTTGAGACTAATGGCATCATCACGCTATCAGGCACCAAGCAAAAGACTTTGACCTTTGTATCAGAAGGCGAAGCCTTATGGCAGAAGGCCTTCCCATTGATGTCGTCACCAATTGAAAGAATACGGTATGCCGACGAAATGGCTACGGGACTTATCGCTGGCGAGACCGCATTGGGTGCTTTCACAATGCTGGCAGAACCTGCCATGCCCGTCGTGGCCATTTCCAAACCAGCAGCAAAGGGGTGTGAGCGCCTCTTGGACAAACACTCTGGCGACATCAAGGTGGAAATTTGGAAATACAACCCCGCTCTACTGGCCGAAGATGGGAAGGTGGATAGGCTGTCGCTATTTCTTAGTCTAAAAGACAGCACCGACGAGAGAGTGCAAATGGAATGTGATACGTTATTAAAAGAAATAAAATGGTAACAGGGCTTGATCGCTGGCAAGAGTTTTTTGCTGATTACAAAGATAAATACGTGCTCATTGGAGGTGCAGCGTGCCATCTTCTTGAAGAAGAATTGGACATGAATCCAAGGGCTACCAAGGACCTGGATCTGGTGTTGATTGTAGAGGCGATCACCCCCGATTTTGGAGCGAGGTTGTGGGAATTCATCAAGAAGGCCAATTACAAAGGACGACGCAAAGGAGAAAGCGAACACAAGCACGAGTATTATAGATTCGTGAACCCCGACGACAAGAGTTTTCCCAAGCAAATCGAACTCTTTGCCCGCAACGCTGGACTCCTCAACCTTCCCGCCGATGCACGCATTGAACCAATAAGCCTTGGCGAAGACTTATCCAGCGTCTCAGCCATTCTTATGGACAGCGACTATTACGCATTCACAATCAAGCACAGCAAGAATCTTGGGAATATCCACATTGCCAGTGCAGAGGCACTCATTTGCCTAAAAGCCAAAGCCTACATCGATATGCTGGAGCGACGAGATGCTGGAGAAAGCGTCGACAGTCGAGATATTGAGAAGCACAAGAAAGACGTGTTTCGCTTGATTGCCATGCTACCTGAAGACGAGACATTTCCAACTCCGAACCGACTAAGGATAGACATCGAACAATTCTGCAACAAAATTGGCCCAATGCCCAATGCTGAGTTCTTCAAAAACGCAGGACTAATGGGCTTAACCGCAGAATTGCTTATCGAAAAATTAAAGAAAACTTTCGATGCTTGATTCCGGCTTTTGGGATTTCGGGGGAATGTTGTATTTTTGTGTGATGTTTTTCTTGTTCTTTTAATGGATTTGAAAAATATGGAAACTGATAAGGGTTCTTGGGGCTGGACTGGCTACGGGCGCTTCGTGGCTTTGCTACTTCTACGCCATTAAGGTGGGCGAAGTGAGCAAAGTGGTGCCTGTCGACAAGTGCAGTCTGGTGCTGACCATTCTGTTTGCCGTCATCTTCCTGGGTGAAGCATTCACTTGGAAGACTCTTGTGGGCTGCCTGCTGATTTTGGCTGGAACGTTGATAATGATTTAAAGACGATATGAATTACTCTGGACTGATTATAGCCGTGATCACTTTCCTGGTGATTGGCGTTTTTCACCCTATTGTCATCAAGGGTGAGTATTACTTTGGCACGAAGTGCTGGTGGGTGTTTGCGCTCGCTGGCGTGGCTTTTATCGTGGCGAGTCTCTTGGTGGACCACAGCATTTTGAGCCCGGTGCTGGGTGTGGTGGGCTGTTCGTGCCTGTGGAGCATCCTCGAAATCTTTGAGCAGAAGGAGAGGGTGGAAAAAGGCTGGTTCCCCATGAATCCGAAGCGGAAAAGCGAATACAAGAGGAAGGATTGAAGCGGCAGAATTATATCCGTTCTGATGTAATACAGAATAAACCTCCCTATTTTATATCCGAAATGATGTAAATTGAAAAAAAATCACTACTTTTGCATCAGAAAGGATATAATTTAAGATACACTGCTTATGGAAAAAACTACACTGTCGCTCACGGTGAAGCAACTTCGCAAGGAGTACGGACTGACTCAGGTGGAACTTGCCATGAAGTCGGGCGTAGGGCTCAACTTCGTGCGCCAACTTGAGCAGGGCAAGCCTACGCTGCGGATGGACAAGGTGAACCAACTGCTCGACTTATTTAACTACACCCTCACCGCTACACCTAAATATTGACCATCATGCGACAAGCCCGAATCTACAGAAAGGAGATGTTGGCAGGATTGCTGACTGAGGACGGAGGTGAATACACCTTTCGTTACGACAAAGATTACCTTGCAGCACCCTCGGCCGTTGCGATTAGCCTGACGCTGCCTTTGCAGGAAGAGGCCTTTACTAGCCCTGTGCTGTTCCCTTTTTTCGATGGGTTAATTCCCGAAGGATGGCTGCTCGACGTGGCGCTGCGAAACACCGACATCAGCATACTCGACCGAATGTCGTTGCTGCTGCTTTGTTGCAAAGAATGTATCGGCAGCGTGAGTGTTACACCTGTAAATAATCAATAGATATGAACAAGTGTCTATATTGCTACCAGGAATTAGATGAAGGCATGCACGACTTTCATCCCAAATGCGCCCGCAAATTCTTCGGCACTCATAGCGCACCATCGCTGGAGTATCGCCGCGAGGAACTGGATGAGTTGGCTGCGCAGGTGATACAATCGCAAACATCCCTTACAGGTGTTCAGCCAAAACTCTCGCTCAACCTGCATAAGCATGAGGGATGTAACCGACTCACCATTGTGGGACTCTGGGGCGATTTCATTTTCAAACCTCAGACTGATGCTTACCCCCAGTTGCCCGAGAATGAAGATCTCACCATGCACATGGCAGAGGCTGCGCGCATCAAGGTGGTGCCGCATTCGCTAATACGTCTTGCCGACGGGAGTCTAGGCTATATCACCCGCCGTATCGATCGCACCACCAAGGGTGAGAAGATTGACATGGAGGACATGTGCCAACTCACACTCCACCCCACAGAGTATAAGTATAAGAGTTCGTGTGAGCAGATTGCCAAAACAATTGCGGTCTACAGTTCAACTCCGAAACTGGACCTCGTCAATTTTATGCAGATTCTGCTATTCTCGTTCGTTACGGGCAACAACGACATGCATCTGAAAAATTTCTCCCTCTACCGGCCAAATAAGTTTTACCAACTCACCCCTGCTTACGACCTGTTGAACGTATCTATTGCCAACCCTAAAGACAAAGAGGAAATGGCACTCCCTATCAATGAGAAGAAGGCGAGGTTCAGGTTGGTGGATTTTGTCAAAGCATCGGAAACCATGGGAATTGACCCGCGAGTCACCATGCAACTCATAGAGAACATGAACAAGGCCCTTCCCGCATGGAAGCAACTGATTCACGATTCGTTCTTAAGCGATGATATGAAGGATGCTTATATCGAACTGGTAGTGACAAAACTGGAAAAGTTGAAAGAACAATTCACGAAATAGCCTCTATTAAAAGGCGCTGCTGGTGTGGGTGGCTTTTCCTACTGATTTACAACGTAATAAAATTCTGAAAAATACATGAGAAGAGACTCTAGAGCGATGGATAGCGAGTGGGCCGTGGATGTGATGCGGCGGGCGCCTTACGTGACGGTGAGTTTTGTGGATGCCGATGGCGAGGCCTATGGCTTGCCGCTGTCGCTGGCTTCGGCCGATGGTGTGCACTGGTACTTCCACGGCGCGCTGGAGGGGAAGAAACTCAACGCCATTGCCGCCCACCCCAGGGTGTGCCTTTCGGCCGTGACCAGGTGCACGCCCACCGTGGGGCCGAAAGACGGTACTTTCACCCTTCAGTACAAGAGTGCCATAGCCTTTGGCAAGGCCGAAATTGTGACCGACGACGAGGAGAAGATTCACGGTTTGCGACTGATTTGCGAGCGGTTTCTCCCTAATCATATGCACGCCTTCGACGCCAGCATCGCGCGTTCGCTCGGCCGAACGGCTGTGGTGCGCATCACCCTTACGGAGCCTCCCGTGGGCAAGCGAAAGCAATACGACAGCGACGGCGAAGAGATGAAATACGGCCGAATGGAATAACTATTTTTAATCAACTTAATATCACACAACAATATGAAATCATTTGCACCAAAGCCATGGGTTGCGCCACAGCCCGTGCTGATTATAGGAACATATAACGACGACGGCACGCCCAACGCGATGAACGCGGCCTGGGGCGGACAGTGGGACATGAAGGAAATCGTGATCTCGATGGGCGCCCATGCCACCACCCTCAACCTGAACCGCAGCGGCGAGTTCACAGCGGCCTTCGCCACAGAGAGCACCATGGTGGCTTCCGACTTTGTGGGCATCGTGTCGGCTAAGAACGACCCCGCCAAGATGGAGAAAACCGGCTGGAGCACCCAGCGTGCCGAGAAGGTGAACGCACCGGTATTCACCGACTTCCCCATGACGCTGGAATGCCGCATCAAAGAGAAAATCGACGAGTCGGCCGAGGGCTACTACATCGTGGCCGAAATTGTCAACATCCTCGTTGACGAGAACTATTTGGCAGAAGATGGAAATCCCGACATCGAGAAGATGCATCTCATCGTCTTCGACCCCGTTCATCACAGTTACATCGCGCTGGGCCAGAAAGTGGGCCAGGCATTTTCCGACGGCAAAGCACTGAAGTAAGACGCATGGAAGGATTCGCTATCAAGGTGGGCGAAGCAGCCGAGGTGGAGGCTATCGCCCAATTTCAGGTCGACATGGCCGCCGAATCGGAAGGCACCGTGCTCCACAAGGCCACAGTGCTCGAAGGCGTGCGCGCTGTGGTGGAAGATGAGAAAAAAGGCAAATACTTCGTGGCCATGGCCGATGGCGCTTGCATCGGCAGCCTCATGCTCACGATGGAATGGAGCGACTGGAACAACGGCTGGTACTGGTGGATACAGAGCGTGTACGTAAGGCCCGAGTACCGCCGCCGTGGCGTGTTCTCAGCCCTCTACCAAGCCGTGCGCCAAGCAGCCCGCCAAGCCGGCGTGAGCCAACTCCGCCTCTACGTGGACAAAACCAACGAGCGCGCACAGAACACTTATCAGAAATTGGGCATGCACGAAAGCCACTACCTCATGTATGAGGAAGAGATAAAATAACACCTCGCAAGCAGTAAAATGATCATTTGGAACCCTTGGCACGGCTGCCACAAAGTGAGCGAAGGCTGCCAGCATTGCTACATGTATTTCCTCGATAGCCGACGCGGCATCGACACTTCGCGCGTATTTCGCACGGAGGGCTTCAACCTGCCCCTGCAGAAGCGTCGCGACGGCAGTTTCAAGATTCCCTCGGGCTCAACGCTCTACGTGGGCCTTTCCACCGATTTCTTTGTGGAGGAGGCCGACGCGTGGCGCGATGAGGCGTGGAGCATCATTCGCCAGCGCCCCGACGTGTTTTTCCGCCTGCTCACCAAGCGCCCACAGCGCTTGGCCACCTGCCTCCCTGCCGACTGGGGCGAGGGTTACGACAATGTGATGCTCAACGTGACCACCGAGAATCAGCGCCGCGCCGACGAACGCCTCCCCTTTCTGCTCAGCACACCGGCTAAGCATCGCGGATTCATGGCCGCCCCCTGCATCGGCCCCGTCGATGCCGAGCAGTATCTGGCCACGGGCTTGATAGAGGAAGTGCTGTGCGGTGGCGAGAACTACGACGGCGCACGCCCCTGCCACTACGAGTGGGTGAAGCAACTGAGCCACCAGTGCCGCCAGCACCAGGTGACCTTCAACTTTATCGAAACCGGCACCACATTTGTGAAAGACGGCAAAACCTACCGCATCCCCGACAAGCGCACCCAGAGTCAGCAGGCATTCCGGTCGGGGTTGAGTTTCCAGGGCAAACTGAAGCCCCGCCACCTGCGAATGCCCGAAGGCACACTCTTCGGCACCGAAGTCCCCCAGCACGAGCCCTACTTCGAGGAGCAATGCAACTGCTGCGGCAACCGCATGACCTGCAACGGCTGCAGCCAATGCGGAGCCTGCAAGAAAAACACATAGCGTCCAGCGAGGGGAGCAGAATATAGTAGGGGGGGCGATACATCGTTTTGATCCCCCTATCGAAGCAGTCCGAAAACTCTGGTTGCTACCATAACCGACCCTCTCCGAGGCTCTTTCATTTACTAGTCCTTAACTCCAAGCCGCGCTCGCGAATTGCTGCGCAATTCGCTCGCTTGCATGGAGTTAACCATAATAAGCCATCTCCGACGGCGGAGGGTGGACGCCTAGCGGGAGGGTGGTCGCCTAGCGTTTGTTGTTATATACTAGCAGTATTTTTTAAGTTTTCGGATAGGCTGTACCTTGTTTTTCGTTTTGATAGCCCCCTACCCTATTTTTCGTTTATTCCGCCTCTCCTTCTGTGTATTGGGTGGTGGCTTGGGTTAGGATTTTTTTCATGTGGGCGGCGGCGTTGGGTGGGGAGAGGACTTTTACGCCGGGGCCGTAACTCATGAACACGGAATACATTTCGAGGTTGATGCAGACGTTGATTTCAAACACGCAACTGCGGTCGTCGTTCTCCTTCACGAGGCGCTGCGATGGGTGCAGGGGCTTGGTTTTGATGTATTTACTCTGGTTGTCGTCGGCCCAGAAGGTGACCCTGCTCGGCTTGTCGCCCAGGTTTTTGGTCACGCCTATCACGTCGTCGAAGAAGTGCTCGGGGTCAAACTCCGGGTTTTCGCGGAAGGGGGCGTCGTGTGGCTCAACGCTCACGATGCGGTCGAGGGCGAGGTTGTAGATTTTGGGATCGCCACGCTTGCAGCCAAACACGAACCATCGGTTGCGGAACTCCTTGAGCATGTAGGGGAAGAAGACGAACTCCGACGCCTGGCGGGCTTTGAACGACTGGTAGGAGAGCCGCACCGTTTGGCGCTGCGCGATGTGGTTGTAGAGCGGCGTGAGCAGATGGAGGCCTTTGAGGTCGGGCACGCTGTCGAAGTGTATCACGGGCTTGCGAGCATCCTTGCTGATGGCGAGTTTGTCCTGCAGGCGGCGCACCACATCGGTCATTTCCGAGAACTGCTCGAAGTCGGCCAATTGGCACAGCATGTCCACGGCTTCCTGCATCACCTTATAGTCGTTTTGCGAGAGCGGGCTTTTAGCGATGGAGTAATCATCTTCGCTATAGCGGTAATACTTTTTGTTGTATACCTCGATGGGGGCGTTGTAGCCCAATCGGTCGGAGCGCATCATCTGGATATCGCCCTGAACGGTGCGTTCCTTCACCTTGTCCTCCTTTCCAAAGACGGCAATGCTGCAGGCATCGACGAGGTCGGCGAGGGTGTAACAGCGCTGCCGATTGCGCAGGCAGGCGTCGATGGTCTTGTAACGAATGAGTGCATTTTTATTGGCTGGCATAATGGCTGTGATGTTATTACAACTTACTGATTATTAGCGCCACAAAGATAGCAATCTTCCTGCGCAATGCGCTTGCGTGATAGTTAAAATAAGTTAATACTGAAAAATTCTTCCAACTACGCAAATAGACTGCGTAGTGGCTATATAACTTTGCAGCGCAATAGGGAACAGAGCGGCAACGCCGCCGCCCAAAAGCAAGCCGAAAAACTGAGAATAGGCTCCACACACATATTTATTTTCACAAATTGAAAAACGCCAAAAGCAATGGAAGTAAAAATCATCAACAATCGCCCAGTGAAAATCTGGACTAGCGAAGTGGAAGATTCGGCCATGAGCCAGATTGAGAATCTCACCACTCTTCCTTTCCTTTTCCACCACCTCGCCATCATGCCCGACGTGCATGCCGGCATGGGAATGCCCATAGGTGGCGTGCTGGCATGCTACGACGCCATCATCCCCAATGCCGTGGGTGTGGACATAGGCTGTGGCATGTGTGCCGTGAAGACCAACTGGAAAACGACCGACATCCCGCTCGAGGTGCTGCGCAAGGACATCATGCGAGGTATTCGCAAGCGCATCCCCCTGGGCAAGACCCACCACAAGGAGGCGCAGGACGAGAAATATCTGCCCACGGGATTCGATGTCGACGGTATGGAGGTGGTGAAGCGCCGCCAGCACTCGGTTCGCCACGAGGTGGGAACACTGGGTGGAGGCAACCACTTCATCGAACTGCAGAAGGACGAGACCGACACGCTGTGGGTCATGATTCACTCGGGCTCGCGCAACCTTGGCAAGCAAGTGGGCGACCACTACAACGAAGTGGCAGCACGCCTCAACCGAAAGTGGCACTCAGTGGTGGCACCAGAGATACGTCTACCCTTCCTGGCACGAGGAAGCAAGGAATACGATATGTATTTCAACGAGATGAACTACTGCGTGGAGTTTGCCCTGTGCAACCGCAAACTCATGATGGAGCGCATCGAGGATGTGCTGGCTAGCGCGCTGCAGGGCATCAAGTTTGAGCCCATGATCAACATCGCCCACAACTACGCCGCCATCGAGCACCACTTCGGCAAGGACGTGATTGTGCACCGCAAAGGCGCAACGCTGGCGCGCAAAGGCACCACGGGCATCATCCCAGGCTCACAGGGCACGGCATCCTACATCGTGGAGGGGCTCGGCAACCCCGACTCCTTCTGCTCATGCTCACACGGCGCCGGCCGCACGCTTTCGAGAAAGGCCGCTGTGCGCACGCTGAACATGGCCGAAGAGGTGGCCCGACTCGAGGCAAAAGGCATCGTGCACGCCATCCGCTGCCAGAACGACATGGAAGAAGCCTCCGGTGCCTACAAAGACATAGAGCAGGTGATTGCCAACCAACTCGACCTGGTGAAGATAAAAACCCGCCTCCTGCCAATAGCCGTAATCAAAGGCTAAACCTGAATTTGGCACGTTTTTTGCTACATTATCAACACAAAAAATACCGATCTATTATGAAAAAGTACAGTATCACTTACGAGAATGAACTCTGTAGTCATTGTTGCCCTGAGTATGTCTCTGGGGATGGCGAGGTGGAATTGAGCGACGCCGAGGTGGATGTGCTCGTGAGCCTGGTAAAGGAACACGGCAGCACCAATGCCGACGAACTGGGCCTGAAGGAGTCGCACCCTGCGCTCTACGACAAACTTGACGCCGCCTATCGCCAGTTGGCGACGGAAGCCGAGGAAGAGTATTGGCTATGGGAGGGCTATAAGGATGGTGCCTACGGTTGCGACCTCGCTGAAGTGATGGACTACTGCAAGGCTAATTGCGGCTTCACTTTCGAGCACGACGAGGCCGACTACCTCGACGCGGATGGCAACCTCGACGAAGAAGCGCTGGACAATGACGAGTGGGACGCTTTCCAGGAATGGCTTGACGACTACATGTGTGGCCTATTTGGCGCCGAACTGAAAAAATTCTGCGAGGAGGTCCTTCAACTCGACGTTTGCCTCGACGATTTGGAGTACACGGTAGAAATTCCAGAAGAAATTGCAGAGCGCGCAAATGCTTAACATACAGGCATTTTCCACCGCATAGCACTGCTCACTTCGCTGCCTATCGATGAAAAAATATATAAATTTTTGTCAAAAAATTTGAATAATCAAAATATTTGACTTAACTTTGCAACCGTAAAAAGTTTTCCCGTGAAAACACGAACACGATTACTAACCATTAAAATAATACTAATTTATGATGAACACCTATCAACTCTCTATCGAGAACAATCACCTGATGATTTCTGAAAACGGCGTGAAGATGCTGGTGGATACTGGTTCACCTTTCACAATTGCGCGTAGTGGCGAACTCTCACTCATGGGCGATGTGCATCCCGTTTCGCAGTCGTTGCCTATGGTGGGCGACGTCGACAGCCTTTGCCGCCTGGCCGAATTGGAATTCGACTGCCTCCTGGGCCTCGACGTGCTGAGCCAGTACTGCATGTGCATCGACATGCAAGGTGGCACGCTCACGCTGAGCGACGAGCCTATCGCGCTCGATGGCGGCACCACAGTGGCACTGCGTGGCGGTGGCATGTATGCGCAGATTGCGCTCACCATCGGCGGCAAGCAGGTGAACACCGTGATCGACACCGGCGCTCCCACTGCCTACGTGCACCACGACATTAGCGCCGGCCTCGCTTCGGAAGGCGAGCGCGAAGACTTCAACCCCATGCTGGGTGGCCGCTTCACCACGCCCATCTTCAGCCTCGACGCCGAAGTGGCAGGGCTGCCTTTCGCACTGAAGGCGGGCAACCTCAGTTCGCTCGAGAGCATGATGGCGATGATGGGATTCACCTGCGTGGTGGGTGCCGACTTGCTGAAGGCGTTCACCGTGGTGTTCGACTTCAAGAACCGCCAGTTCATCCTGCGCCCCAGCCAGCAGTAGGGGCGAGTGATCGCGCGGCAGTGTGTGCCTCGGCTCCTCAGCCACCAGGCGTAGCGCACACACCGCCGCGCACCATCCACTTCTGATTTTCACATGGCAAAGCACACCTAAGCCGCAAGAATCGCAATTCTACGAAAACAACTCATTTTTTTATTAACCTTTAAAAAGTTTACTACTATGGCAGCAGCAAATTTATTCGACATTGAAAATCTGAAAGGAAATGCAAAAACCACCCGTTCGCTCAACAAGGGCGTAAGGGCCGCAAAGATGGCTAGCAAGATTCAGCGCATCATGGGTAGCCTCGTACGCACCGAGGTCGACCACGCCCGCAACGTGCTTGCCATCTGCAAGAGCCGCGACGAGGCCCTCACCATTAGCCGCACACTCACCGCCATGGGTATCGGCGCGAAGGAGAAACCCATCCTCTCGGTGAGCGGCAACGAGCACTGGGTGTTTGTGGCCCAACTCGCCTAGCCGACCCGAAACGCACCCAGCCGGCAAGGGATGAAGCCCCCTCAGCATCCCTTGCCAGCCCACCCTCAAGCCTGTGCGAAAACCCGAAATGCGAAACGCCGATTGCAAAAACGCTAGCCGACCACCCACGAACGCTAGGCGACCACCCTCCGCCGTCGGAGACGGCTTATTATGGTTAACTCCATGCAAGCGAGAGAATTGCGCAGCAATTCGCTCGCGCCGCTTGGAGATAAGAAACCACAAGGGAATGAGCCTCGGAGAGGGTCGGTTATGGTAGCAGCCCGAGTTTTCGCCCCCTCAGCATCAACAACAAAAAAAACAAAAAAACAAGCAGAAACAACTATGACCCACATCACAACACTCGACACCACCCTCGCACTTAAAGTGCTTTCAGTTCCCACCGTGTATCGCCACGAAATCGGGATGCAGATGTTTCTCATGCGCCACGCGATCGAGAATGGCTACCACTGGGGGAAAGACGCGATGGGCAACATCTACTTCACCAAGGGCACAGTGGCTAAAGACGAATTCTACCCCTGCCTCACGGCTCACATCGACACCGTGCAGCACTGGCAAAAACCCCTGGCGCAGGATTGCAAATCGCTGGAGTTGATCACAGAGGTCGACGCCGACGGACTCCACCGCGTGCGCTGCGAGGGAAAGGGACTCGG
This sequence comes from Bacteroidales bacterium, assembly GCA_030526455.1. GTDB lineage: Bacteria > Bacteroidota > Bacteroidia > Bacteroidales > Muribaculaceae > Sodaliphilus. The sequence continues at coordinate 23,952 of JAUNCU010000001.1, read as the reverse complement.
CGGCGACGACAAAGCGGGCGTGGCAGTGGTGCTGAGCATCATCGACAGACTTCCCGCGTGCAAGGCCGTCTTCTTCGTGGAGGAGGAAATCGGGTGCAAGGGCAGCCTGAAAGTAGACGAGGAATGGCTCGCCGACGTGGGCTACATCATCGCCTTCGACGCCCCAGGGCGCAACCGCGCTTCGTGGGCGTGCAACGGCGTGCGCCTCTTCGACCGTGAGTTCTTCGACAGCCACCTCGCCCCACTGGAGGAGAAATTCGGCATCACCAACTACCAGTCCGACCCCTACACCGATGTGGCGGTGCTGCGCCCCTACACCGATGTGGCCTGCATGAACTTCGGCACCGGCTACTACCACCAGCACACCGACGAGGAATACGTGGTGCTCGAAGACATGGACCACGCCGCCCGCCTGGGCATCTACCTGGCAGAGCAACTCGGCCACCAGCAATACCTGATCTTCTGCCCGCCCACCATCCTCGACCCAATAGATATAGGCGACGAAGACTACGCCTACTTCGCCGCCCGCTTCGGCGAACGAATCACCTCCCAATAATAGATAAAAGGGGGGGGCTTTTATCTATCCATACTTATATACTTATTCTTAAATCACAATACACTGGCAAATGGAAAATTACGTGACCGACGAATTTCGCGATGAATTGTTGAAGGTATACTTCGACAAACGCGACAAAAGAGAAATCCAGAGGATGGTTATCGCTATGCTGATGGCCAACAACGCTCCTCGCGACAACGGCAAACTCGAGAAAGACATCGTGCAAAAGACGGTGGATCTGCTGCTTGAGCACAAGGCGTTTAAAGAAAGTGAAATGGGCAGTTATTACGACAAAGAAAAGCACCTCGTGGGCAGCGTGACCTCTGTGTTTTTTTCGCCTGCATGCACCTTGCGCATCATGACCTCTAAAGAGTCATACAAGACAAAAGAGGAGTGGAAAGAAGATAAACTTATATTTACGGTAAACTACTTAAATTCCACCGAACAGGTGTTGCAATGCTCTTCTCCCGAAAAACTGGCAGCGTGGATCGAGAACAACAAGAGGCAATTCGACTCCATTCTGAAGCAGGCCGACAACGTGGCGACCGACACGCTGAAACGCTTCAAGAAGAACCAACTTTGCGCCACCCTTGCCAAGGCTATCTTAGAAGAGGAAGTGAAAGAATACCCCGCAGTGCGCTACACTTGCGAGGAAACCCTTACCGACTTGACGTTCACCGTGAACTTGCCCGATAGTCCTGTAGGGGTATGCATCCATGCCAGCAAGGACACCTATGAGCAAACGCTCCCACCCAAGGCAAAAGCCCTCAAAAGGCTTATCGAAGTGCACCGCAATTGCCCTATCAAAGAGTTTTTCATCAACAGGTAATCAGTTGATTCACATCTTCATCCCACTAATAACGACACAATCACATGGCTATCTACAGTAATAAGACAATTTGCAACGAGTTGGTTCGCTTGTTCGAAGAGGGACGCGACCAAGAGACGGTGATGAGCGTAGCACTCGCTATGCTGATGGAAAACCGCGACCCGGGCGAAAGCAAAAAGGCAGAATACAGCATTCTCACCCAGGCGGCAAAACTGCTGCGCCAGCACGAGGCTTTTTCAGAAAGCGACATCGCCTGTTACCCCAGTTTAGAACGCGACCGCCTCTTTACCAACAGTTTCCTTGTGAGGATCTCCCCCATCTACAACATCGAAATCAGTTACAGGGAGTGCACGCTCAAGTTTAGAGTGAACAGTTACTATGAATCGGAGCGGCTCATCCACTGCCACACCGCCGAAAGCGTGGTGGAGTGGATTGTGAATCACAAATTGAATGCCGACAAACTCTCCCAAAAAGTAGAAGATTTGATGATGGAGGCCATGAAGGAATTGAAGAAGAAAAAACTTCGCATCATCCGAGCCCGCACGCTCTTCGAGGCGGCGATGAAGGAATTTCCCGACGTGAAATACGAATGCCGTGAGCGCAAGCGCTACTTGGCCTGCAGGGTGTACTTGCCCGGAACCACAATCGGGGCGCACATCAACCTCTGGTACGGGTCCTACGAAAAGACGCTCCCCGCCGACATTGATGCTCTCCGAGAGTTGATTGAGATGCACAGCAATTGCCCCATCAAATCGTTTTTCACCTACACAAAACACTCGAAATACACACCCCGCTAAATCTCAAAACCACGCATGGCACATTACAGCAAAAGCAGCATTCGCAGCAAAGTCACATCACACCTCATGAACGACGACAAAACGGCCGCGCTCGACGTGTTTCTCAGCCTTAAGATTGCCAACAACACCACGCAGGCCGATGCCGAAGTGGTAGTGAAGGCTCCACGGCTCGACAAGGTGCTACACTTGGTGAAGCAACACGACGCACTGGGCAGCGACAGCGTCACAAAAGTGAAATATGGCGACGACGAGCGCTCAAAGGACCATGTACAATACTTCATGGTAAGGCTCTCGCCATTCTGCACGCTATGCTTATTCTACGAATATAAGGAACTGCTGTTCAGGGTGAACTCCACCCGAATCGCATTTGAGCAAATACGCTGCCACACCGCCCAGGATGTGGTCGACTGGCTCGTGATGCAGCAGGGTCTTCTCGACTCCTACATCGAAGAGTGGGAGCCGCTCCACCTCAGCATAGCGAAGTGCATGAAGAAGAACAAACTCGGCGCTTTCCACGCCCAGTCGATGTTTGAAGAAGCGATGAAAGACTACCCCGACGTGAAATACCTCTTCAAGGTGCAGAAGCGCCGCTTGCGCGTGAAGGTATTCCTGCCCGAAAGTCAATTGGGCGTGTATCTCTTCGCCTGGTGGCGGTCCTACGAGCGCAACTTCCCGACTCAAATCGAAGCGCTCAAGAAGTTGGTCGACCTGCACCGCCGCATCCCCATCAAGCGCTTCTTCAGGCAGTAGCCCACGTTCTTTCGGCACACTCTAAAAACAAAAAAATTATTAACCCCACATAAAAATTCATTTTTCATCATGGCAGTAGCAATCAACACCACCGAACTCAAAGAAACACTCTACCTCACCCCAGCCTCACAAAATGTGATGCTCGTGGGCAAGCACGGCATTGGCAAATCGGAAATCCTCACGCAGCACTTCCAGCAGCAGGGCATGCGCGTGATTACGCTTTTCCTGGGGCAGATGGCCGACCCGGGCGACATCATCGGTCTGCCCGCGCGCATCGAAAAGAAAGATGCCGACGGCAACGTGACTGCGCAGACCGACTTCACCCCACCCTACTGGTTTCCCACCGACGGACAGCCGGTGGTGCTCTTCCTCGACGAACTCAACAGAGCGCGCCCCGAGATTCTGCAGACCGTGATGGACCTCACCCTCAACCGCACGCTCGCCGGAAAGTCGCTGCCCGAAGGCAGCCGCGTGATTGCAGCGGTGAACGATGGCGAGGAGTACCAACTCACCGACCTCGACCCGGCGCTGGTGAGCCGCTTCAACGTCTACGAGTTTCGCCCCAAGGTGGAAGAATGGCTCAACTGGGCGATGGAGCACAAACTCGACGACCGCGTGGTGAACTTCATCCAGTCTAGCCCCTCATGGCTCGACGGCGGCGACGAGGCGCAGAAGCAGCAAGCACAGGGCCTCGACAAGACGCCCGACCGCCGCGCGTGGAAGAAGGTGTCGGACATCATGCGCAACATCGACACCATCGACGATGTGCACAAACTCATTCTTGCCGGCGTGATTGGCACAGCCGCCACAGTGGCATTCGTGCGCCACACTTTGCGCGCGGGCAACATCACGGGCAAGGATTTGCTCACGAAATACGTCTCTTCGATGAAGAAGGTGCAGAAATTCGAACTTCACGAGTTGGCACAACTCAACGAGTCGATTTTCCTCTACCTCGAGCACACCGACCTCGGCGAGCGCGAGAAGAATGTGGTGGCGAAAAACCTCACCGCCTATGTGGAATGGCTCGCCGACAACAAGCAGCGTGAAGCACTCGCCAATTTCACCAGCATCTTCGAAAAAGGCTCCTACACCAAGGCCCTCACCTTCATGCTCGTATACGCCCGCAACGTCTACGACCACATGATCGACTACATCGACCAAATCTAAACACTCACGCATCCCATCCATGACAGCAAGAGAACGCATTTCACAAATCGCACAGCACTGGTTTCTCTACGAGGAAGCCCTCTTCACCACCTTCTGCAGCCATCGCTTGATGGAAAACTCCACCATGCAATGCCACATGCGCGTGGGAAAGGGCGCATTTGAATTCAACCCCACACGCTGCGCCTCCTGCACCGACGACGAACTGCAGGAGCGCATGAAGGTGGAGATGATTAGAATCCTGCTCAAGCACCCCTACGAACGCCAGCCCGAGGGATGCGGCCGCCTCGCATGCGCACAAGGCAGCAACTGCGTGGTGAGCGACAACTACTATTTCCGCACCTTCACCATCGACGACGCTAGCGACTTCGAACTCCCCCGCGATGGCCATTACGAATTCTACGCCCGCCAAATCCAGAAGAAACGCGACACCGACAGCCTCCCGACAGATTATTCGTTCGACGACATCGAGTGCCGCACCGAGTCAGAACACGGCTTCGACTATGGCTCCAATGCCGAAATGGCGCCGAGCGAAGGCGCTGAAGATGAAGAAGAGAGGCACGACCACCGCACCCCCTTCGGCACCACAGCCGATATGGCCGAGAATTGGCAGCACGACGAACTCATGAAGGAGCAAATCAACGACATGATCAACCATGTGCAGAACTGGGGCTCCATCCCCGGCTCAGCAGTGGAGCAAATCATCGCATCCACAAAGGCGCGCATCGACTACCGCAAGGTGCTGGCACGATTCCGCGCATCGGTGCTCTCACAGGCGCGCCGCCTCACCCGCATGCGCCCCAACCGCCGTTCCGGATTCGACCAGATGGGCAGCCGCTACCACTTCACCACGCGCCTCATCGTGGGCGTCGACGTGAGCGCCAGCGTAAGCAGCGAGCAACTGCAGCACTTCTACACCACCATCAACCGCTTCTTCCGATACGGCATCAAGGAAATCGACGTAGTGCAGTTCGACCACGCCCTGGGCGAGGTGAAGAGCATCAGCAAAGCCTCCCCCAAGGTGGAAGTCACCGGCCGCGGCGGCACCTCCTTCCAGCCATTCGTCGACCTGGTGGCACGCAGCCCGCAATACGACGGCGCCATCATCTACACCGACGGCGGCGCCCCCTTCCCCGACATCCCACCCACCATGCGCACCCCACTCTGCTGGGTAATCACCAACGAAGAAGACCACGAAATCTTCCGCCGCCACGCCCCCTCCACAACCAAAACCTGCGTAATCGACCTCCCTGGGTAACAGTGGCCAACAACGATCGTAAACGCATGTGATTGCTCAACACCATGCAAGCGAAAATGGATTTACGTTCTCGCTTGCATATTTTTTATCAAGCCACGGCCTGAGGCATTTTGATGGTAATACCTGGAGACCATGAGACTTTCCAACCATCACATTTTGCATCATTTACATAAAAATTCATGAACAAACCGCTTTTTTCACAAATAAATATGTAAATTTGCAATAATGTAATAGTTAATCAACTAATACACCTCTGAACCACATTCAGTTTGTGCCAGCCAAGCAAGCACAAACAAGAAATAACGTAAAGAGAAAAACATAACACCCGTCAAGAAAAAAATACACCACATATGGCAAAATTCAGATTAGGAGACACTGTAGTAAAAGCAAACTCCGAAAAACGCGGAACAATAATTGAAGTAATGCAAGCCAGAAGAGGAATGCAACTTTATCGTGTCTGTTGGGATTACGGTGAATCGGATGAGTTTGAAGTCAACCTTACAGCTGACTGCGATGTTTCAGACCCTTTTGAGAGATGCGAACAGGGCATTTTTGGTTCATATTCAGACTATTCAAAAATCAACACTTCATTTAAAATACGCAGTTCTAACAACAGCACTATTTCTTCTCTGAAAGCATCCAAGACGTTATTCCGTGCTTATCAATTCAAACCCCTTCTAAAATTCCTAAATTCACCAAACCGCAGATTACTTATCGCTGACGAGGTAGGTTTAGGTAAGACTATCGAAGCAGGACATATTATGCTTGAGTTGAAAGCCAGAAAAGAGTTGCGCCATGTACTAATAATATGTCCAAAGTCACTCCAACAGAAATGGAAGGCCGAACTCTCATTCAAATTTGGCTTGACTTTCAAGATTTATGAAAACGCTCAAGATCTTGTTGATGAAATGCAGGATGCACGCACTCCAATTCATGCCATCATCAACTATGAAAAAATACGCACGGGAACAGCGGGTAACAACGCAAAGAAAGCAAATAGCAAGAAAAAAAGTAGTTCAAAGATAATTGATTACATCTTAAAATATGGTTTTAAGTTTAGCCTCGTATTATGTGACGAAGCTCACAAGATGCGCAACAGGAACGAAACATATAATGGTGCCGAAATCATCATGAACCAAGCAGATGCTGCAGTATTCCTAACGGCAACACCCGTAATGATTAGTACAGAAAATCTCTATAACTTGTTGCACCTTCTCGACAACACTCATTATTACAATTATCAGATTTTTGATAATCGCTTACAGGAAAACCGCCCATTCGTTGAGGCTCTTGCTGAATTAAATCATCATACCCCATTACTACAGATAGCAAAAGAACTCGACGAAGCAGAATTTGTGACACGATACTTCTCCAATGAGAAAGAAATTTATTCCTGCACTACCACCATAGGGCAAGCATTCGCAGAAGATGCTATGTATCAAGAAATTCAGCGCATGCTACACAGTGAGGACAACATGAAGAATCGGGCTCGCCTTCAATATCTCATTTCATCAATGAGCATAATGAATAATGTGTTCTCGCGAACAAGGAAGCGAGAAGTAACAACAGATTTGTCACAGGCAGAACGGAAGCCCCACATGCGCAAAGTCTCTCTCACCCCTACTGAAAGAAAAGCTTTCGACAAAGTTATTGAAGAATACATTGACAACAACTCATATATCGACATTTTTGGAGAAGAAGTGTTGACTCAAGGAGGCGCATTGGGTCTTGTTCAAAAGAAGCGTCAAGTTGCTAGTAGCGTTTTTGCTTATCTCAACTCCGAATCAAGCCTTGATGAAGGCATAGACAAGTATGCTGACTATGAAGATGCTAAATTCGAAGAACTCCTGCGAATCATTGACGAAGTGTTTAAACATGGAACCAAAAAGATTGTAATCTTTGCTCTTTTTTTAAAAACCATCAAATACCTAAAAATCAGATTCAAAAAACATGGATTTGGAACTCTGATGATTCACGGTTCAATTGAGAATCGTACTGAAATTCTTGATGAATTCAAGAATAATCCAAAAGCACACATTCTGCTTTCATCAGAAGTAGGTAGTGAAGGTCTTGATATGCAATTTTGTAATTCCATGGTAAATTACGATTTACCATGGAACCCAATGGTGGTCGAACAGCGCATTGGCCGTATTGACCGTTTTGGTCAACAATCTCCAACAGTAAATATTTACAACATTATCGTTGCAGACTCCATTCAAGAAGACATCTACATTCGTTTGCTGGACCGTATCGGCATTTTTCGGGGCACTATTGGCGATATGGAGGCGATTCTTGATGCTCCATTTGAAAAGAATCGTAAATTGACCATTCAAGACGTGTATAACAGACTTGAAAACGAGTTATACACCAGTCGCTTAACCGACGCAGAAAAAGAAAGAAAATTGAAAGAAATAGAACTAGCTATTGCAAACGAAAAAGAAAATATCAAACATCTTGAAGAAGGTCTTGACAATGCACTTACAAATGATGCCTACTTTAAAGAAGAAATTAATAGAATCCAGAACAATAATGCCTATGTAACAGAAATAGAGCTGCACAATTATCTGGATTCTATCATCAGAATGAAATTAACTACTTGCTCGTTGGTGGAAACCGAAAAGGGCATCTTTGAATTCCAGTTGCCACTTAGCAAGCCTCTTATACTTAAGAACTTTTTAACCCAATATCAGCCTGTCGGTGATGAACACGAATCAAACTTTAGACAATTCATGCGTGAAATCGAGGGCGTGACAGCCATTCGTATGACATTTAATCAACAAATCGCATACGATAATTCCAAGCTGATGTTCGTCAACATCTATCATCCAATCATTCAGGCTTGCCTCAAATATTTTGAAGAGACGAACAATAAATCAAAGAATTCATTCAGTTACGCTCTCACACACGACGAAAAGCTAAGCGTCGAACAATCCTTCTACCTCATTGTTTATCAAATACGTGTAAGCAGAAAAGTTTTGGGAGTAATAAAGCATACAGAAACTCTTCTTCCTATACTTTATGATATTCAAAAGCAAGAAGTAGTTAATGACGAGGAGTTAACAAGCTATGTGTTTGCTAAATCACAAACTGACGGAAAAGAACATAATGCAAAAAATGAGTACATAAACTCCAATCTAATTGGAAACATGCGATATGATTTTGCCCTGGCATTAAATGACGAAAAAGAAAAACGGATGTCAGAACTCAGGCTACAGATTGAAAGCGAACGCCATCGCAACGAACTGCAGATAAAAGAATACTATGCATCTGTCATCGAGAACCGCAGGAGATATATCCGTAGTACCAACGATGAAATTGAGATTCTTTGGGATTCCGATGAAAAACGTGCTCGCGAGTTAGAAGGCACTATTCGATTTCATGAAAAGGCAATTGCTGAATACCAAAAGGAGGAGCAGCTGCGTCTTGAACAAATCCAAGAAGATTCCTATATCGAAGTGAACGAAGAAATTATTTCTCTTAACCTTATAACAATCATTTAATGAGGTATGAACATTAAAAACTACATCAAATCATTAATTGGACATAAACCCAACGGCCCTATTCAGGAATTCCCTGTAAAGATCCCCTCAATAAACAAAGAGGAACTTTTGGCTGTCAAGTCAGATGAGAAGATGATCACTGTGGGACTTGATTTTGGTACGCACCAAACAAAGGTATGTGTCGAGAGTAAAGGTGGTGTTGAATTAGATTACACTTTTGTGAAATTTGAAGGAGTGAACAAACAGCTGCACTACACAATCCCATCCATTATTGGCATAGGCGTTGACAAACGACTACGCTACGGTTACCTTTCTGACGATTTTGAAGGTGATGTCGTTAGGTATTTTAAGCAACAGGCTTTCAACACCTCCACTGAGACCAGTTCCGCAGATCAGGAATTGGCAATTCGCTATTCAATATGGTACTTAGCCTCTATCATCTTTGACCTTGAAGATATATTTGGCCAAGATTTTTCAATTCAAATGGGCGCCCCTACCGATAGCAGCCACGTGACTACTGCAAAACAAACAGCAACGCGTATTATTGCTTCGGCATACAAGTTGGTTGAGGATATATTCAAAAATGACAAAAAGAAATTCTTGGAAACAGAACTAGAAGAACTAATAGAGCTAACCGAAATTAGAGAGTACTCTGAAGAGGACAAAGAAGAGTACCAACTTAGAGTGTTTCCGGAAGCCTATGCCTGCTTAAAGCCTCTAACCAGCCAACAGAAAATTGCAAGAGGTATGAGCCTTATGATTGATATTGGCGGTGGTACTACCGATATTTCATTCTTCACAATAGAACAGGATACGCCCCAAGTTTACGACTTCTTCTCCATCAACATGGGATTGAACTTTCTTACCTGCGCAGATGAAAAGGCCCCTCATGGGATCGACTCAAATGTGAAGAGTGCATCCGAAATTGACATGTCAAAAAAAGAAGTCTTTACAAAAAAAATAGACAGCATTTGTCAACACATTAGCGGAAATTTATTTCGCGAACTGGGCATACAAACTCAAATAAGTAAAATGAGGCTATATGATGCGTTGAAGAATCGACCCATCGTTTATTGTGGAGGTGGCAGCACTTTTTCTACCCTTAGAGAGGTGCACGACACTTTTAAAGAAATAAAACATGTATCTGAAAAAGAATGGAATATTCAATCAGTTCCTCAGATAGAAGATATCATCGCAAAAAGCCTTTGTCCCATATTGTCTACAGCATACGGATTGGCAATTAGTACCGTGAACGATGACATAGAAATGAAGCCATTCAGAGATATTTTTATCCATATCAGAAACGAAGGAGAAAACAACTCCAATAGTCTTTCTGGTGGCATGTATAGTGGATCCCTCTATTCAGACTGGGATGCTATGAAATGATAAGCATCTATCCCCCCAAATGCAACTTCATTCATCATTACATATCTGTCAATTATCCTATTGATTAGGCCTACCAATGCTAGTTGCTTTAGTTTTTTGCCCTCTCGTGGGGTGGGATTTTTGCGGGAAATGTTGTACTTTTGTGGATTGATTATTCACTCAAAATCATTTGACGAATGAAACGCTTTTTCTATATCATGGTGATGGCGCTGGCTCTGGCGGCCTGCCACACTACCGAGGAGAATTACAAGGCTGCCTACGATAAGGCGAAGGAACGCACGCGCGACAACATGGGCGGCTCCTTCTACGACAAGGCCCAGGCCGACCGCATGCGACCCACCGAAATCATCGGCGGCGACAGCGTGCGCCTCATCCGCTCCTATTTTAATGTGGTGGACGACAAGTATGAAACCACCAAGAAATATGGCGTGGTGGTGGCCGAATTCGACCAGGTGATCAACGCACGCAGTTATCGCGACCGCCTGAAGAAGAACGAGGGTTTCGAAAGTTACGTGGTGTACACCAATCGCGAGAAGAAATATTGCGTGGTGGTGCAAGGCTACGACGAGAAGGGTGCCGCGGCCGTCTTCATCCGCAACATTGGCCAATACATGAAGATGAAGGTGCTCGTGCCACGCCCCTACATTCTCCAGCGCCTGTAGCCCCCCCCATCGCAACTGATAAAACAGCATCTCCACAGCCCGCAAGCCGTTTTGGTATTGCGGGCTGTGCCGTTTTGGTCATAACTTTGCACACGTTTGTATCAATAATTTTTCAATCTTAATGCCTATGACACACACTATTATCATCATCGACATGGGGCACGGCGCCAACTGCCCCGGCAAATGCAGCCCCGACGGGAGTTTTCACGAGTGGAAATTCAACCGCGAAGTGGGGAAAGCGCTGGGCGATGCCCTCAGCGAGCGGGGATTCACGGTGCGCTACACCCACGAGGCCGATACCGAGCCGCTTTACCCCGGAAAGCCTATGCTCAGCAAGGCACAACTCAACGAATGCCTGCGCTACCGCTATGCCAAAGTGAACGAGTATTGCGCCCAATACGGCAGCCGCAACTGCCTGTGCATCAGCATTCACGCCAACGCCAGCGGCTCCACCTGGAGCGACGCGCGCGGCTTCTGTGCCATCGTGGGCCGAAACGCTTCGGCGGCTAGCAAGCGTCTGGCACAAAGCATCTACGCCGAAGCCGCAAAAGCCCATCTGCAAGGCAACCGCTGCGTGCCACCCGAGCGCTACTGGACGCAGCCGCTGGCCATATGCGAACACACCCGCTGTCCCGCCGTGCTCACCGAAAGCCTGTTTTACACCAATCGTCACGACCTCGCGCTGCTACAGAGTCAAGAAGGCAAAAACACCATCGTGGAAGTGCATCTGCGCGGCATCCTCAACTATCTGAACCATGAGAAATAGAGCATCAACAATCCTCGCAATCGCGCTGCTCGCCCTCACACTAAGCGCTTGCCGCACCAAACACGTCACCACCACCGAAACGACGGCCCGCCCAGTGGTGATGCACGACACCCTGTGGCGCCACACCTTCACCCACGACACCACCCTCGTGCACGACAGCGTGAGAGTGTGGCAAAAAGGAGACACCATTTTCAAAGAAAAGTATCTCACGAAGTGCCAAGTAAAAATCGCCCACGACACCACACTGAAAATTGTGGAACGCCCAGTTGAAATCGTTAAGACAACCACAAAAACAGAAATCAAAGAAGTGAACCGGCTCTACTGGTGGCAACAAGCATTAATATGGACAGGCATCCTCACGCTATGCACAACCATCGCCACCCTATACAAAATGAAAATCCTAAAAAAGTAGCAAAAAAGTTCCAAAATATTTTGCACTTTGGAGCGATATTGCTACCTTTGGACACAACTAACTATATCTTTATCCGATTATGAAAACTTTCGTTGCTAATGTAGTCGTTGAAATCGCAAAGGATGGATTCTACTCTTGCTATTGCAAAGAAGAATTTGAAGATTTCGCATTGTTTGGATATGGCGAAAGCGCCAGCAAAGCAAAGGAAGACTTGCTCTCGTCGTACAAAGAGATCCAAGAAACGCTAGTTGAGGAAGGTAAGGAACCCATAGAAATCGACTTTGTATGGCATTATGATATGAAATCATTCTTTGATTATTTCGACTTTTTGAATGTGAGTAAAGTTGCAGAAAGAGCCGGCATCAACCCTTCCTTAATGAGAAAGTACACATCTGGAGTTGCAAACGCAGGAGAAAAGCAATATCTGAAATTAAGGACTGCTGTTAAAGAATTTTCAGCCGAACTGTTAGCGGCAGAATTTTAGAACACCTATCGCCTCAACAAGAACATGAGCACTACCCCGTCATTTTACATTTTTATAAGATGACGGGGGATTGTTTCAGAAAAGTTGTAATTAGGGTCAGACCCTTTTAACAACTTTTTGTTTAGTTATTTGATTATCTGTCAATTACGACAATAAAATTCTTTTCAAAAGTTGTAATTAGGGTCTGACCCTGATTACAACTTTTTTTGTTAGTTACCTGTTTAGCAGATTATTATGCAAATCAGGCCTTTTTTTGCAACTTTCGTAATTAGGGTCTGACCCTAATTACAACTTTTTCTGGTTAATCATCTGCTTCCCCTCTTGTCTTTGAAAAAAAATGCATAATTGTTAAAAATACTTGCTCAAAAATTTGCACATCTCAAAACTTTGACATAAATTTGCAATCCAATCACAAATCTGTACTAACCGAAAAACAAAATCCAAAAATCAGATATGAAAATTCTCCACACTAGCGACTGGCATCTCGGCCACACGCTTTACAATTACGACCGTACTGAAGAACAAATGGCTATGTTGGAACAAATCACCAGCATTGTAGCCGAAGAGAAGCCCGAAGTGTTTTTGCTTTGCGGCGACGTGTATCACAACGCACAGCCATCGGCTGCGGCGCAGACGATGTTCACCGAGGCTTTAGTGAACATCCACAATGCCAACCCTTCGATGACGATGGTGATTACTGCCGGCAACCACGACAGTGCCACCCGACACGAAATTTTCCGCACCCCATGGAAGGCGCTGAAGGTGCACACGATTGGCACGCTGAACAAGGACAACCTCGACGAACACATCATCGAGATTCCTGGCGTGGGCTTTGTGGCCGCGGTGCCCTACGCCTACGAGCGCAACATCCCCGACGGCTTTTTCCCACAGTTGCTCGACGCTGTGGCTGAGCGCAATACTGCCGGTCTGCCCGTGGTGATGACCGCCCACACCACCGTGATGGGCTGCGACACCACCGGACACGATTTCGTGGCTGGCGGCATTGAAGGCATCGATGTGAAGAGCCTGGGCGAGGGCTACGACTACCTCGCGCTGGGGCACATCCACCACGAGCAATTCGTGCACACTGGCAAGCACAACGTGCGCTACAGTGGCACCCCCATCGCGGTGAGTTTCGACGAAGCCTACGCCCACTCGGTGAGCATCGTGGAAATCGACGCCCACAACGCCACCCCTGTGGTGAGAAAAATCGACATCGACAACCCTCGTCCGCTGGTCACGCTGCCCACCACGGGATTCGCTTCTTTGGACGAAGTGAAAGAACTGGTGAAGGACTTCCCCGCCGACAGCCGTGCCTATCTGCGCTTGAATGTGGAAATCGACGACTTCCTGCCCGCCGACGCCCGTGCCGAAATCGAGGTGTTGGTGAAAGACAAATCGTGCCGCTTCTGCATCATCAATGCAAAGCGCAAGGCGAAAGAAAACGACAAGAGCGCCGAAACCACACTCACCGTGGAGGAACTCAAGTCGGAGAGCCCTATCGACATCGCTAGCCGCTATGCCAAAGCCACAGGTGTGACATTCGGCGACGACCTGAAGCAACTCTTTGAGCAAGTGTTGCAAGCGATTGAAGAAGAAGAGAGAAACAACTAATCCAAGAATCTAAAATCAGAGACACAAATGAAACTCAAGAAACTCACCATCCACAACATCGCATCCATCGAAGATGCAGTTATCGACTTCGAAGCACAGCCACTGAGCGGCAGCGAAGTGTTCTTGATTACCGGAAAGACCGGCGCCGGAAAGTCAACCATTCTCGACGCCATCTCCCTGGCACTCTACGCCGACACCCCACGCCTCAACGGCACAAAAATGCAAGGTGAAGACAAAGAAACAAAGGTGAAAGACCCACGCCAACTCTTGCGCCGCAACACAGGCGAGGGTTTTGTGACCCTCTATTTTGAGGGCAACAACGCCGTGGCCTACGAAGCCAAGTGGGCGGTACATAGAGCGCACTGCAATGCGACGAAGAACCTGCAGGACGCAGAATGGCAACTCACGAATCTCGACAGCGACTACACTCTGTTGAAGGTAAAGGATATCCAAGCCGAAATCGCGAACGCCGTTGGTCTTGATTTCCAGCAATTTTGCCGCACCACCATGCTGGCACAGGGCGAATTCACGCGCTTCCTCAACAGCAGCGACAATGAGAAAGCCAGCATTCTGGAGAAAATCACTGGCGTTGACACCTATAGCAAAATCAGCGTCAAGGTTTTCGAGTTGTGCCGTCGTATACAGCAAGAATACGATAACGCCCAAGCCCTGGTGGAAGGCACCACTACGCTTTCAGAGGAAGAAGTTACCCAAAAGAATGCAGATATCGCCGCCCACGAATCACAACTCGATAAGTTGAAAGCGGCCAAGAACGCCCTCATCGAAATTCGCGAATGGCTGAAGCACTCGGAGGAGTTGGGCAAACTCCTCGCCGATGCCGAAAAAGAACAAAAGGAAGCCGAAGAAGCGGTGAATACCGACGACTTCAAGACCGATGAAACAACTGTGCGCGAGTGGAACGAAACCATCGATGCCCGCAAGTGGAACCAGGATGTGACCAGCGCCAGCACCACAATGCAGGAGCAGGACGCTGCCCTCAACGCATCGGCCAAGGATTTCGCCAAGATCCTTGCCGGCTCGCGCGCCGTTGAGGAAAATATCAAAAATCTGGAAGCCGAGCAGAAAAAGGTGGCAGACGCCCTCGACGCAAAAGCCAACGAGGCCGACATCTATGACAACGTCCAAACCATCGCCGGCCACCTGAAGGCGATGGATGCCGCGCAAAAGGACATCACCAAAGAGGAAGAAAACATCAATCGCCTGCAGCACGAACTCGAAACCACTCACCAGCCTGCTTTAGACAAAGCAAGCGAGGAGCACCGCGCCAAAAGCGAAGCCCTCAAGCAAGAGGAATCGGCACTCGCCCAACTCGAAAACGAAGTGGAGAACAAGCAGTTGGCCACCCTTCGCAAGCAAAAGGAAGACGCCACCACCTTGCTTCAAAATATCAAAACTGCAAAGGACCGCATCAGCGCATTGAAAGACGCTGAAACTAAGCGCGCAAAAACCGAGAAGGACTTGGCCGACAAAGCCAAAGCCATCGAAGAGAAGAAAGCCGAGGCTAGCGCCATGGTCGCCCCTCTCGCTGAGGCGAAAGGAAAGATGGATGCCTGCAAAGAAATTTGGGACAAGCAGCAGGGCACCATCGAAGACCGCGCTAAGACCTTGCGCGCAAGCCTGAAAATGGGCGACACCTGCCCCGTGTGCCTGCAGAAAATCACTGCGCAATTGCCTGTGGAAGAGGAACTCGCCCGCATGGTGGGAGATTTGCAGGCAGACTACGACGAGAAGAAAAATGTCTACGACAGTCTGAACAACCAGAAAATGGCATTGGACGCCACCATCAAGGCCGAAACAGATTCTCTTAAGCAGCAAAAGGAAGAATTCAATGCCGACAAGTCGGTAGACATCGCCAAGGGAAAAGCGCAAGAAGCATGCGCCGATTGCGGCTTGACCTCTCTCGACGAAACCACACCACAAGCGCTTGAGCAGTTAGTACAAACCACTAGCAGCAGAAAGGAAGCGCTTGAGAATCAAATCAAAGAAGGCGAAAAATCCGAAAAGGAAGTCACAGCAAAACGCAAGGACCTCGACAACAGTCGCCGCCGCCTGGAAGCGTTGAAAAAAGCAATGGAAAAGGCCGAAAAGGATGTGAACGATTGCAAAGCGGAAATCAACACATCGAGGAAACTCGTTGCGACCAAGCGCGCCGACAAGGCTTCCGCCACCGAGCAGGCCGAAAAATTCCTCGCGCCCATTCAATGGGACTGCGACTGGACACTCGCGCCCACAGCATTCGCCAGCGTCTTGCTCGCCGGCGCCAAAGACTACAGCAACCTGCAAAAGAAAAAGCAAGACCTTGCCAACAAATTCCATCAGCAGAAGGACTACCACGACCACGCTAAGGAGGCTATTGCCAGCATTCTCAACCAAATGCCAGCATGGGGAAACATGGCACCAGCAGCCGAGCCTTTCACCGACACCCTCTTGACCAAAGCCAACTCCGTAAGCACTGCCGTTTCGAGCGCACTTGCCAAGAAGGAAACAGCGCAAGCGCTTCACGAGAGCAGTAAGCAAAGCCTCGACCAATTCTTGGCCGAGCACCCTCAGTACACCCTCGACCGCCTTACCGCGCTTAACGGCTTCTCGGCTGCCGACATCAAGAAAAAAGAGGAGGCCTTGCAGAAGAAGCGCGACCACAAACTGGCGGCAGATGCCAAGGTGAAGAATGTCAAGGAGCAACAAGATGCGCACCAGGCGAATCGCCCCGAAATCGCCGAAGGTGATACAATCGAGAATCTCCAAGAGCGCATCGACGAAGGCGACAAGGAGAGCAACGATATCGCTCAGAAAAAGGGTGCTATCCAGCAAGAACTCGAAACCAACGAAAAGAACAAGCAGAAACTGGGCACCCTCATTGCCGAAGCCGAAGCCAAGAAAGTGGAACTTGACAAATGGAACCGCTTGAACCAACTCATCGGTAGCCAAGATGGCAAGAAATTCCGCAAGATTGCGCAAAGTTATGTGCTGGCCAACCTCATCCACTCGGCCAACTACTACATGCGCACCCTCACCGACCGCTACACGCTGAAGGTGGAGCCCGGCACTTTCGTCATCTCGGTAGAAGACGCTTACCAAGGCTACGTTTCGCGCTCGGCGAGCACCATCTCAGGCGGCGAGAGTTTCCTCGTGTCGCTCTCGTTGGCACTGGCGCTGAGCGACATTGGCAGCAATCTGAAGGTCGACACCCTCTTCATCGACGAAGGTTTCGGCACCCTCAGTGGCGAACCACTGCAGAAGGCCATCGACACCCTGCGTTCGCTTCACGACAAAGCCGGCCGCCAGGTGGGCATCATCTCCCACGTGGAAGAGTTGCGCGAACGCATCCCTGTGCAGATTCAGGTGAATCAGGAAGGCCATCATTCTTCCAGCCAAGTGAATGTGGTGAAACTCTAGCCTAGCCGCGGTTTTTCAAATTCGGGATTTTTTGCCTACCTTTGTAGGACTCACAGGAGGAGGGACTTTCTGCGAAAGTGCCTCCCCTTTCACTTATTTAATAGCAAAAGCACTAATGATTGCACCCAAAATCCACTACTCCACCCGCGACGAGCGCATCGCTTTCGTGAAGGAGCGCTTCTGCTGCAAGGCGCCTGCCTGTGGCGGATGCGGCAGTTGCAACATGCCCGGCCACCGCTCGGCCATGGACACCTTTGCCGACTACATCGAAGGGCGCAAGGAGTTTGCTTCCATCGCATCAAGCCTCTGGAAGCAAGCGTAATAACACTGCACATTATGGAACTGAGAAACTTTGCCGCCATCGACTTCGAAACCGCCAACCAGTTGCCCTCGAGTGTGTGCTCGGTGGGTATCGTGGTGGTGAAAGACTGCCAGGTGGTGGACTCTTTCTACTCGCTCATCAAGCCCGAACCGGAGTATTACGACTTCTGGTGCTCGCAGGTGCACGGGCTCACTGAATACGACACCCGCCGCGCGCCGCTCTTCCCCGAAGTGTGGGCGCAGATCGAGCCGCTCATCGAGGGGCTACCGCTGGTGGCCCACAACAAGGCTTTCGACGAAAAGTGCCTCCAGGCCGCTTTCCGCTGCTATGGCATGACCTACCCCGACTACGAGTTTCACTGCACGCTGGTGAAGTCGCGCCGTGTGTGGCCATGCGGCCGCCACAACCTCGACCTCATCGCCGAGCGCTGTGGCTTCGACCTGAGCCTACACCACCACGCCCTTGCCGACGCCGAAGCCTGCGCCGCCATCGCCATCAAAATCTTCAACCCTGGCGACGACCCCTATTTCCAGGAGCCGAGCGACATCGTGCTGGCGCGCATGCAGTGCCTCGAAGCCCCCATCAAGGCTGCCGACCTGGCCACACTCATGCACACCGACCGCAAAATCATCAACAAAGCCCTCAAAATCCTCAAGGAGGAAGGAAAGGTGATTTCACCCAAGCGCGGCTACTATATCATCAACAGCAACACCCCTGCAGAATGAAGAAGATATTCAAAATCGACGCCGCCCTCTATCCGCTAGGGCTGCTCACCGCCGCCACTGGCTTCGCCTTCCACGCCGCCGGCCATGGCACCAGCCACCAGCAATGGGAAGTCTGGGCCTACGCCCACTCCATCGTGGCAATGGCTTTCGTGGCGATGATTATCCAGCACCTCACCACCCACAAAGGCTGGGTGAAAGGACTTCGCGACATGAAACTTTGGGCCAAGCGAAAATTCACCATGCTTCTGGGCGTTGTGGCCGTCGTGGCAGCCGCCACGGGCGTCGCGCTTTTGGCAATACAGGGTGCCAACACCCACACGGGTGCTGTGCATTATCGCCTGGGCATCGCCCTCGTGGTGGTCGGCCTCAGCCATTCAGCAAAGCGATTGCCCACACTGCTGCGTGCCATCAAAAAAATAAGACAGCAATGAATCATCTCCACCTCATATCGCTCTACTACCTGCTGGGCATCAACGCCCTGGCATTCATCGCCTTCGGCATCGACAAACTCAAGGCGAAGCGCGCACGCTGGCGCATACCCGAAGCCACCCTCCTCACGCTGGCAGCCCTGGGCGGCAGCATAGGCGCATGGGCGGGCATGAAACTCTGGCACCACAAAACCCTGCACAAGAAATTCAAATATGGTGTGCCGCTGCTGCTTGCCCTGCAAGTGGCGCTGCTCGCCTATCTGCATATCCACCTCTCTAATTAGCATCTTCTATGAACACTCAACCTCCCCGCTTCAAGTTCAACACCGTGGGACTTTTCACCCGCCAAAACAAGGCCATCGTCGATTTCTACACCCGCGCCTTCGGCTTCACCACTTCGTGGGACGGCATTCAGCCCAATGTGGAAATGTACCTCGGCGACATGCGCATCATCCTCTACCCTCGTCCCGATTTTGAGCAGATGACCAGCCGCGCCTATCAGTATCCCGAAGGCTTCAACGGCACCATGGAACTGGCGCTCGACGTGCCCACCTATGCCGACGTCGACCGCGAATACGCCCATGCCCTCGCCTGCGGTGGCCGCAGCGTGCTGCCTCCCACCACCGAACCCTGGGGACAGCGCACCTGCTACGTGGCCGACCCCGACGGCAACCTCGTGGAAATAGGTTCATTCACAAAAGAATAGAATAAGCACATGAACATACTCATCCTCAACGCCAGCCCACGCCGTGGCGGCAACATATCGCAGATGCTCGACGCCATCAGTGCCGAAGCACAGGCCCAAGGCGCCACCGTTACGCTGGAGCACGTGCAGCAACTCAGCGTGCGCCCCTGTGTGGCATGCATGAAGTGTCGCTCCTCCAAGCAATGCGTCATGCCGCCCGACGACGCCCAACGCATCCTCGCGCTCATCGAAGCCGCCGACGCCATCGTGGTGGGCTCGCCATGCTACTGGGGCAACATCCCCGGCACACTCAAAACCCTCTTCGACCGCATGGTCTACGGTCTCATGGGCGAAAGTAGCCGAGCACTGCCCAAGCCCCTCCACAAAGGCAAGAAAGCCATCCTGGTAAGCACCTGCAGCACCCCATGGCCATTCAACATCCTCGCCCACCAGTCGCGCGGAGCCATCAGGGCGCTGAAAGAAATCCTAGGCTGGAGTGGCTTCAAAATCGTAGCCACCATCGAAAAAGGCGGCACCCTGCGCCACCCCGAGTTCACCGAAAGCGACCGCCGCAAATGCCAAAAGGCAGTAAAACGCCTCCACATCTAATCCCCCCACAGCCTGTCCAAAAACTCAAAAAATGAAGAGGATCTATTACCAAAACGCCAGGCGATCACCAGCCGCCGTCGGAGACGGCTTATTATGGTTAACTCCATGCAAGCGAGTGAATTGCGCAGCAATTCGCGAGCGCGGCTTGGAGATAGGGAGCCAAAAAGGAATGAGCCTCGGAGAGGGTCGGTTATGGTAGCAGCCCGAGTTTTCGGACAGCCTCTGACTATGATTATTTAGTTGATATTTGCCGTGATATCGCGCTAATTCGCGCCTGGCCTCGCTCTCATCCAGGCGCTCACTTTTCGTAGCCTTCGTAGTAGTAACTTTGTTCGATGCCTTTGATAATCACTTCGCGGTTTTCAGTATCGGAGGTAAGGTTTTGGCTGAGAAGATAGCGTATTTCCAGATCGTTGATGGGCGACCGTTCCATCGCCGAGAGGTACTGGTCCTTATCCACGTGCTGCCAGTCAACCACCTTGCCGAGCGCACGCTTCAGCATCATGTCGAGCCAAATGCGAGTGCTTCGCCCATTGCCTTCCATGAAAGGATGGCACACGTTCATCTCCACATATTTTGCCACAATGTGCTCAAATGTATCGTCAGGCATCTTCTCCACCGCATCGAGAGCGGCTTTGAGATAGAGCGAGTTGGCAAACCGAAATCCTCCCTTGGCGATATTCTTGTCGCGAACAACGCCCGCAAACGCGTACAAGCCATCAAACAGATAACGATGTATCTGCTGCAGCCCGCACGTGGTGCCTACTGGAATATCATTAATGTCACCCGACTCAAAAAGGCGGCGAGCATTCTCCAACGACTTTTCGTCTATCTCTTTTGTTGTCATTCTTTGAATTCTAAAAATCTCTAACAAAGGTAATCTTTTTGTCTGAAAAACAAGAAGAATCGCAGGGGTGAATTAGTTTTTTAACTTCACAGCGATGATAAAATTTGTTAAAAAGGCTAGACTCATATTGTCATATTCTGCCGTTCACGCAAAAAAATGCCCCAATCGGCAGAATAAACACTACTATATTCTGCCGTTCGCGCGAAAAAATGGCTCAATCGGCAGAATATAACAAATTATATTTTACCATCTAAACATATTTTAACAAAATATCCAAACCTCTTCCAAAACAGCAAAACAACGTATTTGCTTAAAAATGAGATAATAGTACACAAAGTCAATCCAATTTCATTGAGCAAAGGAGAAAAAATGTTATCTTTGTGTAATAATTGGGGCATTCAGTACTGCGTTTTCTTCCATGATAAAAAAGGGAAGAAGAGTGCCACTTCCCCCAAAAAAAAGTCCATCCTTGCTATGAACAAGATACTCATTACGGGCGCTAGCGGTTTCTTGGGAAGCCGGCTCGCCCTTTTTCTGAAAGATAAATATGAATTGCTCCTGCCTTCACACTCCATGCTCAACGTGAGCCGTGAGGAGGCGGTGATAGCCTATCTTGAGGAGCACATGCCCAGCGTGGTGGTGCATTGTGCCGCGCTGAGCAACACCTGGTATTGCCAGCAGCACCCCGAGGAGTCGCACCGCGTGAATGTGCAGGGCACGGTGAAACTCGCCAAGGCGTGTAAGCGAATAGGGGCGAAATACATCTTCATGTCGAGCGACCAGGTGTACAACGCCACGCCCATGCTCAGACCGCTCGCAGAGTGGGATGCACAGCAGCCTGAGGGCGTATACGGACAGCACAAACTCGAGGCCGAGCAGCGCGCGCTCATGAACAATCCGCAAGCCATAGGTCTGCGCCTCACTTGGCTCTACGACCTCCCCTCCAGCCCGTTGAAACTCAACAGCAACATTCTGGTGAACCTCCACCGCGCCTTCCACGAGGGCGCCACCATCAAGGCCGCCACCCACGAGTTTCGCGGCGTGACCAATGTGTGGGAACTGGTGGCCAACATCGAGAAGACCTTTGCACTGCCTGCGGGCATCTACAACTTCGGCAGCGCTGGCCACCTCAATAGCCACGACCTCCACCTGAAGGCGGCCCAACTCATGGGGCTCGACAACCCACAGGCATGGATCGTGCCCGACGAGGAACGATTCGCCCACCAGAGTCGCAACCTCACCATGGACTGCTCGCTCATCGAGGCCCACGGCATCCACTTCGCCTCCAGCGTCGACGGCATCGAGCAAGCCATCAAGCGCAAGCACCTCCAGCCCTACGG
>JAUNCU010000001.1:0-1371 GCA_030526455.1 Bacteroidales bacterium | reverse complement strand
ATTTGGGGCAAGGCGATTTTTTCGCTATCTTTGCGCTACAGAAAAAAAACTAATCATCATATCTATAATTCACTATGAAGAAAGCAACAGAATGCGTGCATGCCGGTTGGACGCCCACCAAGGGCGAACCCCGAGCATTACCCATATATCAATCCACCACTTTCAAATACGACAACTCCGAGCAGATGGCGCGTCTCTTCGACCTGAAGGACTCGGGCTACTTCTACAGCCGCCTCGCCAACCCCACCTGCGACGCCGTGGCTGCAAAGATTGCCCACCTCGAAGGCGGCGTGGCTGCCATGCTCACCTCGAGCGGTCAGTCGGCCAATTTCTTCGCCACGTTCAACATTTGCGAAGCGGGCGGCCACATTCTCTCGGCCTGCAATATCTATGGCGGCACGTTCAACCTCTTCGGCGTGACGATGAAGAAGATGGGCATCGACTGCACCTTCTTCGACCCCGACGCGCTCACCGACGATGAAGTGCGCGCCCTCA
Source organism: Bacteroidales bacterium (assembly GCA_030526455.1). GTDB lineage: Bacteria > Bacteroidota > Bacteroidia > Bacteroidales > Muribaculaceae > Sodaliphilus. The sequence continues at coordinate 876 of JAUNCU010000001.1, read as the reverse complement.
TCAAGCCCAACACCAAACTCATCTTTGGCGAAACCATCTCCAATCCTGGCGGAAAGGTGTTCGACATCGAGCGCTTTGCCCGCATCGCCCACGAGGCTGGCATCCCGCTCATCGTGGACAACACCTTCGCTACGCCCGTCAACTGCCGCCCCATTGAGTGGGGTGCCGACATCGTGACCCACTCCACCACCAAATACATGGACGGCCACGCCTCATGCGTGGGCGGCGTGATTGTGGACAGCGGAAAATTCAATTGGATGGCTCATGCCGAGAAATTCCCAGGCCTCTGCACCCCCGACGAGAGTTACCACGGCCTCACCTACGCCAAGGACTTCGGCGAGGCTGCCTACATCACCAAGGCCACAGCCCAACTGATGCGCGACCTCGGATGCAAGCAGAGCGCGCAGGATGCCTACATCCTGAACCTGGGTCTGGAGAGTCTGCACGTGCGCATGCGTCAGCACTGCGAGAATGCCCAGCGCGTGGCCGAATGGCTCGAGTCGCGCCCCGAAGTGGGATGGGTGAACTTTGCCGGTCTCCCCTCAAGCCCTCAGCACGCGCTCTACAAGAAATATCTGCCCCATGGCGGCTGTGGCGTGATAGCCTTCGGCTTGAAAGGCACCCGCGAGCAGGCCATCAAATTTATGGACTCGCTGAAGATGATCAGCATCGTCACCCATGTGGCCGACGCCAAGACCTGCGTCCTCCACCCCGCCAGCCACACCCACCGCCAACTCACCGACGCTCAGTTGCAAGAAGCCGGCATCCCAGCCGACCTGGTGCGCCTTTCCATAGGCATCGAAGACGCCGCCGACATCATCGCCGACCTCGAGCAAGCATTCTTTCAAGTGGCTGAGTAACTGAGTTACTGAGTTA
>JAUNCU010000144.1 GCA_030526455.1 Bacteroidales bacterium | reverse complement strand
ATGAAGTTAAAGAAGTTAAGACGAATGCCTCGGCTGGTGTTTTTTTCAGCCCTTCCCTTAATGCGCCAGCCGCTCCTTCCCTTTTTTTTGTGTGGGGAGGAGCGGCTGGTATTGGGTTGTTTATGTGTTACTTAGTTTCTTTTGCTTACTTTTTGCGGTTGGGGTCGCAGGTGAGTCCTACGCCGAGTTTTTTGAAGATTTTGCGGTCGACTTCGTTGAGCATCACGGTGCTGTGCATCTGGCAGCCTTCGAGTTGTGGGAGCACTTCGAGTGCACGGCGGCAGTCTTCGTCCTGGGTGCTGAGCACTGAGAGCGCCACGAGCACTTCGTCGGTGTGCAGGCGTGGGTTACGGCCGCGCAGATACTCGATTTTGGTGTGCTGGATGGGCTCGATGAGGCTCTGCGGAATGAGTTTCTTGCCGTGGTCGATGCCTGCGAGGTGCTTGGTGGCGTTGAGGATGAGCGCAGCGCTGGGGCCGAGCAAGTCGCCCTGCTCTGAGGTGATGATGGTGCCGTCGGGCAATTCGATGGCGGCGGTGGGCATGCCGAGCGACTGCTCGCGGCGCTCACGTGCTGCCACGGTGGTGCGGCGGTAGGCGGTGTTGATGTTGGCCTGCTTGAAGAGAAGCGCGATTTTCTTCACTTCGCTATCGTTGCCATCGCCGGTGGCGAGCGCATTGAGTGCGGTGAAGTAGCGGCGAATGATTTCATTTTTCGCGGCCTCGCAGCACACCTCATCGTCGCTGATGCAGAAGCCAATCATGTTCACACCCATGTCGGTGGGCGACTTATAGGGGTTCTCGCCGTAGATACCTTCGAATAGGGCGTTGAGCACGGGGAAGATTTCCACGTCGCGATTATAGTTGATGGCAATCTTGTTGTAGGCTTCGTAGTGGAAGGGGTCGATCATGTTCACATCGTTGAGGTCGGCGGTGGCAGCCTCGTAGGCGATGTTGACGGGGTGCTTGAGCGAGAGGCTCCACACGGGGAAGGTTTCGAATTTTGCGTAACCAGCAGTCACGCCGCGCTTGTGCTCTTGGTAGAGTTGGCTGAGGCACACTGCCATTTTGCCACTGCCGGGGCCTGGGGCGGTGACGATGACCAGCGGACGTGTGGTTTCCACATAGTCATTGCGGCCGAAACCCTCATCGCTGTCGATGAGTTCCACATTATTAGGATAGCCGTCGATGGTGTAGTGATAATAGGAGCGTATGCCTAGGCGCTCGAGTTTCTGGCGGTAGGCGTCGGCGCTGCTTTGGCCGTTGTAGTGGGTGATGACCACGCTGCTCACGAGGAAGCCGCGCTTCATAAACTCGTCGCGCAGGCGCAGCACGTCCATGTCGTAGGTGATGCCGAGGTCTTGGCGCACCTTGTTCTTCTCGATATCGACGGCGCTGATCACGATCACGATTTCGGCGCTGTCGGCCAGTTGCTGCAGCATGTGGAGTTTGCTGTCGGGCTTAAAGCCAGGCAGCACGCGTGAAGCATGATAGTCGTCGAAGAGTTTACCCCCGAGTTCGAGGTAAAGTTTGTTACCGAATTGAGCGATTCGCTCCTTGATGTGTTCTGATTGAATTTTGACGTATTTGTCGTTGTCGAAGCCGTATTTCATAATTTTGTGCAATCTTAAATACGGGATACAAAATTACACATTTTTTCACGCACTGGCAAATTTTTTTCAGAGTCTACGAGGCGAAGAGTCAACAAGTCGACAAGTCTACAAGTCAACGAGGAGAGTTTGGCACGGTAATTGCTAATTACTGATAGTGGGAGCGCTGAGCAATGGGTGCTTCCAGCCATCTTAATTAACCACACATCAATTATCCACAAAAAAACATCAACGAAAATGAATCAAGACGCCACAACTCTTCTCCAAGCGCTCACGAAATTTGAATCGCTCGCCAATGCCGCCGAAAGGGGCAATGCCTATGCTTCCTACATGCTGGGACTGGCTTTGTATAAGGGCGTCATCACCAAAGTGAACATTGAAAAAGCCATTGAACACCTGAAAACCGCCGCCGACGGCGGACTCGCTGAAGCAGCCCTTTTGCTGGGCGAAATCTATAGCGACAAGCACACCGCCGTACACGATTATTTTTATAGCGCCTACTACTACAAGATGGCGCGCCGCCTTGGCTGCGCCCAGGCGAGTTTCGTGATGGCCCACGACGGCGACTTGCGCACGTGGGGAGAACTCCTTGCTGATGGTGAACCCGACCGCAAGACCCTACTCCTCGAAGCCGCTAGCGCCGACCTGCCCAGAGCAGCATGGCATCTCGCCATCCTCTACATGATGGAAGAGGTGGAATTTCGCGACTACGACGAGGGCGCAAGGTGGATGGAGAAGGCCTACGCCCTGGGCCACCCGATGGCAACAGAGGTGATGGAGATGGTGCGCTCCACTGCCAACAAAGTGAAACTGCTCAAGGCAACCGCCTTAATCTGCAAGATGCATTATAAATACGTGGACTCTGAAGTTTTCGAATACCTGGGCGACTGCTATGCAAAGGGCGAGGGCGTGGCCCAAAACATTGAAATCGCCTACGCATGCTACTTCTTCGGAGGGGCAGAAGGCGGCGACTGCAACCGCAAGAAGGAGGCCCTCGAAGAGGAGCACCCCCAACTGAAATTCCAACACGACCCCTTCTATTTTAGGCTCGACAACATGCTCGAGCCCGACGAAAAACTCCCTAATAATTTGTACGACTAACCGACACCTTTGCACAACCAAAAATAAACCCACCGCGCTATTCGCCAGCCACTTGAGCGGATAGCGCTTTTTTTTGGAAACCATCAACAAACAAGTTTTTTACCAAAACAAGCAAACAAACCATCTGATTATCAACCACGAAAGTTTTACACAATAACAAAAAGTATACCGAAAACTTTATATTTTGAAAATACCTTCATAAAAATAGTGCACATTTCAATATTTATGACTAAGTTTGCTGCAGAAATAGAAATAGAGAAGTTTCATAAACCAAAACTTTTAAAAACGCACTTTTCTAAATCTAGTTCACTTATTAAATAATTATTTTTGCAAAAAAAATAACGAATTAAACCCAAAATAAGTATGAAAAAAATTATCCTGTCAACATTTTTAGCGATTTCTTGCTTCGGCTTCGCTAATGCCGACGTGAAGATTAATGCGACCAATTTCCCTGATCTGAATTTCAGGGTTTGGGTAGTTCACAATGTGGACTTAGTGAATGATGGAGTACTCACAGATGAAGAAATCGCAAATATCACCGAGATTGATACCTATTCGATGAATTTCAATAATATTAGCGACATAACAGGCATCGAGTTCTTCACAGACCTTGAAAGGATAAACATCACAAACACCACTGAATCTCAAAGAGTATGTTCAATAACAAATGTGGACTTGAATCACCACAAGAAACTGAAGCACTTCACTTTTTCTTGCGCTTCCACAGCAGCGCCAGCGCTCGTCTCTTTGAACATCGCAAACCTTCCAGAACTGGAAACGGTATCCATATCACAAGCCAATCTTGAAGAGCTAGAACTTTCAAACTATTCTAAATTAAAATCGGTTTCAGTCACAAACGCAGAAATCGCATCACTATTTCTTAATGGATTAGAGAATTTCGAAACATTCAAATGTAGCGACAGCAGGTTCACGTCACTCACCATTACTAACTGTGACAAATTAACCAATTTGAATTTGTCAAAAAATAGCATCTCGACTCTCTTATTGGAAAATTTGCCCACTTTGGAAGACTTGAAATGCAACAACTGTAAAACATTACAGCGTTTGGTTTGTTCCAACACAAACTCTCTTGCAAGTGTTGATTTCTCACATTGTTCAAAGTTAGAAGCCTTCCCCGATTTGCCAAGCAATATCAAAACCGTTATTTGCACAGGGGCATCTTTTAAATCCAAAGTGGACTTTGCCGTATTCCCCAATTTGACGACACTTTATGCAGATTCTTGTGAACTAACTGAAGCAGATTTATCAAGCTGTCTCAACCTGGTATCTGTGCGGTTGGCTGGAAATCATATACCAAACCTCACACTTCCTCCTGCGAAAGGTTTTAGCACAGATTCAAACTTTAACCAATACGTGAAACTGCCCGTAAAACGGATCGGTTATGAACTTTACGAAATAACGATGCCAGTAACTTTTGACCCGTCAAGGTTAAAGTATTACGCTGCTAACAATTGGAATATTCCTCCCTTTTATCAAGCCAATTCAGAAGTGTCCACCAAAACATTTATTGACAGTTCAGGGCGACAAAGATTCGCGTTCATCATTTCGCATAATTTTTTTGAGTTTGATCGCAAAGGGGCTTTCTTCTATCAATACATCGCGAATCCTCCCTTCAACAACATCGTTTCCGAAGTGCAAGTGGGCGGCAATTTCAACACGTCCGGCATAGAGGATATTGCTACTGCGAAAGAAGTGAGCGATGTGCGCTACTACGACTTGCAGGGGCATGAGAGCGCTAAGCCGTTCAGCGGCTTCAACATCAAGATCACGAATTTCACCGACGGCACATCTCAGTCGGAGAAACTCATAAAGTAAAATAGAAATATTTCACTCCACCGAGGCGGCGGCGGCCAACCATATGGTAACCGCCGCTTTCTGTTTCGGGGCGCAAAACAAGCCGACAACATTCATATTCAGCCACTTGACCGAATAGCGCTTTTTTTGGAAAAAAGTGGGCGATTTTCTTGCATATTTGTAAGGTGCTAAGTATCACTATGGTTGCCGATTTCTGGCAAATTGCGGGCGACGGAATTTACCGAAAAAGTAAACAATTCACAACCATGAAAAAATAAAAGTTTTCCAAAAAATTTTTTACTCGCTTGATTTTCTGATATTTAATTTTTTAGGAAGGCAAAAAAGTTTTCCAAAACGAAAATTTTCAGAAAATATTTCTTGCATTTTTGTTGCACAGACGGAATGGTTTCAATATCTTTGCAGAGTGAAAAATGAAGCCCGTGTAGAGCGGGCTTTTATAACGCACTGAACTATAATAAAAACCACTCAATAAAGCAGAATTTTTACACTCCACTATGATCCAGACCGTACTCAAGCGCGATGGCCGACAAGTAGGCTACAACGAAGAAAAAATCAAGGCAGCGATTCGCAAGGCGATGATTGCCGCCGAAGTGCACGACGACGAAGCGCTCATCCAGCGCATTGCCGACCGCATCGGTATGCGCGGCAAGAGCCAGATGACCGTGGAATCCATCCAGGACATGGTGGAGAACGAGTTGATGAAGAGCCCTTACAAGCAGGTGGCCCGCACATATATTAAATACCGCCACTCGCGCAACGTGGCGCGCAAGGCCGGCACCGCCAATGTGTTTAAGGAAATCATCAACGCCAAGAACAACGACATCACCCGCGAAAACGCCAACATGAATGCCGACACCCCCGCCGGCATGATGATGAAATTCGCGAGCGAAACCACCAAGCCTTTCGTCGACGACTACCTGCTGAGCGAAGAAGCCCGCGAGGCTGTGCGCGACAACATTCTGCACATCCACGACAAGGACTACTATCCCACCAAGAGTCTCACCTGCGTGCAGCACCCGCTCAACAAGGTGCTGGAAAACGGCTTCGTGGCCGGTCATGGTGAAAGTCGCCCCGCTAAGCGCATCGAAACGGCAAGCGTGATTGCCTGCATCTCGATGGAAACCGCGCAAAATGAAATGCACGGCGGACAGGCCATCCCCGCCTTCGACTTCTATCTGGCACCATTCGTGCGCCGCAGTTTTATTGAGGAAATGAAGAATGTGGAAGCCCTCACCGGCAGCGACCTCAGCCGCCTCTACGATGTGGAAATCGACGACTTCATCGAGAAGCCACTCGACTTCCTCACCGGCGACCAGCGCGCCGTGCAGCACGCCGTGAACCGCACCGTGAGCCGCGTGCACCAGGCCATGGAGGCTTTCATCCACAATATGAACACCATCCACTCGCGTGGTGGCAACCAGGTGGTGTTCAGTTCGATCAACTACGGTACCGACACCAGCGCCGAAGGACGCTGCATCATTCGCGAACTGCTGCGCAGCACCTACGAAGGCGTGGGCAACGGCAGCACTGCCATCTTCCCCATCCAAATCTGGAAGAAGAAACGCGGCGTGAGTTACCTGCCCGGCGACCGTAACTACGACCTCTACCAGTATGCCTGCAAGGTGACCGCTCGCCGTTTCTTCCCCAACTTCGTGAACCTCGACGCCACCTACAACCAGCACGAACTGTGGCGCGCCGACGACCCTGAGCGCTACAACTACGAGATTGCCACCATGGGCTGCCGCACCCGCGTGTTTGAAAACCGCTTCGGCCCCAAGACCTCGATCGGTCGCGGCAACCTCTCGTTCAGCACCATCAACATCGTGCGCCTGGCACTGGAGTGCATGGACGTGGAAAAGAAGGAAGATCGCGAAAACCTCTTCTTTGCAAAACTCGACAGCGCACTCGAAGTGGCTGCACGCCAACTCCACGAGCGCTTCCTCTTCCAGAAAACTGCCATGGCAAAGCAATTCCCGCTGCTGATGGCACTGCTGTGGAACGGCGCTTCAGAACTGAAGCCCAACGAGAGCATCGAGCCTGTGATCAATCAAGGCACCCTCGGCATCGGCTTCATCGGCTTGGCTGAGTGCTTGATCGCCCTCATCGGCAAGCACCACGGCGAGAGCGAAGAGGCTCAGGCGCTGGGCTTGAAGATTGTGACCTACATGCGCGACCGCGCCGTGAGTTTCTCGGAGCAATATCAGCACAACTACAGCATTCTGGCCACCCCAGCCGAAGGCCTCAGCGGCAAGTTCACCAAGCGCGACCGTCAGCAATTCGGCGAAATTGCGGGCGTGACCGACAAGGCTTACTACACCAACTCTAACCACGTGCCCGTGTACTACAAGTGCAGCCCTAAGCACAAGGCTGAGGTGGAGGCACCGTACCACGACCTCACCCGCGGCGGACACATCTTCTACGTGGAAATCGACGGCGACGCCACCCACAACCCTGAAGCGATTGCCAACGTGGTAGACCTGATGGACAAATACAACATCGGCTACTGCTCGGTGAACCACAACCGCAACCGCTGCATGGACTGCGGCTACGAAGACGCTACCGACGGTCTGACCGAATGCCCCAACTGCCACAGCACCAACATCGACAAACTCCAGCGCATCACCGGCTACCTCGTGGGCACAACCGACCGCTGGAACTCAGGCAAACTCGCCGAACTCAACGACCGCGTGGTGCATAAGTGATTGGGGGAGAAATTAGAAAGTAGAGATTAGATTTTTTTGATTGTTCTAGATGTCTAG
>JAUNCU010000143.1 GCA_030526455.1 Bacteroidales bacterium | reverse complement strand
CCCTCCCCTACTGGCCTATTTCGCCGCCGGCTATTGCTGATTCGTCGGCTTCTGTGCCTTGGCTGTGGACTACGGTGATTTCGTCTTCGTAGTCGAGGGTTTCCTGGCGGGTGACGATGGTTACGTTGTAGTAACTGGTCTTGTCGGCTTTCACTTCTATTTCGTAGTCTTCCACGCCGTCGATGGCCACGAGGTAGCGGCCTGGGCGCACGCGGGTGAAGCAGTAGAAGCCGTTATTGTAGTTGTCGATTTGATAGGTCTGGATGGGGTTGCCTTCAAGGTCGCACAGTTCCACTGGCACACCGTTCTGTGGCTGGTAGGCGTCCTTACCGAAGGCGGTGAGTTTGCGGCCCTTGCGGGGATAGTCGAAGCGCACGATGCCTGCCACCATGCCAAATGGCTGCGCGGGGCGGTTGAAGAACTTGTCGAGCGAACGGCAGTTGAGCATCGCCAGCATGCCGCAATAGTCCTTGTTGAGCAGGCGTTCGCGTTCTATCTGGTAGTCGTGGAAGCAGTTTTCAACGAGAATGCCGGGCAACTTGTTCCAGCGAAATACGCCCAGACCCGCGCGGCTGCGATAGAAGGTCCAGTCGCCGTGGATGATGCCGTCGCGGCTCCACGATGTGGCTTGGCAATCGGTGAGGTTGTCGCTCACAATCTGCGCCAGGCGGCGGCTGCCTTCAGCGGCTTCATCGCCATCGTAACCACGATATATGGCAAAGGGGAAATTCACGCGGCGTGTGGGCGAACCCGACGAATTGCTGTGGATGGAGAAAAACACATCGGCACCGCTGTTGAGCGCCAACTGGTGAATCTCGAAGAGGTTGAGGTCGTCGGCGGTGGTATTGTTCACGCGCGACATAAACACCTCGTAGCCACGCTCGCGCAGAATGTCCTTCATGGCCATCGCGCCCTTGAGATTGCTCTCCGATTCATAATACTCCACACGCTCCTGCATGCCCTCGTTGAAGAATGGGCATGGGCGGTCGTCGCTGTCGCGGCCACCGTGGCCGGGGTTGAGAAACACGCGCGGACGCACCTGGCCCGAACCCACGCCAGCCGAGCGGTTGGCAGTGGTGTGTTTCGAAGTTTTCTTGGGCACCGCCTTCGTTTTTGCGGCCGTTTTCGCCTTTGGCGGTGGCACCTGAGCCTGCTGCTCGTTGCGGTTACGCTGGCCATGGGCCGCCACCGAGAGCACGATGCAAGTGATAAGCAATATGGTGTATCTGATCAATCTCATTGTTTTCTTCGTCAGTAGTAGTTCTATGAAGTGAGAGGGTTATTCTTCGCCGGCCTGTTCGGTCTGTTCGGCTTCTTCGGCTGCTTTGCGGGCCTCTTCCTCGGCCTTCTCGCGAGCGATGCGCTCAGCCTCAATGCGCTCTTGCTCGAGGCGAATGTCGCGCTCTTCAGGCGTTTCGAGGGTGAGGAGTTTCACACTGCCACCCTTGGTGGTGTAAATCACATTGTGATCGCTCACCGAGGGCATCACGCATTCGCCGCTGGCCAGCGACTGCACGCCGCCGGTGCCGTCGGCACGGAAGATGATGATGTTGTAACTCATGCGTCCGCGACCTTGCGCCACGATGAGTTCGTTGTTATACCAGCGCGGCATGATGCAGCCGTCGAGTTTCTTGAGTATGCGGCCATTGGTGGCGTCGCAGATGTAGAGACCCTGGGCAGGCACGTGGAAAAGCACCTTCTTGCCGTCGGGCGAGATGTCGGCCCACAGATAGCCCGTCTGCACGTTCACAGGGGTGAAGGTGCGTTTGTGACCATCGCGATACACGTAGAGTTCCGAACCCAGCGCCCAGGCGAAAGCCCCTGCAGAGCGCACGTTCCACTCCTTGTGTTCGCCCACAGCCGCAATGCCTTCGGTGCCAGCGATGGCGTGCACAGCACCGTGCTGGCCGCTGAGCACCTCGCGATTCTCCTTCGTCTCGGGATCGTATTCACGCACCGAGCGGAAGATGATGTGGTCTTTATTGATTTTCATCGCCACGTAGTAGACCTTGCCATCAGGGCCAAAAACGGCCTCAAAGCCTGGCACGCCTTCATCGGCCACCACGTCGCGACGCTGCGTCTCAAGATCGTAGATGTAGAGTTTCTTGGCATCGGTGGGGGCTGAGATCACCTTCTTGCCGTCGGGGCTGATTTGAGGGAAATAGCCCTCGCATCGCAGATTCTGCTTGCTCTTCACATACACGTGGTTCGCCCCCATCGCTGTGGAGCCTACCATGAATGCAGTGAGTATAGCAAATAATATATTTCTCATCGAGTTATTGTTCAAATGTTCCTTTTTTTCGAAAGGCCCGATTGGGGGGCGATGGCTGAGCGCCGTTCTCGCCAGTGCACAAAACACAAATATTCACGCTCTTAACACCGGCGAGGGTCGATTCTCACCAATGCACAGAGCATGAAGACGATAACTTCCAGCAGGAAAGCGCATAAATCGCCTTTAGCCTTTCAATAAATACGCTCACAAAGTTACAAATTATTGACCACAATGCCAAAACCACACCCTCGCCCACAGCCGCCAAAAGCCCCCGCAAGCAGCCAAAAATCGCACCCAGAGCACGGCAGCACCTATCATTATCACAGAAATGCAAAACTTCATTAAAAAACCTTACCCACCCGAAAACCCGGCTGCAGAGCCACTCCTTTATAATCGAAAAGGAGGAGAGATCGTTGATGATCACTCCTCCTTCCGGTTTTAGAGATAATTGTTGTATAAGGTAATTAGGGTTTATTTCAACGGATGAGTTGGAATAAAGCATCAGAAGCCGATGCGTAGCCTTCAAGTGAGGTGTACACACAACTTACGATACCCAACAACACGATGCCGAGCACGCAGATGATCATGCCAGCCTTCTCGCTCCAGTGGCTCTTGAACTCGGGAATCACACAGTCGTCCTGACGGATGAACATGGCTTTCACCACGAGCAAGTAGTAGTAGAGTGAGATGATGGTGTTGACCAACGCGATGAGCACGAGCACGTAGATGGCCACGTCGGCACCTTGCAGCGCGCCAGCAAACACGAAGAACTTGCTGAAGAAGCCTGCGAATGGTGGAATACCAGCCAATGAGAACATTGCCACCATCATGGTGAACGAGAGCCATGGGTTGGTCTTGAAGAGGCCATTATAGTCGTCGGTAGTCACCTTTCCAGTCTTGCGCTCGATAGCGGCGATCACGCCGAAGGCAGCAAGGTTAGAGAAGATGTAAACCACCACATAATACATCATTGAAGCCATACCGAGGGTGTTGGCTGCAATCACACCAAGCATGATGTAACCGGCTTGCGAGATTGAAGAGAACGCGAGGAAGCGCTTGAGGTTGCGCTGGCGCACTGCAAAGAGGTTACCGATGGTGATGGTGAGCACAATCACTGCATAGAGCATCCATTTCCACACTTCGGCATATACCGAGCCAAACACCTGAGCCAGAATCACGAGGAAGGCAAATGCTGCCGAACCCTTAGAGATTACTGAGAGGTAACTGGTGACGGCTGTGGGTGCACCTTGGTACACGTCGGCTGTCCAGTTGTGGAATGGCACGAGCGAGAGTTTGAAACCGATACCGGCAATCACAAATGCCACTGCCACGATGAGCAGAGCCGACTGCTTTGAAACGAGGGCGGCACCGATGGCGGCAAAGTTGAGCGAACCGCTCAAACCGTAGACAAACGACACGCCGAGCAGCATGATAGCCGATGAGAAGATGGCTGTGAAGATGTATTTAGCCGCAGCCTCACGCGATTCGTAGTGGTTCTTTTCGAAGGCCGCAAGCGCTGCAAGGGGCAGTGAAGCGGTTTCGAGACCAATGTAGAAGAGGAGGAAGTTGCGGGCCGATACCATGAGGAACATGCCGAAGAGGGTGAGCAGGAGCAATTCGTAGAATTCGCCACGGCGAACGCTCACGAAGTCGCTATTAGTCCACTTCACGGCTTGCAGAATCACGAGCAGGGTGCCAATATTGAGGATTGCCTTCATTGCCCAAGTGGCCTGGCTTTGCTCAAACATGCCCGCAAAGGCTGTGCCGGTGCAGGTGGGAATGAAACTGAAAGCGGTGTAGGCAGCAAAAGCCACTGCGGTAAACACAGGGAGGTGCTTTTGGCACTTAGCAGGCATAAAAGTGTCATAGAGGAATACTAACAAGAAAGTTGCCAACAGGCCAATTTCTTGAGGCATCATTAAAAATTGAGAATAATCCATTGTATATCTGTTCGATTTTTAAATTCAACACTTTTATTAAAGAACACTCTTAATAGCATCAACTACTGGCAAGAAACTATCGCGAATGATGTCGCCAAAGAAGTTGGGGAAGCAACCGATTGCAGCCACCGAGATGATGAGCACTGTGGTGCTGAAGCGTTCAAACCACACAGCGTCGGTGAGTTCGCGGTGATGCTCGTTCTGAACTTCGCCAAAGAGCAACTTGCCCACTACACGCAAGATGTAGACTGCGGTGATCACGATTGAAGCACATGCAGCCACGGTGAATACGCGTTGCAGCAAGCCGGCTTCCTGGAATGAACCGAAGAAGATGGTCATTTCGGCAGCGAAACCGCTGAGGCCTGGCAAACCAAGCGATGCCAAACCGGCAATCACGTAACCTACGCCCAGATAAGGCATGATGTGCATCATACCGCCCATGTCGCGGATGTCGCGAGTGTGGGTGCGGCCATAAATTTGACCAATGAGGGCGAAGAAGAGGGCTGTCATCAGACCGTGAGAGAGCATCTGGAGCACAGCACCAGTCATGGCAGTCTGGTTGTACATGAGGATGGCGAAGAGCACCATACCACAGTGGCTCACCGATGAGTAAGCGTTGATGTACTTAAGGTCGGTCTGCACACAAGCACTGAAGGCACCGTAAACGATGCTGATACCAGTGAGGGTGAGGAAAATCCAGCCAAGTTCGGTAGCGGCGTAAGGCATCAGGTAGATGGCGATGCGGAAGCAGCCATAACCACCAAGTTTCATGAGCACACCGGCGTGGAGCATCGACACCGCTGTAGGCGCTGATGCGTGACCGTCGGGCGACCATGTGTGGAATGGGAACATCGCACCCAGCACACCAAAGCCCACGAATGCCATTGGGAAGAGGTAGAGTTGCCATTCGTGAGGAATAGCGTTGTTCTTAGCCACTTCAAGCAGGTTCATGGTGAGGTTGCCATCGGCCGATGAGTGATAGTAGATACCGAGGATGCTGAGCATGAGGAAGGCAGAGCCACCCATGAGCATCAGGGTAAGTTTCATTGCAGAGTAGTTCTTGTCGCCAGAACCCCACACACCGATGAGGAGGTACATAGGAATGAGCGCTACCTCATAGAACATAAACATGGTGAAGAGGTCGACAGAAATAAAGAAGCCGAACACACCAATCGAGAGGAGGTAGAACCACATGAAGAACTGACGTGGAAGTGGGTCAATTTTCCAAGAGGCGAATACGCCAGCGAAAACGATGAACGCTGAAAGCAGAATCATCACCACCGACACACCGTCGACGCCAAGAGCCAAATTGATATTCAGAGGAGCATACCAGCACCAACTGCCGGTGAGCAGCATCTGCGCGTCGTTGCCCGCACCGCGCTGCTCGAGGAAGTAAACTACAAGGTAAACAGCCAAAGCCACCAGCACAGTAGCACCTGTGGCAGCAACGGTTCTAATCGCCTTGATGCCCTTGTTCTGGCAAAGGGCGAGTCCCAGCAATGTGAGCAGTGGGACAATTACGAAATAAATCAGTATATTATCGAAAATCATGATCAATTATAATTTAGAGAACCATTGTTTAGATGAGTACACACAACATTGTTACCACTGCAAGGAGCAATGCACCCATGAGGTAAACATATACATAACTCTGTACATTACCCGACTGCAGGCGGCGGATGGCGTAACTGCAAGAGTTGGTGAGGTCGCCAAGGAGGTTGAAGAAGCCGTCGATGCAGTGGCGGTCAAACCATGCGATGGGCTTACAAATCTTCTGGAAGATCACCTTATGGGTAAGGAACTGATAGAATTCGTCCATGTAGAAACGGCGGTAGGCTGCTTCCCAAAGGCCGCTGCAAGCGTTCTTCATGCGAGAAGGCAGCGGATTTTCCTTGTAGTAGAGTTTGAATGCCAGGCCGATGCCCACCAGCGCTACACACACGCTTGAGATAGCCACGGTGTAGTTCATGTGGGTGTGGAGTGCCTTGCCGTCGACGGTCACGAGTTCGCCGAATGGCACAAGACCGCAAATCACCGAAATCACTGAAAGCACCACCAGAGGGAGTTTCATGGTCCAAGGACCTTCGTGAGGCTCGGCGTGGCCTTCGTGCACTTCATGTTCTTTCCAGTGGAAGATGAGGAAGTAGATGCGGAACATGTAGAACGCTGTCATACCTGCCACCATCGACATCCACAGGCCCCATAAGGTGCCCTTTTCGTAGCAAGCCACCAAGATTTCGTCCTTAGAGAAGAAACCGGCGAATGGTGGGATACCGGCGATAGCCAAGCAGCCGATGAGGAATGCGATGTTGCTGATAGGCATGAATTTGCGCAAGCCGTGCATCTTGCTGTTTTCATTGCTGTGAACAGCGTGAATCACAGCACCGGCAACGAGGAAGAGCAACGCCTTGAACATAGCGTGGGTGAAGAGGTGGAACATTGAAGCCATGTAGCCAAGGCCACCTTCTTCGCCATGACCGGCAGCGGTGCTCACACCGAGAGCGGTCATCATGTAGGCAATCTGAGAGAGTGTAGAGAACGCGAGTGCGCGCTTGATATCGCTTTGCACACAAGCCACTGCTGCTGCATAGAATGCGGTGAAGGCGCCAGTCACAGCCACCACGGTGATAGCGGTGTCGCAAATCACGTAGAGGGGGAAGAGGCGAGCCACCAGGAACACACCAGCCACAACCATGGTAGCGGCGTGGATGAGGGCCGACACTGGAGTAGGACCTTCCATCGCATCGGGGAGCCAAATGTGGAGTGGGTACATAGCCGACTTACCGGCACCACCGATGAAGATGCAGATGAGCGCCAGTGGCAGAGCGGGCATTCCGAAGAAGTCAACGCTTGCGAGCGACGATGAAATGGCTTCAGGGTTCTGCAGGAGCATCGAGAAACTCAATGCGCTCTCGCCTTCAGGCACGAGGCTAGTGAGCGTGCTCACAGCGTAGCCCAGCACAATCACACCGAAGAGGAAGAAGAAGTCGGCCAGACGAGTGACGATGAACGCCTTCTTCGAAGCGTGAATAGCGGCTGGAGAACTATAGTAGAAACCGATGAGCAGGTAAGAAGACACACCCACCATTTCAAAGAATACGAAAATCTGGAAGATGTTGGTTGCCACCACCATGCCGAGCATTGAGAATGTGAACAATGCCAGGAAAGCATAATAGCG
>JAUNCU010000142.1 GCA_030526455.1 Bacteroidales bacterium | reverse complement strand
GTTTATCAACAGGTTGAAAAAATGCACTTTTTTGAGTGACGAAGTCAGGAAAAAGAGTGGAAGCAGTATCCAGTGCTTCACTTCGACATGAGTGGTGCCAAGCACTTCGGCAAGGAGAGCCTGATGGAGTATCTCAACCATCAACTCCTCCCTTATGAGGAGAAATACGGTAAGCGTGCCGATGAGACTGAAACCAACACCCGCCTGATAGGCGTGGTGCATCGCGCCTATGAGCAGACAGGGCAAAAGGTGGTGGTGATTATTGATGAATACGATGCGCCGCTGCTCGACGTTGTTCATGAAGACGACAACCTTTCTGAACTTCGCCGCACCATGCAGAATTTCTACAGTCCGCTCAAGATGCTCGACCCTTATCTGGAATTTGTGTTCATTACTGGCATCACAAAATTTTCGCAGTTGAGCATATTCAGCGAACTGAAGAATCTGTTCAACATCTCGATGACCGATCAGTACTCGGCCATTTGCGGTGTGAGCATCACCGAATTAATCACCCAGATGCACCGCGACGTGCAACTCTTTGCCGAGGCGCTGGGCATTAGTTACGAAGAGATGCTTGCCCTACTCAAGAAGCACTACGATGGCTATCATTTCAGCAAGCAGTCGGAAGATGTGTTCAATCCATTCAGCCTTATTCTAGCCATGGCCAACCATGAACTGGGCAACTACTGGTTTGGTACAGGCACCCCATCTTATGTGATCAATGTGATGCGCAAATTTCATGTGGGCGTTCGCGATATTGAAAGCAAGAGTGTCACAATCGATGATTTCGATGTGTCGCCCGAGCAGATGACCAATGTGCTCCCGCTGCTCTACCAAAGTGGCTATCTCACCATCAAGAGTTATAACCCCATCACCAGTCGCTACATTCTCGACTATCCTAACCGGGAGGTGCGGCTAGGCATGCTTCGCAGTTTGGCGCCTAATTACCTTTCGCCCAATATGATCGACAATAGCACTTTCTTGGGCGATTTTCTCGACTGCCTCTGTGCCTACGACGTGGATGGTGCTCTCGAACGCTTGCGTGCCTATATGGCAAGCATCAGCAACAGGCTCTCCAACAAGAACGAACGCGATGTGCAGACCGTGATTTATCTCATCTTCAGTCTGCTTGGTGCCCATGTGCGCGTTGAGGAAGCAAGTGCTATCGGCAGGGCTGATGTGGTGATTTATCTCCCCGATGCCGTATTTGTGATGGAACTGAAATATGACGGTTCGGCCCAAGAGGCTATTAGGCAGATTGATGAGAAAGGCTACCTTGTTCCTTATTCTGCCGATGGCCGTCGCCTTTTCAAAATAGGTGTGAATTACGACAGCGCGAAGCGCACCCTTGGCGAATGGCTTGTGGCCGAAGCGTAGCAGCGTGGCTTCTCTATCACGTTCTTCATGGCGTTCTCATTCCATGCTTGTCGGGAATATGATGGCGGGGAATTTTTATGTTGGCGAAAAAATCATTACCTTTGCCTTGAAAAATTAAAAAACAAAAACTACTGACACATTATGTTGAATTCAATACTGCTGCTGTTCAATCTTGGAACAGGCGAAATCATTATCATTGCCCTCGTGGTGCTGCTGCTCTTTGGTGGCAAGAAGATCCCCGAACTCATGAAAGGCGTGGGTAAGGGCGTGAGAAGTTTCAAGAAGGGCCTCAACGAGGTGGAAGACGAAATCAAGAAGGCTTCGGACGACGCCGACGATAAAGGCAAATCGGCCGATAAGCAATAATCTCCTCGACTTTTCCCGCACGCGCAATAAAAGATAATGAATAGGGTAGGGACGCGATTGTTCGCGTCCACGCCTTTGATACCCCACTATTTTCTCAACGAATCTCAATGGCTCAGGAGCAAAATAAGCAACTGGAAGAAATGTCGCTTTGGGACCACGTCGACGCCTTGCGTGCCGTGCTGTTTAAGATGGCAGCGGTGCTCGTGGTGGCGGCGGGTGTGCTCTTTGTGCTGATGCCCGACATCTTCGACCAGGTGATTCTCGCCCCTTGCCATGGCGATTTCGTGCTTTACCGCCTCTTTGCCGACATCACCGCCGGCATCCCTTCGCTGCCGCAATTCAGCACCGAAGGCTTTGAGGTGAAACTCATCAACATCCAACTCGCCTCGCAATTCTTCATCCACATGTCCACCTCTTTTTGGCTGGCGCTGGTGGTCACTTTCCCGGTGATGCTCTATTTCTTGTGGACCTTCGTGAGCCCCGCCCTCTATCCCGAGGAGAAGAAAGGCTTCAGAAAGGCGTTTGCGCTGGGCAATGTGATGTTTATCCTCGGGCTGATGGTGGGTTATTTCCTCGTGTTCCCCATCACGCTGCGTTTCTTGGCCGACTATCGTGTGAGCGAATTGATCCCTAACCAGATTTCGCTCGACAGTTACATGGACACCTTCCTGATGCTCATCTTCATCATGGGCATCGTGTTTGAGATGCCGCTGCTGGCGTGGCTCATTGGCAAAATGGGCATTCTCACCCGTGGCTTCTTCGCCAAATTCCGCCGCCATGCCATCGTTATCCTTCTTATCCTGGCCGCCATCATCACTCCCACGGGCGACCCATTCACCCTCACCGTGGTGTTCCTTCCCATCTATCTTCTTTACGAACTGAGTGCCTTCCTCGTGCCCGCCAAGAAGGCCGAAAGCGAAGAAGACACTGCCCAGTAAAGCAGTGTCTCCTTTTTAATATTGTAATTGGGTGAGAAACTGCAGGGGTTTCAGCCATCAAAATCGCCCCAAGTCCCAGTATCCCTCTAACTTCCAATTTCTAATTTCTCAACTATTCACCGTGAGGTGGTAGCACTTCTGGCGCTCTTCGATGAGCACCCAGCACTTCTTTTGCATGCGCAAGCGGTAGAGCACGTGACCTAGCAGATGCTTCAGTTCGTTGATGCTGAGGCTCTTTCCTGGTGCCTTGTCGAAGGCGGGGCTAGGGTCGAAATTGTTGTGGGCGATGTCCATGGTGGTGCCGTAGCAGTGTGCCGATTTCTCGGAGGCGTTGCTGTTGTGCTTCACCAGTCGTTCCACATCGTTGAGCGTGCGCAGCATCGAGGTCACGTGAATGCGGTAGGGGCGTGCACCGCGAGCCTTGAGCGAATCCTGGAAGTCGCGCGCTATCTCCAGCAGCAGCGCCTTGGCATTGTGGGTGAGATAGGGCACGGAGTGGGTGAGTGGCTCAATCTTGAGCAGCGTGTCGTTATCCTCCACCTTCGCCAGTTCCTTGATGGCAGAGAAGTCGGCGTCGCGGCTGGCAATGGGCTGGATGCCAAATTTCTCGGCAGCGGGAATCTGCACATCGTTGTAGTCGTTGTAGCGAAATTCCTTTTCCACCTTCTTTTCTTCCTTCTTTTCCTCTTTTTCGCTGTGGCAAGCCACCAGTGCGCAGGCCAAAGTGGCCAGTAAGATTATTTTCTTCATTTCCCTAAGTCGTTGAAAAAGTGGTGTGTATTATCTGATAAAATTAGTCTTTACCTGCGCCTCGAGTTCGGGCTTGCCGATGCCGGCCTGCTTGCCAGCCTCGATGCACTGCAGCAGCCATGCCATGTTCTTGCCCAGATTGCGCATCACCTGCATGCCTTCCAGGTCCTGGCGCACCTCGTCGGGGGTGTTGCCGTGCACGCTGTTCCAGTAAGTCGAACTCACCACCGGCATGTTTCTGATGGTGAAGTATTTGTTCATAGCGTCGAAAGTGCTGCTGGCGCCACCTCGGCGGCAACTCACGATGCCAGCGGCGGGCTTGTGCTGCAGTTTGGCGCCGTGGCTGTAGAACAGGCGGTCCATAAACGCCAGCATGGCGCCGTTGGGGCTGGCGAAATACACGGGCGAACCGAAGATGAAGCCGTCGTAGTTGTCGAGTTCGGCGCCTATCACGTTCACCATGTCGGTGTCGATGGCACACTGGCCGGCGCTCTTGCAGTAGCCGCAAGCCACGCAGCCCGAGAGGGGCTTACTGCCAATCCACGATATTTTCGTGTCCACGCCACATTCGTTGAGCGTTTTTGCGATTTCTTCCAGAGCGGTAGCCGTGCATCCCTTCACGTGCGGGCTACCATTGATAAGTAATACCTTCATGTCATTCAAAATTTTTCGCAAAGTTACAAAATTCCGTGCATATAGGAAATTGTGAAAAAATGTTGGCACGTGACGGCATAGGCGATAGTTTCGCCCGATATGTGGCGCTTATGTTGTATCTTTGCAAAAAATACAAGTAATGAGCAATCTCGACATCAACACTATATTATCCGAAAAAGGGGTGAAACCCACTGCCAATCGCATCGTCGTGGGCAGGGAACTGCTCAAGGCCTCGCGCCCGCTGAGCCTCGCCGATCTGGAGCAACTCACCGAATTCACGATGGACAAGGCCAGCATTTTCCGCGTGCTCGAACTCTTTGCCGCCAAAAATGTGGTGCATGTGATAGAAGACGGCAGCCGCTCGCTCAAGTATGAGATTTGCGCCGGCCACGCCCATCATTCCATCTTCGACCAGCACGTGCATTTCTACTGCGAGCAGTGCAAGGAAACCTACTGTTTCAAAGACGTGAGCGTGCCCAGAATCACCACTCCCGAAGGTTTCCAAGCCCACGCCATCAACTACATGGTGAAGGGCATCTGCCCCAAGTGCGCTAAATAAGCGCCCACGATTTCTCTATCCCCACAAGCATACTGCGGGCGGCGGAAAATTGTTATTGATAGCAATTTCCCGTCGCCTGCCTTTATTTTTGCAAACGAGTTGCATTCCTCTTTTTGTAATTTTGCACCCGATATTGATATAGAAACGAAAAATAACACAAGAAAATATTGAGAAATATGAAATTGAAACTACCTATTGCCATAGCCGCATCGCTGCTGATGAGCGGAAGCGCATTTGCTGATGGCAACATCAAGGGCACTGTATTCAACAAAACCACATCGCAGCCACTCGACTTTGCTTCGGTGGCGCTGGTGAATGCCGCTACGGGCGAACAACTGCCCATCGGCACCGCCACCGACGAGAACGGACAATTCATCATTGCCAATGCGCCTTCGGGCCGCTACATCGTGCGTGTGAGCATGATTGGCAACGTGACTCAAGAGCGCGAAATCACCGTAGGTAACGCTGAGGTCGACCTGGGCAAAATCTTGCTGGCCGAAGACTCGAAACTCCTCCAGGAAGTGGTGGTGACTGGCCATAAGAGCCAAATGAGCGTGAACGCCGACCACCGCGTGTTTAACGTGAGTTCAAATATCGCATCCACTGGTGCATCGGCCAACGAACTGCTCGCCGCTGTTCCTTCGGTCGACGTGAGCACCGACGGCAAAATCTCTTTGCGTGGCAAAACCGACGTGATGGTGTGGATCGATGGCAAGGAAATGGGTATGAACGCCGACAACCGCGCCCAAATCCTCAGCCAGATTCCCGCCGAAACCATCGAAAGCATTGAGGTGATGACCAACCCCTCGTCGAAACACAGCACCGAGGGCACTGCGGGTATCATCAACATTAAGTTGAAAGAAGATCACCGCCACGGCTACTTCGGCACTGCTGAAGCCGATGTTGACTCGCGCGGCACTGCCAATCTCAATTTCAATATCAACTTCAACGAGGGCAAGTTTGAGTCGTTTGCCGGCATCGGCCTCAAGACGCAGCACCAGCCCAGCGGTTCTACCTCTTACCGCGACTACGCCGACGGCTCTTTCCTCAACTCTGAGGGCGAAAGCAAGAAGCACGAAAACAGCGCCTTCCTTCGCCTGGGCACAAAATACCGCCCCAACGAGGCGAACACCTTCTACGTGAGCGCCATCGGTACGCTGGGCCACAAATGGGGCCGCACACTCACTACCCACAAGAGCAACCTTCCTGGCCAGTGGATGGCTAATGTGAACAACATGCACGAAGACGGCGACAACCGTGGTGCTAACGTGTTGCTGGGCTACACCCACGAGTTTGACCACGGCCACACGCTCGACATGAACGTTAGTTACAACGTGTGGCGCGGCCTCACCGACAACAAGTCGGTGGAAAATGCCACTTGGGCCGACGCTACCGAGGAAACCACTTGGCGCACACAGCACCAGGATGTGAAGATCAGCAACTGGGAGGCCGCCCTCGACTATGGCGTGCAGGCTCTTCCTTGGCTGCGCTTCGAGGCTGGCTACAAGGGCAACTACAACCGTGAAGACAGCCCTGCATCGTTTGCGGGTGGTCCCGACGAGCAGCACATTCAGCCGCTCAACGACCTCTACAACCGCTTCAAATACGACACCGACATCTCGGCACTCTACGTCAATTTCGAGGGCAATCACGGTCCATTCAACTTCTCGGCCGGCCTTCGTGGTGAAGCATGGCAGATTCGCACCCGCTCGCTCACTTTCGGCCAGACTGAAGCCGACGTGAAGCCTTTCAAGGAGAATGACTTCCAACTCTTCCCATCGGCATCTATCGGCTGGGAATTTGAAAACCATAGCGAGATGAAACTCAACTACTCTCGCCGCATCAGCCGTCCGTTCGGCCCTCAACTCAACACCTTTGAGAACATCGCCGACCCTTCGGAAGTGCACCTTGGTAACCCCAACATCTCGCCCGAATACAGCAACGCGGTCGAACTCACCTATATCAAAAACTGGACGAGCGGCCACATGCTCTCGCTCTCTGCCTACATGCGCGCCAACAACAACATGATTAGCCACATCAGTTTCCTTGCGCCTATGGCATCCGACCCCAATGTGAACACCATGTACTACGGCCACGCCAATGTGGGCAAGATGCGTAACACCGGTGTGGAAATCATTTCGCGCAACACGCTCTTCAAGCGACTCACACTCACCACCACGGTGAATCTCTACAATAGCCGCCACAATGCATGGAGCACCGAGTATCCTTTGCACGGCAAAAACTATCTCGTGAGTGGCGCTAAGCAGAACCGCTTCGTGTGGGATGTGCGCTGCATGGCATCGGTTCACTTGCCATGGGAGATGACCTTCCAGGCCACCGGTCGCTACAACGCTCGCCGCGTGACCGCACAAGGCACCCTCGAACCCGACTGGGAAGTGGAAGCCGGTCTGCGCAAGAATGTGAAGGCATGGAGTTTCTCGCTCCTGTGCAAGGATATCTTCAACTCGAAGAAGTCGCACAACGTGCTCTACGGCAACGGCTACACCCAGTCGATCAGCAAATGGGTGGGCGGACGCACACTGCGCTTGGCCGTGACCTTCACATTCGGTAAGCAGCACGACCGCGCCCATGGCCACGATGATGACCACGACGAACACGACGGTCACGACCACGATGGCGAAGCCAAGGGCGAACGCCGCAACCACGTCGACACCGGCGGCTACGGCGAAGAGCACAACCACAACCACTAATCAAGCAGGGCACCACCACGTGCCTCCCAATATGCACACAGAGGGCAGGGACCGAAAGCGCGGTTCCTGCCCTTTTTTGTCCCCTCACGCGCGCATGTGCATTATTATTGGCGTGAAATTTGGTGATTTT
>JAUNCU010000141.1 GCA_030526455.1 Bacteroidales bacterium | reverse complement strand
ATCTTCTTAACTTCTAAAAATAATCTTCTTAACTTCTAAACCTCATTCCTCCCCATTCTTCTTTTTTCTCCTCGATAGTGAGGGGTGTGTGAAATAAAATCATTAACTTTGCAGACTATAGTAATTGTAACCAAATATTTGGATATGGAAAACAAGAAAACTAAGAAACTTAAGCCGCTGGCTGGTATGACACTCGACGAATTGCGTCGCGTAACTGCATCTTTGGGCATGCCCAAGTTCACTGCTACCCAGTTGGCACAATGGATATATGGCAAGCGTGTGAGCACCTTCGACGAGATGCTCAACATCTCTAAGGCCAACCGCCAGAAACTCGAGGCCGAATACTGCGTGGGCCTCGTGGCGCCCGACACCGCTCAGCAGAGCGAAGACGGCACCGTGAAGTATCTCTTCGACGTGGGCGAAGGCAAGAAGGTGGAGAGTGTGTATATTCCCGAAGGCGACCGCGCCACCCTGTGCATATCATCGCAGAAGGGCTGCCGCATGAACTGCTACTTCTGCATGACCGGCCGGCAGGGCTTCCACGGCAATCTCACCACCAACCAAATCATCAACCAGGTGCTCAGCATCCCCGAAACCCACTCGCTCACCAACATCGTGTTTATGGGTATGGGCGAACCGCTCGACAACATCGACGCCGTGCTCAAGGTGATTGAGATTCTCACCGCCGACTGGGGCTTCGCGTGGAGTCCGAAGCGCGTGACCGTGTCGACCGTGGGCGTGAAGCCTGCGCTGCGCGAACTGGTGGAGAAAACCCAGGTGCACATCGCCGTGAGCGTGCACAACGCCGTGGCCGAAGAGCGCCAGTCGATGATGCCGCTCGAGAAGGTGTACCCCATTCGCGACGTGATGGAGATGCTGGGCGAATACGACTTCGCTCACCAGCGCCGCCTCTCGGTGGAATACATCATGTGGCAGTGGTTCAACGACGACATCAAGCACGCCGAGGCGCTGCGTGAAATCATCCCCGACGAACACGTGCGCGTGAACCTCATTCGCTATCACCTCATTCCCGAAATTCCAAAACTGCGCACCAGCAGCGACGAGCGTATGGCACAGTTCCGCGACTATCTCAACAACCGCGGCATCACCTGCACCATTCGTCGCAGCCGTGGCGAGGACATCTCGGCAGCGTGCGGCATGCTCGCCGGCAAGGTGAAAAACGCTGAAAACCAGCAAAAACCTACTAAGAAATAAATTTAATTATATCAAAAATGAAAGATGCCCTCAAAAAAAGTAAAGATGTGCTTACGATGAAAGATTTTTTTAAAAATTTCAAAACAACGCCAGTTCAACTTTTCGGAAAATCAAGTGTTTCCGAAGATGGGTCTGTTCTTTCGTTTTCTGATCAAGCGGCAATCGTGTCCCATTATTTACAGTTAAAGAATAGACCTGAAGGAGAAATTTATCGCACCAAAGCAGAAATGATTTTGGACGAATGGAACTGTTGGATTGATGAAGAACAAAATGGTGGTGTTGCTACTAATTGTATGGCGTGTGAAGCAAGAAGTTACCAATATAACCTTTTTCAGAGTTTAAATAATGCGCCATTTCGTGATTCAGAAAATTCAAAATTCACATTTATTGATTTGTTTGCTGGGATTGGTGGAATTAGAATACCTTTTACCGAACTTGGTGGGAAATGCGTATTTTCATCAGAGTGGGATAAGGCAGCGCAAATCTCTTATTCTTACAATTTTGGGGAAGTGCCATTTGGGGACATTACTAAAATAAAATCAGAGAGCATACCTCATCACGATGTGTTGCTTGCAGGTTTTCCTTGTCAAGCGTTTTCAATTATTGGAAAGATGCAGGGGTTTGCTGATACTAGAGGAACTATGTTTTTTGAGGTTGCGAGGGTATTAAAACATCATAAACCAAAGGCTATTCTTCTAGAGAATGTTAAGCAATTAGTTTCACATGACGGGGGGAATACTTTCAAGGTTATTCTAAAAACATTGGATGATTTAGGATACTTTGTTAAGTGGAAGGTGCTAAATGCTTTAGATTTTGGCTTGCCACAGAAAAGAGAAAGAGTGATTATTGTAGGTTTTAGGTCTAAGGCTGCATATGATAGTTTTAATTTTGATTTTGACAATGTACCATATAGCCTTTCGTCAATTTTGGAAGATGATAATGATGTGGATTCCTCTCTTTTTGCATCAGATAAGATATTAGATAAACGAAGAAGAAGCGTTGAAGGCAAAGACGTATTTTACCCTTCTGTATGGCATGAGAATAAGTCTGGTAATATTTCAATATTACCATATGCATGTGCACTTAGAACTGGAGCATCTTATAATTATCTTTTAATAAATGGATACCGCCGTCCGTCATCTAGGGAGTTGTTGAGATTTCAGGGCTTCCCTGAAAAATTTAAAATTGAGGTCTCTCATCAAGAGATACGTAGGCAAACAGGTAATTCTGTAGCGGTACCAGTTATTAGAGCAGTTGCAAAAAAAATTTTTGAATTATTATGAAACAACCGAAATTAAGAGATTCTCGCCTTCTTGGTAAGGAATTATTTCCTTTAGGTGAAATACCCTCTGAGATTGTTAAAAAAATAGGTGCTGGCATTGTATTTCGCTTGCATACTGGGAGGAAGGATATTTCTGGTGATGACTGGGGAGATATTCTTGCCTCTGCTGTTGGCGGCCAACATTTAGGGAAACCTTTAGGAATATCAGATGTGATTACAGATACTATTGCCTGGTCTGCAAAAACTGTTAAAAACCCAAGTCCGTTTAATCAAACGATTGCGAGGCTCATCAGCGGGCGTAATTCACCTGATTATTCATATGGGATAGAGGATCCTCATGACGACATTCAAAAAACAGGAGATGCTGTTCTTGGAATTTGGAATGGACGTGTTGATATCGCAAAGGCGCATCATCCAAAGATTAGGGCGATTGTTTTGATTCGGAATTATGAGTGTTCTGAATTTGTATTATATGAAGAACCAATAGAACATTTCAATATTCGAGAATTTGAATGGAGAGAAAACAAAAATAGTAATTTAGAGGGTTATGTCAAGGGGACTGATATCAAACGGTTTATTTGGCAACCTCATGGCTCTCAGTTTACTATTGTCTCTGTTGTACCTGATAATGCCATTAAATTCAGGGTGCGTCGTCCTCCTATTCAGACTCAAGAAGATGTTTTAAAAAATATTGGATTTGACGATTCTTGGATTGAAATAATTGGATAAATTATATACGAAAATTCATTTGAATAAAAAATACATATACACTATGAAACGAATGAAACTTATGCTGAGCCTCGTGCTGCTGGCCACCCTGGGCCTGCAGGCAGCCGAGCAGCCAGCCGACTACTATAAGCGCGCCGAGGGCAACAAGCAGAAGGCTCTGCTTTCGCAACTTTGCTCCATCATCTCGGCCAATACCAAGGTGATTGCCTATGGCGACCTCTTTGAGGAAGCCTATCCCTATACCGATGCCGAAGGTGGCTATTTCATCGACATGTACAGCAACGTGAAATATGCCATCAACGACAGCCGCATCAACAAGACTTACAGCACTGTGGGACAGTCGATCAACCGCGAACACGCCTTCCCTCAGAGTTGGTTCAAGGAGCAGTCGCCCATGAAGAGCGACCTCTTCCACGTGTATCCCACCGACGGCTACGTGAACAACCAGCGCAGCAGTTATCCTTATGGCGAATGCGCGGGCGGCACCCGCATCACCAATGGCTCTTACTACGGCAAGGGACGCCTCGGCAACTGCACCGCCCCCGGCTACAGCGGCAAGGTGTGGGAACCCGACGATGAATACAAGGGCGACTTCGCACGCACCTATTTCTACATGGCCACCCGCTACAACACCCAAATCGGCGGTTGGAAGGGCAACGGCACTGCAGGCCAGATTCTCGACGGCTCGAGTTATCCCGTCTACCAAAAGTGGTATCTCGACCTCATGCTCAAGTGGCACCGCCAAGACCCCGTGAGCGAAAAGGAAATCAAGCGCAACAACGCCGCCCACGACCTGCAGAAGAACCGTAACCCCTACATCGACCATCCCGAACTGGTGGAATACATATGGGGCGACATGCAGGATGCGGAGTGGTATGAAGGCGCAGTGCCCACCAGCCCAGTGCTCTCGCTGCCTACCGATGGCTCAACCGTGGCGCTGGGCAATGCCTATGTGGGCAGCCGCGTGAGCAAAACCATCGACGTGAAGGGCCGTAACCTCAGCGAAGACCTCACCGTCACCGTCACTGGCACCGGTTTCAGCGCCAGCGCTACCACCATCACCGCCGCAGCCGCAATGGATGGCGCCACCGTCACCGTGACCTATAGCAGCGACGTTCACGCCATCGCCACCGGCACCCTCACCATCGCCAGCAGCGAAGTGAGCGCCACCGTGAACCTCACCGCCACTGCCAGCGACGATATGGAAGGCCTCGATGCCACCAACATCACCGAAACCTCATTCACCGCCAACTGGACCCCAGCCACCGCTGTGGCAAGTTACACCCTCTACGTGAGCGGCAAGGGCCAGATCACTCCAGGCAGCCACACGCTCCTCTTCGACGAAGACATGAGCAAGGGCACCACCAATTGGATGATTGGCGGTCGCACAAATAAAGACACCGGCTACTTGCGCCTCGGCACTGGTAGCGGCACCGGCTCGGTCACCAGCCCCGCCCTCGACCTCACCTCTTCGCGCGGCGTGGCCACCGCCATCATCACCTGCCGCGCCTATGGCAACGACTCCGACGTGCCCATGGTGGTGGAAATTCTCGATGAAGACGATGCCGTCATCGCATCGGAAAGCCAAACCATCACCAACGCCGACGCCACCTACGCCATCCTTCTGCAAGGCAACGTGGCCAACACCGACGTGCTTCGCATCTCCAACACCGCTTCGAGCAAGCGCGTGCAACTCAAGAGTGTGAAGGTATATGCCGGCGACGCCCGCAGCCTCATCGCTGAGGCGCCTGCAAAGGCTCCTGTGGAAACTGGCGACACCCTCAAGCGTGAAATCACCGGCATCACCGACACCCACTACAACGTGACCGGCCTCGCACGCCTCGGCACCTTCAACTATCAGGTGAAGGCCATCTACACCGACGGCACCGAATCGGCGCTCACCGAAGCCATCCAGGTGCAACTCAAGGCGCCCGAATTCATCATGGGCGACGTGAACGGCGACGGTGAAGTGAATGTGAGCGACGTCACCTCACTGGTCAACCAAATCCTCGCCGTGGCATCGTATCCCGCCGAGCGCTGCGACATCAATCTCGACGGCAAGATCGACGTGAGCGACGTAACTGCCCTTATCAATATCGTTTTGGCAATTTAAAAAGAATAACTTAGGCTAAAATTCAACTATGGATTTAAAGCATCAAATTAGAGTGTTTCTCGTGGGTAACGACCCCGTGATCGACTGGAAACTCCAGGCGCGCAACTGGTTCTACATCTTGCTGGGCTGTGTGTGCATGTCGGTGGGTTTCACCATCTTCATCAACCCCTACAACATTGTGCCTGGTGGCGTGTATGGCCTCAGCATCGTTATGCACAACATCTTCCCATCCATCCAGGTGGGTTACTTCGGCTATATGTTCGACATTCCGCTGCTCATCACCTCCATGCTGGTGCTCGGTAGCAAGTTTGGCGGCCGCACCATCGTGTCGGTGCTGCTCACGCCATTTTTGATGAACACCATCGAAAAACTCTCTTATCCCACCGAAGAAGCCCTTCGCGCCCTCGACCCCACCCAGTTGCTCGGCGGCGTGATCAACCTCTCCGACCACCTCATGCTCACCTGCATCTTCGGCGCGGTGTTCATTGGTCTCGGCTGCGGTTTGATGGTGCGTGGTGGTGCCACCTCGGGCGGTACCGACGTCATCAGCATGATCATGCAGAAGTATCTCCACATTCCGTTCTCCACCGGCATCCTCATCAGCGACGGCACCGTGGTGGGTTTCGGTCTGCTGGTGATCGGTTTCGGTGTGGGTGCCGATGCGCAAGCCATGTCGTCGCCCTCGTGGCTGCTGTCGTTCTATTCGCTCATCTCCGTGTACGTGACCTCGCGCACCGTGGCCTATGTGATCAACGGTAGCGCCAACGATAAAATTATCTTCGTGATCAGCGGCAAGGAATTGCCCACGCTCCACGACTACATCCTCAAAGACCTCGACCGCACCGCCACCGTGATCAAGAGCCACGGCCTCTACACCGGTGCCGACAAGGAGATGCTCTTCCTGGTGGTAGGCAGCCGCGAAGTGATGAAGGTGAAGCAGCAAATCCGCCTCGCCGACCCAGCCGCCTTCGTGGTAGTGACCGACGCCTACGACATCTACGGCGAAGGCTTCAAGCCACTCCCATTGGAAGACGACATCAATCCGGAGTAGAAAGAAGAAACTAGAGATTATCTCACTTCCCCCAAAACTAGGTATCTAGAAAAGTCTAGATATCTAGTTTTTTTGTCGATATACAGAGATTTTTTCTTATCTTTGTAAGAATATTTATATAGTGAGAAGTGTGCCCTGCGCACAGCGCTCATTACCAGTAACATAAAGATAAATAAATGGCAAACGACAAAAAAATACGCATTGGCATTACCCAAGGGGACACCAATGGAATTGGTTATGAAGTGATTTTGAAGACTTTCGCAAATCCCGCGATGCTGGAACTCTGCACTCCGGTGATCTACGGCTCGAGCAAAATCATGACCTACCACCGCAAGGCTATCAACATGCCTGCTTTCCAAGTGAACAACACGAAATCGGCTGAGCAACTGAAGGAGCACATGCCTAACCTGGTGGAAGTGACCACCGAAGAGGTGAAGGTGGAAATGGGCAAGCCCGACAAGCAGGCTGGCCGTGCCGCCTTCCTGGCGCTCGAAGCCGCCGTTACCGACCTCAAGCGCGGCCTCATCGACGCCATCGTCACCGCGCCCATCAGCAAGGACAACATCCAGAGCCAGGAATTCAGTTTCCCCGGCCACACCGAATATTTGGAAGCCAGCGCTGGCGACGGCCAGAAGGCGCTCATGGTGCTCTTTAGCGAAAAAATACGCGTGGCACTCGTCACCACCCACAAGGCGATCGCCGACGTGCCCGCCGCCATCACCAAGGAGGCCATCAAGGAAAAACTCCAGATTTTCAACCAGTCGCTCAAGCGCGACTTCGGCATCCAGGGTCCTCGCATTGCGGTGCTCGCCCTCAATCCTCACTCGGGCGAAAACGGTCTGCTCGGCAAGGAAGAGAAGGAGGTGATTGCCCCCGCCATCCAGGAGGCCTACGACGAGAAGATTCTCTGCTTCGGCCCATATGCTGCCGACGGCTTCTTCGGCGGTGAGCAGTATCGTCACTTCGACGGCGTGCTCGCCATGTATCACGACCAGGGCCTCGCGCCATTCAAGACGCTCGCCATGAACGAAGGCGTGAACTTCACCGCTGGTTTGCCCATCGTGCGCACCAGCCCCGACCACGGCACAGGCTACGACATCGCCGGCCAAGGCGTGGCACAGGAGAGTTCGATGCGCCAGGCCGTGTATGCCGCCATCGACATCGTGCGCAACCGCGCCCGCCACGACGAAGCCTACCGCAACCCC
>JAUNCU010000140.1 GCA_030526455.1 Bacteroidales bacterium | reverse complement strand
GAAATTCATGGTAGGGACGCGATACATCGCGTCCGCATTAGGCGTTGGTAATCAATATGATAGCATTCGCCTAGCGCGGGCGCGATGTATCACCCCCCCTACTATATTCTGGGTTTTGCTACACCCTTGGAGAGTGCACGCCAGTGCTTGCAGATGGTGCTCGCTGGTGCGTGCAGATGGTGCGTGCCTGGTGTATTCGATTATAAATAACTACGTTTTGAGTTTTCGGTGGGCTGATGGTGGGGGGTGTTTAATTATTTGTTAAAAAATGCATAATAGGTGGCTTTTATCCTTACTTTTTTCTATTTTTGTGGTCAAAATGTGAAATCATGAATACAATTCGACAAATATTGCATAATAGCGGCTACGCTGTGTATCACATCGACGCTTCGTCGCGATTGGTGCAACTTCCCGATGAGTCGCAGTTGAGCGTGCTGCTCCTTTGCGAAGACGGCAAAGCGGTGATTGAGGGCAATATGCAGCGCGTGACCATCGAAAAGTGCACCCGCCTGCTGGGGTCGCACGTGATTCAGCCCCGATTTCTGGAGATTTCTCACGATTTCAAGGCGTGGGTGCTGCTGGTGGCCGACTCGTTCACTCGCGACATTCTCGTGGGTGTGCCCACCGAAAAACTGGGCGTGCTCTATGCCCACCCCGCTAAGCAAGTGGTCGACGAACACGAGTGGCAATTGTTGTGCAGCCTCATGAAGAGCCTCTATATGTACGACTCAATCGAGGGCAGTCAGCACTCGCTGGAGGTGGCGGGATGCATTTTCCGCAGCATGCTCCTGGTGATGGCCGAAGGCGAGATGCGCGCCGGAAACTTCTCGCAGCCACCCGTCTACACCATGGCCGACACCTACTTCCGCGACTTCGTGCACCTGGTGTCGAGCAATGGCGACCGCGAGCATGAGGTGGCGTTCTATGCCGGTAAACTCAATATCACCACAAAATACTTGAGCGACATCTGCAAGCAGAAGACTGGCAAGGGCGCAAAGGAACTGATTTCGGACGTGCTCATCGCCAAACTCAAGCGCGAAATCAAGGTGAGCGGTCTCTCGCTGAAGGAGATAGCCTACAAATATGCATTCGCCGACCAGTCGAGCATGGGCAAATTCTTCCGCAAGATGACGGGCCTTTCGCCGCTGGCCTTTAAGCAGGCTGGAGGCATACCCAATGGATGAGGCCAATAGGCGCTCTCCCGATTTATTCTCTCAAAAAAACACAGGAAATTTAGACAGTGGAAAGAAGGTATAAGATATTCTTGCTGATTCTGCTGGGCGCCTTCACGGCGTTTGCCCCGCTGATCAACAACACACTCGGCCCTATCCTGGGCCTTGTGGCTAAGTTTTTCGATTGCACTCAGGCCGAAGTGAACCTGGGCCTCACCGCCAGCATGATTGGTTTGGCGGCCGGCCAACTGGTGCTCGGCCCGCTGAGCGACAAATATGGCCGTCGCCGCCCCCTCATCATGGCGGTGGCGCTTTTCTTCCTCGCCTCGCTGGCAGTGGCGTTCTCCACCAGCATGGAGATGTTTATCGCCCTGCGCTTCCTTCAGGGCTTCGGCGGAGCGGGCGGCATCGTGATATCTCGATCTATCGCGGCCGACAATTTCAAGGGACACGAACTCATGACCGTGATTGCCATCACAGGCTCCATCAACGGCATCGCACCCATCGTGGCGCCCATGGCAAGTGGCGCAATGGCCGGTGTGGCTGGATGGGAAGGCGTGTTCTACATGCTCGCCGCCGTGGGTTTGCTCATGGCTGTGGGCACTTACTACCTGCGTGAATCGCTGCCCGACGGTCGCCGAACTGGGCGTCCGCTGGTGGCCACTTTCCGCCTCTACGGCACTGTGGTGCGCAATAAGCAATACATCCTCTACGTGCTCCACCAGTGCACCGCCGAGATTATCCTCTTCGGCAACATCGCCTCGGTGTGGAGCATCCTCAGCCACTATGGCTACACCGACCAGATGCAGGCCAGCATGGCACTCTCGGTGAATGGCATATTCATCGCCATAGGCGCTGGCAGCGCGGCTAAATTCAAGAAAGCCACTAGCGGTGTGAAAGCCAGTTGCGTGGGCATGATTGTGCTCAGCGTGATCGAAGCCGTGGTGCTCTTCCTCGACTTGGGATTCTGGCCTTACGAAATCGTGCTCTGCACACTGCTCGTGTTCATGGGCTTCACCCTCACCGCCTCCACCACCATGGCGCTCGAGAGCGAACGCAAGCAGGCAGGCACCGCATCGGCACTCTTCGGAGCCATGGGCTTCGTGTCGGGCGCCGTCGCCGCCCCCATGGTAGCGCTGGGCAACCCCGTACACAGCACCGCCATCGCATTCGTGGCAGGCGCCACCCTCTCATGCATCTTCGGATACTTCGCCCTCCGCCAAACAGCAAAATCCACAGCATCAAATATTTGATCCATCCATCCGCCTACCGCAAAGAGCAGCGAAGCGGGGGATGAAAACGCAGGAAATGGTAGGGACGCGATACATCGCGTTCGCATTAGGCGTTGGTAATCAAAATGATAGCCGTCGCCTGGCGCGGACGCGAAGTATCGCGTCCCTACCTTATTCTACATTTTGACACATCTCTCAGCATCTTCAAAAACTCGGCAGGGCTATAGCGAAAAAGCGAGGCGTTCACCCACCGCCGTCGGAGACGGCTTATTATGGTTAACTCCATGCAAGCGAGTGAATTGCGCAGCAATTCGCGAGCGCGGCTTGGAGATAGAGGAGCCACAAAGGAATGAGCCTCGGAGAGGGTCGGTCATGATAGCATCCAGCGTTATCAGCCATTCCCCCACCCCATCCCACAAATGGCCAACATTTCCGTATTTTCGTAGGTTTTCGCCAAAAACATTTCCGTATTTTTGTAGGTTTTCAAGAAAAACATTTTGGTAATTTTGTAGGTTTATTACTTAAAACGCTGTAAACGTGAATATTAACAAATCACCAAAAATCACGTGAGTTTTAGAGGCAAACAACGTCTATTTCTGCCTATGTTTTCATAGTAAATTCTGCTCGTATTTCACCTTGCGCCCCACTTTTCTTCGAAGCGGTGGAGGAGGGTGCGTAGGGGGGCGTCGAGGTATTGTTCGGCTTGGGTGCGGAGTTCGGCGGGGACGCCGTAGATGGCCTCGGCGATGGCGCCGGTGATGCAGCCTATGGTGTCGCTGTCGCCGCCTATGCTGATGGCATTGCGCACGGCGTCTTCAAAACTGGTGGCCTTGAGCGCACAAATGATGGCCTGGGGCACGCTGTCCTGGCAAATGCCGCCATTGCCCTTGCCGTCGATGCCTCGCCACGAGTAGCGGCGCTGCAGTTCCTCTACGCTCATCGTAAGGTCGTAGCCAAATTCTTCAGTCATAGCCTGAGCGATTTCCTCCTTCGTGGCGCCATGGCGAGCCATGAATATGCAGAGCGCCGTGGCCTGAGCACCCTTGATGCCCTCATGGTGATTGTGGGTACACTCAGCCGAGGTTTTCGCTGCCGCCAGCGTTTCCTCCTTGGTAGCGAAAGCCCATCCCACAGGGCCCACACGCATGGCGCTGCCGTTGCCGCAACTGTTGTAGGGCTCGGCCACGCCTTTGCCAGAGCGATACACCCACTGCACGAAGCCCGAGCCGTAACTGCCCATGGGGTGTGGGTAGGCCTGGGCGTAGCGCAGGTAGCACTCTGCCACGTCGCCGCCCTCGAGCAGCCACTGCGCGGTGGCGAAGGTGAGGATGCTGTCGTCGGTAAAACTCATTTCGGGCTGGAAAAATTGAAATTCCTTTGTCTTGATGTTATCAAATTCGTAGATGCTTCCCACGATATCTCCAATAATTGCTCCTATCATAATCTTAACGGTTTTATGGTTTCACGGTGCAAAATTAGCACAAATTTTCCTCTCTGCAAAATATTCTGCGTATTTTTTACACTATTTTTAATTTTTACGGTAATTTCGCCGATTGGGGGAAAAGCAGTAACTTTGCAGAACAAACATAATAATGACTACGATTTATGGCTGAACAACAGAAACGAACGGCAAAAATTGAGACCTTGGGATGCAAACTCAACTTCTCGGAAACGGCAACTATCAGCGCGCTGCTCGCCAAGCGTGGCATCACGCCCGCTCAGGAAGGCGACGTGCCCACGGTGTGTGTGGTGAACACCTGCAGTGTGACCGAACTCGCCGACAAGAAGTGCCGCCAGCACATACGCAGCCTCATCAAGCGCTACCCCGATGCGCTGATGGTGGTGACGGGATGCTATGCCCAACTGAAAAGCCAGGAAATCGCAGCCATCGAGGGTGTGGACATCGTGCTAGGCAGCGAGCAGAAACTCAACATTGCCGACTATGTGGACCGCTGGCTCGAAAACCACCAGCAAGAGGTGGCAGTGACCGCACATAAGGACATACACACCTTCAGCCCCTCATGCGAACGCGGCGACCGCACCCGCTACTGGCTCAAGGTGCAGGACGGATGCGACTACTTCTGCACCTATTGCACCATACCCATGGCGCGCGGACGCAGCCGTAGCGGCACCATCGAGAGCCTCGTGGCGCAAGCACGCGAAGTGGCAGCCGAGGGCGGCAAGGAAATCGTGATCACCGGCGTGAACATCGGCGACTTCGGCAAAAACACGGGCGAACGCTTCATCGACCTGCTGCGCGCCTTCGACGCCATCGAGGAAATTGAGCGCTTCCGCATCTCGAGCATCGAGCCCGATTTGCTCACCGACGAAATCATCGAGTTCTGCGCCCACTCACGCGCCTTTATGCCCCACTTCCACATTCCGCTGCAGTGTGGCAGCGACGCTGTGCTCAAGTTGATGCACCGCCACTACGACACCGCCCTCTTCGCCCACAAAATAGAGCGCATACGCGCCCTCATCCCCGACTGCTACGTGGGCGTGGACGTGATGGTGGGCAGCCGCGGCGAAACACCCGAATACTTCGAAGAGTCGCTCTCGTTTATCGAGCGCATGCAGGTGCAGCACCTCCATGTGTTCCCCTACAGCGAGCGCCCCGGCACCATGGCACTGCGCATTCCCTACATCGTGCCCGAAAAGGAGAAAAAGGAACGCGTGGCCCGCATGATGCAACTGAGCGAAAAGCAGGAGCGCCGCTACATAGAGCGCTACATTGGCACCATTCGCCCCGTGCTCTTCGAGCAGCCCCACGGCGAGGGCCCCATGCACGGCTTCACCGACAACTACATACGCGTGAACATCCCTCCCTGCGAGGCGCTGGTGAACCGCGTGGCCGACGTGCGCCTCCTTCGCCTGTGCGACGACCTCTCGGTGGATGCCGAAGTGATCATCAACGAATAATCCCCCCACACTCCTCTCCCTAATGAAAAATCGCATTCAAAACATACTGCTCGCCCCGCTGGGATGGATGCTCCACTTGCTGGCATTCATGCCCTGGTGGTGGATTTGGCTGAACTCCGACGTGCTCTATTTCCTCATCTATCACGTGGTGGGCTACCGCCGAAAGGTGGTGCACCAGAATCTGGTGGAATGCTTCCCCGAAAAGAGCGAAGAGGAAATCAAGCGCATCGAGAAGCAATTCTACCTCAACTTCACCGACTACTTCTTCGAAACCATCAAGATGCTCCACATCAGCGAAGAAGAGATGAAGCGACGCATGGTGTTCACCAACCCCGACTACCTGAACGACTCGGTGTGCGGCGGGCAAAACGTGATGCTCTACGCATCGCACTACTTCAACTGGGAATGGATGACCAGCGCATCGCTCTGCTTCAACGAAGAAGCCGCCAGCGTGAAAAATCCGCTCTTCGGGCAGGCCTACCACCCGCTCGAAAACCAGTGGTTCGACCGTTTCTTCCTGCGCCTGCGCAGCCGCTTCACCCAGTGTGTGAGCAGCGCCGAGATTCTGCGCACCATGCTCAAGGCTAAGCTGGACAAAAGACCCATGGTGCTCGGCTTCCTCAGCGACCAGCATCCCCTCCCGGGCCACAACGGCTACATATGCCGCTTCCTCAACCATCCCACCGCCATCATCAACGGCACCGAGGCCATCGCGCGCAAACTCGGCATGAAGGTGGGCTACTTCCACGTGCGAAAAATCAAGCGTGGCTACTACGAGTGCACCTTCGACCACTTCTGCGACAACGCTGCCGAGCAGCCAAAAGACGCCGCCACAGCATGGTATGCACAGGTGCTCGAGCAGCAAATCAAAGACGACCCAGCAGGCTGGCTCTGGACCCACAAGCGCTGGAAACGCCCCGTCACCCTCCCCGAAGATCAACCACAGCAACAATAACCCTCACCCCCCATCTCACATGAAACCCGTAGCCGTAATTATCCTCAACTGGAATGGAGCAGCACTGCTGCGCCGCTATCTGCCCAGCGTGCTCGCTGGCACCAACAGCACCATCGCCGACGTAATCGTGGCCGACAACGGCAGCACCGACGAAAGCCGAAAGGTGCTCAAAGAGGAATTCCCCACCGTGCAGACCCTGCTCTTTGACCAAAACTGGGGATTCGCCGAAGGCTACAACAAAAGCGTAAATCTCACACAATACAAATACACCGTGCTGCTCAACAGCGACGTGCGCACCCCAGCCGCATGGCTCGAGCCGCTCTACGAATATATGGAGGCTCACTCCGATGTGGGCGCCGTGCAGCCTAAGTTGCTCAAAGACTTCGGCGCGGCCGACGGTCGCGAGGTGTTTGAATACGCAGGCGCAGCGGGCGGATTTATCGACAAGCACGGCTTCCCCTACTGCCGCGGACGCATCTTCGGCACCGTGGAAGAAGACCACGGCCAGTACGACAACGCACCAGCCGACATCTTCTGGGCCACAGGCGCATGCTTCATGGTGCGCAGCGAAGTGTATATGCAGGTGGGCGGACTCGACATGGACTTCTTTGCCCACATGGAAGAAATCGACCTCTGCTGGCGCATGCTCAACGCCGGCTACCGCAACTGCTACGTGCCCCAGAGCAAGGTGTATCACCTGGGCGGCGGCAGTCTGCCACAGGGCAATCCACGCAAAACCTATCTCAACTTCCGCAACAATCTGCTGTTGCTCCACAAAAATCTGCCCGCGGCCGACGCCAGGAAGACCCTCTTCATTCGCCGCCTCTACGACACCCTCGCCTTCTTCCAAAGCCTCGCAGGACTGCGCTTCGGCGACGCCAAAGCCATCATCCGCGCCCACAACCACTTCCGCACCATGCGCAAGCAGTACGCCCAGCCAGCCACCAAAAACTGGCTCAAAGCCACCCCAGAAGGCCGCCGCAACATCATCATCGACTACTACCTCCGCCGCCACAAAACCTTCACCAGCCTAAAATAACACCCAAAAAGGGAAATAACTCCACCAAAAAGGGAAATAACATATAAAAAAGCACCAAAAATAGATAAAAGGGAACACCCTTCTATCTATTTTTTGTATAAACCCACCATCTCCACAGGAATCTTTATAACAAAAGAACCGTCCCTTTGTTATAATCCTAGTTATAGTATACAACTATATATTTATATTTTGCTTTTGATAAACAATTATTTCATGATAATATTTAATACATTATAGATTTTCTAACAAAGGGACGGTTCTTCTATGTTGTAATCCAAATAATTTTGGTAATTTATAT
>JAUNCU010000139.1:6834-7730 GCA_030526455.1 Bacteroidales bacterium | reverse complement strand
GAGTGGAATCGCGGCGAAATGCCTGCAACTGGTCGTGTACAAATTTGCATCCCAGCGGGATGCGACCACACTATGGGATGCATCGTTTTTGTCGCATATATACTTGTAAATATGTGCATTGGCGGTGTTATCGGGGATGTGTCAAAATTCAAAAATACGCCCAAAAACGGGAAATTCATGGTAGGGACGCGATACATCGCGTCCGCGCCAGGCGAAGGCTATTATTTTGATTACCAATGCATAATGCGGACGCGACGTGTTGCGTACCGACCATGAATTCCCCATTATTTCGCGTATTTATGCGTTTTGACACACCCCCGCCGCCTCTCCCATGAATTTCCCCCTGTGTTTTTCAATTGTTCTTGCTGTTGCCTTTACAAATAAAATAGGGGCCAGCCTAGCAGGCTTGCCCCTCTCGAGTATATGTGTGTTTTCAGTGGCTAGTGTGTGTGAAGGGTTGATCACCTCATTTTATTCCGTTTAATCCTGAGCGTTAAGTGAATTTGGTTTTCATAGTGCTCTTCGGGTGAGATTCTTGAGATTCGGCATTCAAACATCTCTTCCCATCCCATTTCCAGGAAGCGCGCGATGTCGTCGTTATCGGAGCGGGGCACGTAGCCGAGCGTGTAGTATTCTTCGTCGCTTACGTCGCCGCAAGGGAGGATCACTGCCACAGCATCGGGGTCGTAGCGGTTGTCGGGTTCTCGCATCAACTTCACTTCAAGACCCACCTTCAGTTGGTCCCACACTTCGTCCACATCGTGATATTGGCGTCCTGCCAAATGAAACTCACGGTAAAAAACTTTGTTCTTTTTCATAACGCGTATCGGTTGTTATTATGTGATTTGCACTGTTGATTTGTGATTCGTTCACGATGCAAAATTAATTCCACCTTG
>JAUNCU010000139.1:3679-6824 GCA_030526455.1 Bacteroidales bacterium | reverse complement strand
AAAAAGTGCATTTTTCTTTTTCTCATCTCATGCACGGGCTTGTGTTTTTTCAAAGAAAGGACAGTTAATGGGCGAAATATTTGGCAGTTACGAAAAATTGTAGTAATTTTGCGAGGATTTTCGTAACCTCTGTTGGGAAATTAGTGTGGCCCTTGTATGTTGCGAGAACGATATAGTACTATAAAACAAATAATTACAATGGATTTAATTAAAGTTGTAGAGCAAGCATTTGCTACAAAGAAGGAACTTCCTGAATTCTTCCCTGGCGACACTATCACAGTGGCTTACCGCATTAAAGAAGGTAACAAGGAACGTATCCAGCAGTATCGTGGTGTTGTTATCAAAATCAACGGCGAAGGCGATAAGAAGCGTTTCACCGTTCGTAAGATTTCTGACAACATTGGTGTAGAACGTATCTTCCCAATCGAGTCTCCATTCATCGACAGCATCGTGATCAACAAGCACGGTCGCGTACGTCGCGCTAAACTTTACTACCTGCGTAAACTCACTGGTAAGAAGGCTCGCATCAAAGAACGTCGCATCGTTAAGAAGGAAGCATAATCTGCTTGCCAGAAGATATTCCATTAAGGATTGCCGCAATCGATTTCGGTTGTGGCAATTTTTTTTGTATTTTTGTGGGCGCATGGCAGAGCGAAAAATCATACACGTGGACATGGATGCATTCTTTGCATCGGTAGAACTGCTCGACAACCCTTCCCTGAAAGGGCTGCCGGTGGCTATCGGGCACGATGCACCGCGCAGTGTGGTGTCGACGGCCAGTTACGAGGCGCGTCGCTATGGCGTGCATTCTGCCCAGTCGATGGCGCAAGCCAAGCGATTGTGTCCGCATTTGGTGATCGTGGAGCCGCACTTTGCGCGCTACAAGGAAATCTCGCAGCAGGTGCACGAAATTTTTCACCGCTACACCGACGTGGTGGAGCCCATATCGGTGGATGAGGCGTTTCTCGACGTCACCGAAAATAAGAAAGGCATGGCGCTGGCTATGGATATTGCCGAGGAAATTCGTCGGGCGATATGGGACGAACTGCATCTCACGGCTTCGGCGGGTGTGTCGTGCAACAAGTTGCTCGCAAAGATAGCCAGCGATTTCCGCAAGCCCAATGGCCTCACGGTGGTGCACCCGCTGCGCATCGAGGCGTTTTTGAAAAATCTGCCCGTTGAAAACCTGTGGGGAGTGGGGCCGAAGACGAAGCAGCGCATGCACGATTTGATGATTCACACCTGCGGACAGTTGCGTGAAGTGCCGCTTGAAATCCTCAAACTGGAATTTGGCAAGATGGGGCAGGTGTTCTACGATTTTGCTCGAGGCATCGACGAGCGCCCTGTGGTCACCGACTGGACACGAAAATCGGTGGGGTGTGAGGAAACGTTTGAAACCGACATCAACAAGCCATCGGCCGCCATTATCGTTCTTTATCAAGCGGTTATAGAACTTGTGCAGCGCATTGCAAAATGTGGTTTTGAGGGCCGAACGCTCACGCTGAAGGTGAAATTTGCCGATTTCACCCAAGTGACGCGAAGCATAACCCAAAGCAAGGTGCTCCGCGACAAGGAAGATATTTTGCCGCTGGCTAAGCAACTGCTCAAAAAAGTGGACTACAAGGACCACCCCTTCCGCTTGCTAGGCCTCTCGGTGTCGAGAACCGACAATGAGCACGCCGAGCCTCCACGCAAGCAATGGCACACAGGCGAATTGCCGTTTAAGCCATATTGAGGGAGAAGTTAGAAATTAGAAATAAGAAATAAGATTTTTATATGTTGAATAAAATTAAAATTGTGTTGGTAGCGCTTTTGTGTGCTGTGAATTTGTCTTGTTTTGGCAACGATGTTTTCTGGTTGGGAGCCGATATTAGTGGCACTACCGAACTCGAGGCGCATGGCATTCAACTCTACAATGCAGCGGGCGAGCCTCGCGAGAATACGCAACTCATGAAGGAACTGGGTCTGAATGCGATTCGCCTGCGTGTGTGGGTGAATCCTAAGGATGGATTCTCGAGCAAGGAAGATGTGCTGGTGATGGCGAAGCGTGCGCAGGCGTTGGGAATGGCCATCATGATCGATTTCCATTACAGTGACTGGTGGGCCGACCCCGGCAAGCAAAACATACCTGCGGCTTGGCAGAAACTGTCGTATAAACAAATGAAACGTGCCCTCGCCAAGCACACGACAGAAACGCTGAAGTTGCTCAAAGACAATGGTATAGAAGTGAAATGGGTGCAGGTGGGCAACGAAACCACCAATGGCTTCCTTTGGCCCATGGGGCGCGCTCACGACAATATGCGCCAGTATGCGGGTCTCACTGATGCCGGCTATGCGGCCGTGAAGAAGGTGTATCCCGATGCTATCGTGATTGTGCACCTGGATTGTGCCAGCGACGCCAAGCGCTACGACTTCATCTTCGACGGACTGCGCCGTTACAAGGCCCGATTCGACATGATAGGCGTGAGCGTGTATCCATATTGGGACATCGATACCAAACTCGAAACCACTTGGCAAGGCACTGTGGAGCATTTTGCCGACAATCTGCGCCGCATCAGCAAGAAATATGGCGTAGAAACGATGGTGGTGGAAACTGGTGTTGAGGCCAAGAAGCCCGTGGAAGGCAAGATGATTCTGAAAGAAATCATCAACGCCGCCCGCAACCACACCGATGGCCACTGCCACGGCGTGTTCTACTGGGCTCCCGAACTCGAAGGGCAATATCCACTAGGCGCCTTCGACAACCACCGCCCCACAGCCATCATGGAAGCCTTCACCGAGGCCGCAAAGGAGTAAATAAGGCTCATCCCATAAAAGATTCCCTGGAGCACTCACACACACAGGTGAGCACTCCAGGGAATCTCATTTTCTATTAAAAAAGGAGGACATATAGTGGCCCAAATTCCTTCATGTTCTTATCAATTTTTAATAATGGCAAATTAGATGTCTTAAATATGTTGGTGTCAAACAGTGCCCCACTTTTCGTATATACAATAAAATGAATTGCTTATTTCAAAATTATTTGAGCACTTCCCAATGACCGGTTTTATTGCTTCCTACGAAGTGAATAAGATTCTTGTCGCGAAGAACGTAAAGGTCGCGTTTAATTGTTATTACGCTTACGCCAAGCGAATCGGATAATGTT
>JAUNCU010000139.1:0-3669 GCA_030526455.1 Bacteroidales bacterium | reverse complement strand
GTATCATTCGCGGTGCTATTTTTTATTATTTCAAAAATAATTTGTTGTCTATCAGTTAATTGTAGCTTTTTTAAGTTGCTTTCAAGGGCTCTTTCATTTTGCTTGTTATTTGTTCCCACTTTTTCGGCTATTTCATAGTATCTCTTTGTTAACTGATAGCCATCTTTTGCGCAAACAAGTAATTTTTCGTCGATTAGTTTGCGCAATGTTACTTTGTCTGTATGTCGTTGACTTTCTCCTTGTGAAGCACGGAAGATGGCAAGGAGATCGAAAACATTTAGTTTGTTGTTATTAGGTCTAGCATTCTGTAATTCACGAATATATAGCATGAAAGCAGGATACTTGATTTCGCCCGGTAGCCGCAAGCATACCTGCCAATCGTCAGTTTGTGAGTAATCAGGCAGGCGTTTCCCGTCCATTAAGCAATGGTAGAACATCTTATCAACCCCCTGTCCGCTTCTCTCAATAAAGCCTGCCTTTTGTAATACCTCAGAGATGAGTTTACAACGGGGCGTGCTGTTTACCGTAAGAATATTGTCAACATCAACACCCACTGGGAAACCTCCGGCATTGGTGATAATGAGTTGGTCGGGATATTGCTTTATGACCACGTCGCTCTGAATATACATCACACGGTGGCAGCAGGCATTGAGAATGGCTTCTCTTACAACATCGCGGTTAAACGTAGGTATGTCGCCTATGCGGAACCCGTCATTATAATGTTGCAAAGGGTTGCTGGCTGGCTGATTGATGTAGTTCCAAACCGAGTCAACCATCAATAATAGTGGTTGCTGGAATTCCTGACGTGCTGTGTATTCTATCATGGAGTGATGGAGACGGAACTCTACGGTCACGCGATTGCAATATAGATACTTATGTATTGCTTCTGATTTGCCAAGAAGAATTAGGGCTGCATTGGTAAGTAGCCCTTCTTTATTAATGAGACCGAAATCATGTAGTACCTGCAATGTGGGTGTGCTCTCGAATTCAGGTTTGTTCCATCGTTGTGCATAACCATGTTTCATCACACGTATAGCTTCTTCGTCAAGGTCTTCAAGGGTCAGGCCTTCGCAAATCTTTTCTGAGAAATCAGGCTCTGACTCTTGAAGGATTTTGAGATAGATGGCGTCGGACATAGGTTTTAGTTCTTCACCCACACGCATCAAAGGAACGTCTTCGTATTTGAAAACCTTACCAATAGGGCGTGATGGAACTTCAATGACCAATACACGACGGTTTTCTTCATCGTAGAGTTCATAGATCTCTGGACGAATAGTTGTATCGCGATAGATGTCCGACTCCAATTGTCCGATAGCATTCTGTGCCTGACGAGTGCCTGTAACCCGATGTGGATACTTGTCGTGCATGCCAATA
This sequence comes from Bacteroidales bacterium, assembly GCA_030526455.1. Taxonomy (GTDB): domain Bacteria; phylum Bacteroidota; class Bacteroidia; order Bacteroidales; family Muribaculaceae; genus Sodaliphilus. The sequence goes on along the minus strand of JAUNCU010000139.1, from coordinate 2,295 downwards.
ACAAGACGGCCGCCTCCTTCGTTGCAGAGAGCGATGACATAGCCAAGAATGCTTCGGCGACGTTCTTTTGGATTTGTCTTGCCTCGTCCATCGTATGAAACATTGCCTCCTTCTCCCGCTTTAAACTCAACGCGGTCTTCGGATTCTCGCATCTGCTGAAGTTGTTGTATTGTGAATTTATTCATTGTAGCAGTTTTAATCTTGTTATTATCATGCATTGATTTGGCTTAGAGGAGAGGGTGCTAGTCTCTATTTATCCTTTCTGGGCAATTTCTCTTTGCTTGCATTTCGGCGAAGTGGGTGCGCAGTAGGGCCACTGTTTCTTCGGGGGTGGTGGCTGGGGCGCTGATTTTTTCGAGTTGGCAGCGGCCGCCTTCTTCTACGATGGCATCCACGAGTGTGCCGTAGCGGTAGGGTATACCCGCTTCGTCGAGGAAGGGGATGGCGTGCTTGCTCATCACCTCGGCATACACTTCTTTCACGCCGCCCACTATCACCATGGCAGCGGCGGCTTTGCCTATCACCTTGTCGGCGATGGTGGCGCCGCGTAGCACTTCGGGTTTGTGGTCGAGCAGGTGTTCAAGATCGCGCACTCCGGGCTTGTTGTAGGTGGTGACGGTGCCATGGTTGCTCACCACCAGCGAGCATCGTTGCTCCCTTAATATGGCAATAAGGCTCTCCATTATCGGTTTTCAAATCTTTCGGCCACGCGCACTAAATTGTCGATAATAGGCAAATGCTGCGGACACATGGATTCGCACTGGCCGCACTGAATGCAGTCACTCGCCTTGCCGAAGTCGCGCGCCAGCAGATTGTAGTACATGCGGCTATTGGGCACTTGGCTTTCGCCCAGTTGCTTCACCACATTCATCAGTTTGAAGTATTGTGGAATGGCAATGTGCTGGGGGCAGTCGTGGGTGCAATAGTGGCAGGCCGTGCAGGCGATATCGATGTTTTTGTTGATGGCATCCACCACGCGGGTGATGAGTGCGTTTTCTTCCTCGTTGAGCGGCTGGAAATCTTCCATATAGCCCATGTTGTCGGTCAGTTGCTCCATGTTGCTCATGCCGCTGAGCACGGTGAGTACACCAGGGAGCGAGGCGCAGTAGCGAATGGCCCACGATGCAGGGCTCATAGCAGGATTCACTTCCTTCATCATCTGCTCCACTTCGGCTGGCACATTAGCCAGACTGCCGCCTTTCACGGGTTCCATCACAATGACGGGTTTGCCGTATTTCTTGCATATCTCGTAGCACTTTCGGCTCTCCACCGGGCTGTTCCAGTCGATATAGTTGAGTTGCAGTTGCACGTATTCAAACTCGGGATGGTCGGCCAGCACACGCTCTAGCAGTTGGCTGTCGTCGTGGAAAGAGAAGCCGATGTGCTTCGCTTTGCCCTCTGCCTTGAGTTGCTTGAGGAATTTCCACCCGTCGATGCGGTCGAGCAATTCCACATAAGCGCGATTGATGGCGTGAAACCAGTAGTAGTCGAAGTATTCCAGACCAGTGCGCTCGAGTTGGATGTTAAACACGCGCTGCATGTCGTCGTAGGTGGTGATTTGTGCCGCGGGGAGTTTGTCGGTCACGGTGTAACTGTGGCGTGGATATCGTTTCACAATTGCCTCGCGCACAAACACCTCGCTCTCGCCTGCGTGATACATGAATGCGGTGTCGAAGTAGGTGAAGCCGCGCTTCATGTATTCGTCCACCATCTGGGTGGCGAGAGGGTAGTTGATCGACTTTTGGTCGTTAGGGTCGAGGAGGGGGAGTCGCATCATCCCCATACCGAGTTTTCGCATTGCCGTGGCTTATTTCTTGAGTAAATACTTGATAAATGCCCAGCCGCCAAATACTTGGATAAGCATGCCTGGAATGCCGAGGCGGAAATCTTGCACGCCCGCCATGAAACTGCCGGTCACAGCCCACTCAACGGAGCAACCCACCACTTGATACATAAGCACCACGGCAAGCAGTGCCAGTATCGACACCTTCTTAGCGCGATTAGCCACCAGCGATGCGGCTCCTGCAAGCAGCACGCCCTTCATCATGAGGATTGGCAGCACGGCAGGAGCGGGCATTTCGAAGAAAATGCTGTTGATAATGGGGGAGAGCAGCGCAGTGAGCACGCCCACCTTTGCTCCATACTTGTAAGCGCCAATCAGCGTGAAGAAGTAGATGGGCAAAAAGATGAGGCCGCCTTTGGGAATAAGCGCATGGCAGAGTTGTGGAACCACGATGTTGCCGGCGATAAACAGCGCCGCAAAGGCATAAGTGCGCACTTCGCGCAGAGAAAGTG
>JAUNCU010000138.1 GCA_030526455.1 Bacteroidales bacterium | reverse complement strand
AGTGTTCGTTGGGCGGCCGCTTAGTGTTTTTGCTATGGACTTGCCCTATTTTGGGGTTTTCGGACAGGCTGGGTGGAGGCTGTCTGGCTAGGGGGCTTGGGTGCATAAATTTGCGTATTTCGGTAATTATGCCTAACTTTGCAGGCGATTCGATGAGTTTGGGGTGCCCTCACTTGGGGCTGAGATCATACCCACTGAATCTGATCCGGGTAATTCCGGCGTAGAGAACAAAAAACTTATTATTCACACAGTATGAAAAAAACATTCTTGACGACTGCCGCTCTCGCGAGCGCCAGTTTTGTCGCTCTTGCTGCACCTGCGCAAGAAAGCGACACTGCCAAGGTTGTGCGCCTCCAGAACGTGGAGGTGACAGCAACTCGTGCCACAAAATCTACTCCTGTGGCGTTCACCAACATCAGTAAGCAACAAATTGCCGACCTCAACCAGGGTAAGGACATTCCTTTCCTGGTTTCGAGCACGCCATCGGTGGTGACTACCAGTGATGCCGGTGCCGACATCGGTTATTCTTCAATGCGTGTGCGCGGCACAGATGCTACCCGCATCAACGTCACCGCCAACGACATTCCCATGAACGATGCCGAAAGCCATAGCATCTTCTGGGTGAACACGCCCGACTTTGCCTCGTCGGTGGAAGATATCCAGATTCAGCGCGGCGCGGGCACTTCGACCAACGGTGCCGGCTCATTTGGTGCGAGCGTGAACATTCGCACACAGCGCTTTTCGATGAATCCTTATGCAGAAGTGAGCGGCAGTTACGGCTCATTCCACACCAACAAGGAAACCTTCCGCGTGGGTTCGGGCCTCATAGGCGGCCACTGGAACTTCGACGCCCGCCTCTCCCACATTGCCAGCGATGGCTACCGCGACCGTGCGAGCAGCAAACTCCACTCTTATTATGCCCAGGCAGGCTACTTCGGTGGCCAAACTTCGGTGCGCTTCATCACCTTCGGTGGCAAGGAAAGCACCTATCACGCATGGGACGGCATCAGCCGCAGCATGCTCGAGAGCAACCGCACCTATAACCCCAACGGCGAAATCAAGCGCGACGGCAAGGTGGTGGGCTTCTACGACGACCAACTCGACGTGTATCGCCAAACCCACTATCAACTCATATGGGACCAAGGCTTCGGTCCTAACTGGCACTGGAACCTGGGCCTTCACTACACCGACGGCTTCGGCTACTACCAGGAATACAAAAACGCCCGCACCCTGCAGGAATACAAACTCGAGCCATTCTACATCGGCGAGCAGAAGGTGAAGAAGTCGAGCCTGGTGCGCCGAAAGAATTTGGATAGCGGCTTCGGTGGCGCCGTGTTCTCGCTCTCTTACAGCAAGGACGCCCTCCACAGCATCCTCGGCGGCGCGTTCAACACTTACGGCAACGACCACTACGGCAACGTGATGTGGGTGGAAAACTACCTCAATCCACTCGACCCAGGTCACGAATACTACCGCAACAAGGGTAAAAAGAAGGACTTCAACATCTACTGGAAGACCAACTACAAATTCTTCAACGCGCTCTCCATCTACGTAGACTTGCAATATCGCCACATCGACTACACCATCAAGGGCGAAAACGACAAGTGGGACTGGACTGCGTCGCCCGAACACATGCAGGTGCTCAACGTGGACGAGAAGTTTGATTTCTTTAACCCAAAATTTGGCTGGAACTACGAAATCAACAAGCACAACACTCTCTATGCCTCATTCTCGGTGGCACAGAAGGAACCCACTCGCAACAACTACAACGATGGCCCACTCACCGTGCGCCCCAAGGCTGAACGCCTCACCGACTGGGAACTGGGCTACACCTTCCGCAACGAGCGCTTCACCGCTGGCGTGAACCTCTACTACATGAACTATAAGGACCAACTCGTGCTCAACGGCAAACTCAACGAAATCGGCGAACTCATGGCCGAAAACGTGGACAAGAGTTATCGCATGGGTGTGGAACTCCAGGCCGGCGTGAAGATTGCTGAATGCCTGCGCTGGGACGTGAACGCCACCTTCAGCCGTAACCGCATCAAGAACTATGTGGGCTACGTGAGCAACTACGACGAAGACTGGAACGAACTCTGGAGCCAGACCGCAGTGGAAAAGGGCAACACCACCATCGCCTTCTCGCCATCGGTGATCGCCAACAGCGTGATCGCTTTCAACTACAAGGGCTTCAAGGCGCAGTTCACCTCGCAATACGTGAGCCGCCAGTATCTCGACAACTTCGAGAACAAGGAAGACAGCCTCGATCCTTACTTCGTGAGCCACCTCAATGCGGCCTACACCTTCCGCCTGCCTCACGTGAAGGCAATCACAGTGGGATGCACCGTGTATAACATCTTCAACAAAAAATACGAGAACAACGGTTACAGCCAAACCTGTGCCATCTACGCCAAGGACGGCAGTTACACACTCGTGAGCGATCCTCGCTTCTATCCTATGGCAGGCACCAACGTGCTGGCTCACCTCACACTCTCATTCTAAAGCATAAAGAATCATGATTGCCACCATCGACTGGAATTTCATCGCCACCTGGCTCAGCGAGCCAAAACACCTCTTCGACGCCATCAGTTTCGTGCTGGGCTTGCTCTACCTCTTCCTGGAGTTTAAGGCGAGCATCTGGCTCTGGCCTGTGGGCATCATCATGCCCCTGGTGCACAGCGTCACCTACTACAAAGCCGGCCTCTACGCCGACTTTGGCATGGAATTCTTCTACGTGGCGGTGGCAATCTATGGTTTTTGCAAATGGCGTGCCGGCGGAAAAAGCAGCGATAAGCCTATCACGCACTTCCCCGTGCGCCTGATCGCGGTGGCGGTGGTGGCGTTTATCGCCATATGGGCGGGTCTCTACTGGTTTTTGAGCACCTGCACCGATAGCACCGTGCCCGTGCTCGACGCCTTCACCACAGCCCTGAGCATCGTTGCCTACTGGGCGCTGGCGCAAAAATGGGCCGAGCAATGGCTGCTCTGGCTCGTGGTCGACGCCGTGTGTGCCGTGCTCTACATGCACAAAGGCATACCGTTCTCAGCCGTTCGCTACGGCTTCTACACCATCATGGCCGTGCTCGGCTACCGCAACTGGTTGCGCCTCATGCGCCAGCAGCAGTAAGCGCACGCACTGCCATCCATAGCCCCAAAAATAGAAATAGTTGTGAAATAAGGGTTACCCCTTTCACAACTATTTTTTTTTATGCGCTCCAGGGCTTTTGAGGGCCGATGGAGGGCGGTATTGCTATTGTGTGATTATCGTTAGTAACGAGAGTGGCGTTCGTAACGTGGATAGTGTATATTGTGATTGTTTAGGAAGGGAATAATAGGGCTGCATAAAAGCCGCTTTCTTTTTTCAGCGTTCTATTCTTCTTTTGCGGCTTTTTCGTTTTCCAGTTCCACTTTGTATTCTTCGCAGAGGTCGGCGAAGAAGTCATGTTCCATCACCACACTGATGCGCATCAGCAACTTCGTGTCGATAGATTCGCGGTGAAAGATATTGTACACGTTTGAGCGCTCCGTAGGTATAGATAAAGAAAGCCAGCGAGCCGTACGGCCCTGCTGTTTCAAAATTCCCTCTATGTGCTGACCAATATGCATTTTTTTACAGTCGAAATGTGGTGTTTTCTAGTCCCTTTTTGTTTTTTTATGCAGGAATAACTTGAAATGATATTTTAATTTGGGTGCAAATATATAAAGGTATTTTTGAATAGAGGTGGTAAATTTGGGTAAAAAAACAGTTTGTTGAAACATATCCAACAAATTGAGGAAGAATTTTAATAGTGTGGGTAGTGAATAGAGTTTTTTAGTTTCGTTTTGTAAATAATATTCTTTTTTTATGAAAAAATAGGCAATGGGTTTTATCTGTCCTGTGGCGTAAAAAAATCCAGCCATAGCGAGCATTTTTCGCTATGGCTGGTAGGCGTTTTGATGGGTACCGCGCTTTATTTTACCACGATGGGCAGAGTGGCTTTGATGCCCGTCGTCTTGTCGCGCACGGTGAGTGTGGCAGTGCCGGCTTTGTCGGCGGCTTGCACCACCACCACGAGTTGGCCGTGGAAGAGGCGCATGGTGGGCTCGGTGAACACCTCGAGCGAGGTGGCATCGCCGTTGCAGGCCGAGTTGAAGCGTGCGGCGCCGCTCACTTTAAATTCGAGTTGGTTGTCGGCATCGGGGCAGAGGTTGCCGTGCTTGTCGGTGAGGCTCACGGTCACGAAAGCGAGGTCCACGCCGTCGGCTGCGATGGTGGCGCGGTCGGCGCACAGGTGGAGTTTAGCGGGTTTGCCGGCGGTTTTCACCGTCTTTTCGCCAGCCACGCGTCCTTGCTCGTCGTATACCACCACCTTGATTTCGCCTTTCTCGTATTTCACGTTTTGCCAGCGAAGGCGGTAGCGGTCGAGGCGGCTATCCTTGTTTTTGGTGATGCGTCCCTGGCTCTTGCCGTTGACGAAGAGTTCGGCGCTGGGATAGTCGGTGTAGCAATACACGGGCGTAACTTCACCCTCGCGCGATGGCCAGGTCCAGTGGGGGAGCAGGTGGATGGTGTGCTCGTTCTTGTTCCAGTGGCTGCGGTAGAGGTAGAAGCGGTCCTTTGGCAGGCCGGCAAGGTCGACGATGCCGAAGTAACTGCTGCGGCTGGGCCAGTAACTGTCGTAAGGTGTGGGTTCGCCCAGGTAGTCGAAACCGGTCCACACAAATTCGCCGGTCACCCAACTGAAGTCGTCTTGCATGCGCCAGTCGTCGTCGGGCAGATTGCTCCACCAGCAGTATTCGGTGTCGTAACTGCTGCACTGGCCATTGGGGTGCATCTTTCCGGTGGCCACGGTGTCGGGGAAGAAGTATTCGCCACGGCTGCTCACTGTGGATGCCGTTTCCGAGCCCAGCAGATAGCCCTGAGGCAGACGCTTGATCATTTCTTCATACTTGTGCACGCGATAGTTGTAGCCAGGCACGTCGGCCACTTGGGCAAAGCCGCCCCAAATGGTGCCGTCGGGCTGGTCCATGCCGCAAGTCACCTGTCGGCTGGGGTCGAGTTGGTGGCACAGGGCGATGAGTTGCTTGTAGCGCTCAGCGCCTTCAGGCTTCCACTGCTCGGGAATTTCGTTGCCCACGCTCCACATCACGATGCTGGGATGGTTGCGGTGGTTGAGGATGAGGTTGGTGATGTCTTTTTGCCACCATTCGTCCCAGAAGCGGCCGTAGCCGTTCTTCACCTTGGGCTCCTTCCAGCCGTCGAAACTCTCGGCCATCACCATCATGCCCATACTGTCGCACACCTCCATTTGCATGGTCGATGGCATGTTGTGGCTGGTGCGTATGGCGTCGGCGCCCATGTCTTTCATAATGCGGATTTGGCGAATGATGGCGGCCTTGTTGACGGCGGCGCCCAGCGGGCCGAGGTCGTGGTGCAGACACACGCCCTTGATTTTGCGGCTCACGCCATTGAGTTGGAATCCGCCTTCAGCGCTGAAGCGCACGGTGCGTATGCCTAGTCGCTTGTGTTGCTCGTCGAGCACTTGGCCGTCGGCTTCAAGCGAGAGCGCCACGTCGTAGAGGTATGGCGTTTCGGGGCTCCAGAGTTGAGGGTCGTTGACGGTGAACTGGGTGTGGAAATCGCCCATGCCGTCGGCTGGAGTCACACCACTGGCCACCACGCGGCCCGCCTTGTCGGCGATGGTCACTTTCAGCGCGGCACCATTAGGCAGCGCCTTGCCTCTGTGGCGAATGTCGATGAGCGCCTTGCCGCCCTCGATGCTGAGCGTCTGCATCTGCAGGCCCCACAGGTCGAGATGGCTCTCGCTCTTGGTGGTAACGAGCGTCACGGGGCGGTAGATGCCCGCGCCAGGATACCAGCGGTTGCTTTCCTCATAGTTTTCAAGTGCCACTTCGAGCGAATTTTCGCCGGCGTGCACATATGGCGAGGCATCAACGCGGAAAGCATTGTAGCCGTAGGCCCAGCCGCCAGCCACCTTGCCGTTGATTTTCACCACAGGATTGGCCATGGCGCCGTCAAACACCAGTTCCACATGTTTCGTCCCTTCAGCCACGCTGAAAGTGGTCTTGTAATATCCTTTGCCTATCCAGGGCAGCGAGCCCGAACGGCCAGAGTGCTCGGTGGGCTTGTCTTCGCCATTCTCCTTGATGGCCACCACCTGAAGGTCCCACTTCTTGTCGAAGGGTCCGCTGATGGCCCAGTCGTGAGGCACGTTCACCTGCTGCCATTCGGCACCAGTGCGCGAAAACTGCCACTTGCTAATGTTTGTTTCTTGATGAGGCTGCGCAATGGCAACCGAAGTCCAAGCCAAAAAGGCCAGAAAACTTGTTTTAATGTTCATTGTTCGGTATTTGGTTATGTTAGAATTTTTCTTCGTTGAGGATTGCGCTAGTGGCGTTGGTGATTCGCCAGTGGATGATGTTGCGGGCATCGGAGGAGATGCTTACGCCGCATTTTATCACCTCGCGGCCATCGGCAGAGTAGGGGATGGCGTAGCCTTTGTCGTCGATTTGGGCTAGGGCGTTTTCCACGCTGTCGTCCACCTTCAACTCCAGCACGAAGACGTGGGTTTTGGTTTGGATCACCACATCGGCACGGCCTAGGATGCTTTTTACCTCGGTATCTACGATACTGTTGAGCAGTGAGAATACCATGTAGAACAGCATCTTGTAGAATCCTTCGCGGCTCTCGCTCTCGTCCCAATCCTTGCGGGTGATGATGTCGTAAGGAATCTTGGCGATGTAGGCGCGCAGGGCTACGAGCGATTTGGAGAGGTCGCCTTCGTAGATGCCTCTCGCTATCTGGCGAAGCATATTGTTGCTCTCGATGTTGGTGCGATTTAGCACCAGCGGCATCAGTCCACGAATCATGCCCTCGCGCACCTCAAGGTTGGGGTAGTGGAGCGTGTAGGAGCGGAGCAGTGGGTCGTAAGTGTCGATGGTAAGGTAACCGCTCTGGTAGAGCAGCGGGATGGGCGTGGTAGCGTCCTCGCAGCCCATGTTGAAGTCCTCGCCACCAAGTTCCACGCCATCAAACTGCAGCGCGTTGATGATAGGGTAGTGCTTCAGATGTTCAATCAGCGCAGTCATTGTGCCCGACTCAAACCAGTAATGATTGGTATTCTTGCCGTTAAGGGCGCGCAGCAAACTGAAAGGCGCGTAAACGTCCTCACTGTTGGGTGAAAAATGATAGCCATCATAGTTCTTCTTGAGCAAGGCGTAGGCCTCCTCGGTGGTAATCTTCAGCGCTTCAGCATATTCTTCCACGCATGGACGAAGCACGGTATCGAGTTCCTTTTGGGTGATACCACAGATGCCAGAGTATTCATCCTCCATCGAAATCTGCATCAGATTGTTCAGTTCAGAAAAAATGCTGACTTGCGAGAATTTCGTCACACCAGTAATGAAAACAAAGCGCAGATAGGCACCGTCAAGTTTCACAGTCTGGTAGAAGCCGCGCAGCAAGGAGCGCAGTTCTTCCAGCAATTCCTTATTGTAGAGATTGCGCATCAGTGGAGTGTCGTATTCATCGATGATGACAACAGATTGCATGTGCAAAGTGTCGTGGATGTGGCGCAGAAGTTGGCGGAAACGTGTGCCAGGCTCCTTTGCTTCGGTTACTATGCCGTATTGCTTTTCGTATTTACTCAGTTCATCGGAAAGTGCTTCGCGATATCCCTCCATTGAGGAGCAGTTGCGCATGCTGCTCATGTCGAAATGCAGCACAGGATACTTTTTCCACTCCGTTTCCAATTCAGC
>JAUNCU010000137.1 GCA_030526455.1 Bacteroidales bacterium | reverse complement strand
CCACCTCAAAAATAGATTGCACCAATCGGCCAATATAAAAAAGCGGCGAGGCTGTAATGAATGTTCCTGCCTCGCCGCTTTTTTATATGTTAGCATTTCTTGGTCCTATACATTTGGCGAGGGTGGTGTGGAGTATTGAATTTTTTCTCTAATATGCTTTCCATTTGTGGAAGGATGTTACTCTTCACATGTTTAATAGTTCGTCCTATTGCTTTGGCTATATCTTCTGCAGTCATCCAGTCGATGCATGTTTCTTCGACCAATGCTTGTAATTTTTCTTTTGAATAGAGGCGAGCAAGTGTCCCATTAGCGCCGGAAGTATCCCCATTAAGTGTCTCGCTTGCATTGAGAGAGTTTGAGTTCTTCGGTGCTGTAGAGTTGTCAACGATGCGGTATCTTGTTCCACGCCCATACCCACTGGGAATGATAAGGTTCTCTTTGCACATTTTGCTTAACAGTATAGAGATGTCGGTTCTGTGAAGTTGAAGAGCATATTGTAATCGTTCATTTGTGATCTCTTCTTCTGTAGCAGCAAGCGCTAATATTTGTAGTTGAACCTGTGATAAATTGTTGATGATTTCCTTGCCCAGCAGTTCTGTTATGCGTGAAATGATAGACTCATCAAGCAACGATTCCATGGGTAGGGTGAGAACCACTTTGTTTGGGCGAGTGCGTTCTTGGATGTAAGGACGTTTCCATTTCAAATTTCTCCACCCTTGTATGATTTTGTCGGTTCCACTGCCTGCTTTCTCTGCTGCGCTCAGAAACATAAACATGTTTTGGAGATATTTGTTTCGACACACACTTTCGCCACCTTGGTAATATTGCTTAATCGAAATAAGTAGTGTTCCTGGGTTTGCAAACGTGATTTGATTAGCGCATTTGTGAATGCTTAATGAGGCGTTTACTGTGTAATCGGCATGAACAAGGGCGTTAACAAAGGCTTCGCGAATGGCAACATGACCGCTTGTTTCGTTTTTGCGAGAATTCCCTTCCAGTTGGAATGGCTTGGGAAGGTAGTTTTGAAGCGTGGGTAAAACCCGACTGTAGAATTGGAATAGATTCGATTCCCAGTTTCCGTCTGGGCATATTCGGTTGGACCATCGTTCATTACCGTTTTCTATTTCTTGGAAGTCTGGGAAGAAGTTGGGGTTTTCATCCATAATAGCACTGTAAGTGCCAAACATGAGCAGGCCAGCATAGGTGATACCATGCTCTCCTGTCTTGCGATCGGTGCGAAAAACATTGATCTTTTTCAAAAACTCGTCGTCGGGCAATGCGTTCCACACGTGGTCAGGGTTGTATTGCTCAAATTTGCGGCGATATTGTCGAACTGAATTAGCGTCTAGGTCTTCCTTGGAGAAGTTTTTCAATATCCTGCCGTCGGCAGGAGTGGATAGGTTTGCGTCGGCAAACATGGAGTTTACTTCTGCGCGAGAACAGTGATAGTCGCCATCCATATCGCGCCGATAACTTCCTGTATAGGGGTCAAGTCCTACGTATACTGGTCGCAAACTGCAATCAACCCGTGGTACATAGAAGAACAAAAAATGGGCACCATCATATTCTACATCTTGCACGTCCTTTTCTGTAAGGAGGGCGATGTTTACATTATGATTACTATGCATGCCGTTGAAAAAGTCGTGTTGGAGTTTTTGTGCATGCTCTTTCGTGAGCCCATCAAGATAGAATGTGCCATCCTTTTCTTTTATGCCAAATATAATTGCGCCTCCATTTGTGTTGGCAAACGATGAGTAAGTTTCCCAAAATGATTTCGGGAAGCCACCTGCTGCTGTTTTGAACTCAATTTCGCTTGACTCTTTGTCTTGGAGCAATTGGTCAAAAATTGGTTGCAGTTCTTCGTATTCGTAAATGCGTTTCATCTGTTCTATGTGCATTACTTCTCGTTAGTTGTAGAGAAGACATGGGTTGTATTTAACCACAAAAATACATTATTTTGGTGAATGTGGTAATACTTTTTGTGAAAAACAAGCATTTTCAGTATTTTTGTATGAATAATTGTAACCAAGAATGAACGAAGCGCTTTTAAGTCAACTTTTTCTCAAAGATACCGCATTCCACGACCTGATGCGTCAGCGCATTACCAATGTGCTGCTCATCGCATCCACCTACGACGCCTTCATGATGGAGGAGGACGGCCGCGTGGAGGAACAGATTTTCTTCGAATACATGTCGCTCAACCTCTCTTCGCCGCCGCGCGTTACGCGGGTGCCTAATTTCGATGAGGCGTTTGAGGCGATAAGGGAGAAGGAGTTCGACCTCATCATCGCCATGCCTGGCGTCGACGTGAGCGAGACTTTTGTGAAGGCGAAGGATTTCAAGCGCTTGCGCCCGCAGGTGCCTTTCGTGGTGCTCACGCCGTTCTCTCGCGAGGTGTCGCGTCGCCTCCAGAACGAGGATTTCTCGGCGGTCGACTATGTGTTTAGTTGGCTGGGCAATGTGGATTTGCTCGTGGCTATCATCAAACTCATTGAGGATAAGATGAATGCCGAAAACGATGTGCAGCAGGTGGGCATCCAGATGATTCTCCTGGTGGAGGACTCGGTGCGCTTCTATTCGTCGATTCTCCCCACGCTCTATAATTTTATTCTGCGCCAGAGCCGCCAGTTCTCTACCGAGGCGCTCAACGCCCACGAAACCATGATGCGCATGCGTGGCCGACCCAAGGTGATGCTGGCGCGCAACTACGATGAGGCGGTGGCGCTCTACGATAAGTACCGCGACCACATTCTGGGCGTGATCAGCGATGTGTCGTTTGCCCGCGGTGGCGTGAAGGATAAGCAGGCGGGCCTGAAACTGGCGAAATACCTGCGTAGCCAGGACGCCAATCTGCCCATCATCATCGAGTCGAGCGACAGCGAAAATGCATCGCGCATGGCTGAGTTCGACGGCACGTTCCTCGACAAGAACAGCAAGAAGTTGCCCGTCGACCTTGGCAACGCGGTGATGAAGAATTTCGGTTTCGGCGATTTCGTGATCGTGAATCCCGAGTCGGGCGAGGAAATCATGCGCATCCACAATCTGAAGGAACTCCAAGACAATATTTTCAACATCCCGGCCGAGTCGCTGCTCTATCATGCGCAGCACAATCACATCTCGCGCTGGCTCTATTCGCGCGCGCTGTTCCCCATTGCGCAGGTGGTGAAGATGCACCGCTTCCGCGACATCAGCGAGGCGCCCGCGGTGCGCCAACTCTTCTTCGACCTCATTGTGAAGTATCGCAAGATGAAGAACCGCGGCGTGGTGGCTGAGTTTCACAAGGATCGCTTCGACCGCTACAGTAATTTTGCCCGCATCGGCAAGGGGTCGCTCGGCGGCAAGGGCCGTGGTCTGGCGTTCATCGACTCGATGATTAAGAACAATCCGGTGTGCGACAATTTTGAGGGTGCAGTGATTCGCATCCCCCACACGGTGGTGCTCTGCACCGATGTGTTCGATGAGTTTATGGAACTCAACGGCCTCTACCCGCTGGCGCTGTCGAATATCCCCGACGCCGACATCCTCAAGGCTTTCCTCGCCGCCAAGATTCCTGAGTCGGTGGAGGCCGACTTGCGCTCGTTCTACGATGTGCTCGAGGGACCGCTGGCGGTGCGTAGTTCGAGTTTGCTTGAAGATAGTCATTACCAGCCGTTTGCGGGTGTGTATTCCACCTATATGATTCCCCATTTTGAGGACCGCGAACTCACCATCCGCTACCTTTGCGATGCGGTGAAGGGCGTGTATGCCTCGGTGTTTTTTGCCGACAGTAAGGCCTACATGGTGGCCACGCGCAATGTGATCGACCAGGAGAAGATGGCGGTGATCATCCAGGAGGCGGTGGGACAGCAGCATGGCGACCATTTCTACCCTTCGTTCTCGGGTGTGGGTCGCTCGCTCAACTATTACCCCGTGGGCGACGAGCAGCCTGCCGACGGTATCGCCGAGGTGGCTGTGGGGCTGGGCAAATACATTGTGGATGGCGGCATGGCGCTGCGCTTTTCGCCGCGTCACCCTTCGCACGTGCTCCAGACGTCGACGCTCGACCTCGCTCTGCGCGACACGCAGCGCTTTTTCTACGGCCTGTCTACGGGCACGCCCGACCGCGAGTTTTCTATCGACGAGGGCTTCGACATTGCGCGCCTGCGCGTTGACGATGCCGGCAAGCAGGGCTATCTGAAATATCTCGTTTCTACCTACGATTTCCAGAACGAGCGCATCATCGACTCCGATGAGGGCATGGGTCGCAAGGTGGTCACGTTTGCCAATGTGCTCCAGCACGGGGCGTTCCCCATGGCGCAAGCCATTGATTTCATGCTTTCTACGGGCCAGCAGGAAATGGGGCGGCCGGTGGAAATAGAGTTTGCCGGCGTGCTGGCTTCGCCTAAGGAGATGAGCCAGGGCGTAAAGGGCGCGCTCTACTGGCTCCAGATTCGCCCCATGGTGGATCGCCGCGAGATGCTCGACGAGGAGGTGCTCCATGCCGAGTCCGAACAGATTCTCATCAGCAGCAATAATGCCCTCGGTCATGGCATGATGGATGGGGTGCAACACGTGGTGATGGTGAAGCCCGAAAAATTTTCTATGGCAAATAATGTGCTCATTGCCGAGGAAATTGCAAAAATAAATTGTAACTTTACAAATTCTGGCGAGGGATACATCCTTATTGGCGTGGGCCGGTGGGGGTCGTCCGACTCTGCGCTGGGCATTCCGGTGAAGTGGCCTCACATTTCGTCGGCGCGCCTGATTGTGGAGGTGGCTGCGCCCCACAATGCCATCGAGCCTAGCCAGGGCACCCATTTCTTCCAGAATCTTACGTCGTTCGGCGTGGGATATTTCACGGTGGGAATGAAGACCGACTCGGGTGTGCTCGATGCCGATTATCTGGCGCAGTTGCCGGCTGTCTATGAGAGCGAGTTTGTGCGCATCGTGCGTTTCGACGAGCCGCTCCAGGTGGCCATCAATGGCATGAAGGGCCAGGGTGTGGTGCTGAAGCCACAACATAATGTTGAATAATTTTTTAATGCGATAATTTACTGATATGGGATTTTTTAGTGGACTTAAGCGAGCATTCGGCTTCTCGGATAATGGCGAGGAGCACGACGACGAACTCGATGGAATCGATGGCAACGCTGCTCGCTCACCTTATGTCAACCCGTTCAAGAACGATATAAAGCCGGCCGCTCATGAGTCGGCGCCCGCGCAGGAGGGCATCACGCCGCTCCGCAAACATGCGCCTGCCCCCGCACCCGCCTCCGAGGTGGAGGAGGGCATTGTGCCGCGCTCGCAACACGAGGCCGCCAAGAAGGCGAAGATGGAGGCGCAGGCTGCTTCGTCACCCGCTGCTTCTGCCGCAGCAGCGCCATCTCAGGCGCAGCCCGCTGGCGAATTGCCCCAGGCGCTTATCCATGAGATTACGTCGGTGATCAATTCCCACATGGCGTCAATCGCTACGGCGAAAACCGACGATTCGCCGCTGCGCGAACGCCTCAAGGAGAGCGAAAACCAGCGCCGTGCACTCCAGACGCGCTACAACACGCTCTCTACTCGCGTTTCCGATCTCGAGTCGGAGAAGGAGCAGATGGAGGTGGAGAAGAAGGCGCTCGAAAACAAACTCAAGGTGGCGCAAGTGAAGGCTGGCGCCGCTGCTGCGGGTTCTGCCGACGAGGCCGTTCAGGCTCAGGTGGATAGCATCACGAGCGAATACAAGGAGAAGATGGAAATCACCAATGCCTTGCTCAATGAAATTCGCTCTGAGGCCGCCCGCAAAACCAAGGAGGTGGACGAACTCCAGGCTCAGTTGAAGCAACTCCAGGCCGAGCAGCAGGAGCATAAGGCGAAGGCCGCCGACCTGGTCCGCGACCACGAAGCAGCCCTCGCGAAGAAGGATGCCGAAATCGCCGCGCTGAAGGAGTCGGCTTCCGAGGCCGATAAGGATGACGAGATGATGGCCCAGATGGAGGACATGATCAAGGAGGTTGAGGATTTCAAGGAAAAGAAAAATAAGGAAATTGAGGCGCTGAAGCAGGATTTGGCGAAGGCACAGCAGCAGGCTGAGGCTCACGAGCAGGCCGCGAAGGCTGCCAAAACCGCTGCCGATGTGGCTGCCCAGGAGGCTGAGACGTCGAAGGAACAATTGCTCGTGGCGCAGAATGAATGCACGAAGTTGGGCAAACAGGTGGCCGACCTTAACCGCCGCATCGCCGACACGGCCGAGCGTCAGAACCGCCGCGACGTGAATCTCGCCAACCAAATCGACCAACTCAAGGAGAAGGTGAAGGAAAAGGAAATCGCCCTGGCTGAGTCCACCGAAGAACTCGGCGCCGCCGCCGACACCATCGCCCGTCTCAACCAGCAGCAGGAGAATCTGGAAAAAGAACGCGCCGCCATTGCTCTCGACCGCGATGCCATCGAAAAAGAGCGCGATGCGATTGCCCGCGACCGCGATGCCCTCGCCGCAAAATGCGAGGAAATGTCGATCGCAGCCCAGAAGGGTGGGGAAGAGGTGGCCTCGCTCACCGCCCGCCTCGAAGCCGCACAGCAGGAAATCGCCTCGCTTCGCGATGCCAATGCCTTGTTCCAGCAAACGGTCGACACCCTCCAGCAGCAGGCGCAGGCTCAAAAAGAAGCCGCTGAAGCACCCGCGCCCCTCCAGCCCGTAGAGCAAAAAGAGGAGAAAAAGCACAAAAAGCATAAGAAGCAAAAGAAAGAACATGGGCAAAGAGAGATAATCGCAGAGCCCGCGATGGAACTGCTGGCAGAGGAGCCATTCGAAGAGTTCTTCGAAAAGCCACAAAAAGAGCCCAAGGCAGAAAAGGCCGAGGAAACAAAGGCAGCAGCGCCCGAAGTGAAGGATTCTGCTCCCCAAGCAAAGCAGGCGGCCGCCCCTGAAGAGGAGAAGGCGGAAGCGCCCGAGGCAAAGGAAACCGCTTTTGAAGCAAAGAAGGCAGAGGTGCCCGAAGCAAAGACATCCGGCCCCGAGATCGACGACTTCCTCGACGACATCGACTGGCTCGTGCCATCGCCGCCATCCAACAAGCCCGCCCCCGAACCCGAGCCCGACCCAGAGCCAGTGGTAAAAAAGATGGTAACCGACAGCCGCCAAATGTCCCTCTTCTAATCCCCCTAGAAAGCAACCCTGCTTTATATAGAATTTCCTTTTTATATATAATTAATGTGTGGAGCCTCTTTTTAGGGGTTCCACACATCATATATTGGCAAGCCACTCTGCTAAGCAATTCTCCTCCCAAAAGCGAAATAGCCCCATCCCACCACCAAAAGCCCCTAGCCCCCGCATTTCCTCCCGCCAGGAGCCCTCGCCATAGCGCTTCGCTGCCGCAAAAGGCAAAAGCCTCCCCTTCCCTCCTCCCTGCGCAATAGCGCCATGCCGCCACCAAAAGCCCCACCCATTTCCTCCCACTAGGAGCCCTCGCTATAGCGCTTCCCTGTGCAAAAAGCCTCCATCCCTCCTCCCCGCGCAATAGCGCCATGCCGCCACCAAAAGCCCTTGGCCACCCAAAATCCTCTAGGCTTCATTCCCCGCTAGATCAAAAAAAATCCCAACCCAAGCGAGCCGCCAAAAAAAGCGAAATTCCTGCGTCGGGCCGCAAAATCCCGCCCCGCCTCAAAAAAGCCTCAAAATAGCAAAAATCGCATCCTTCTCATTATCAGCGCAATCCCAAAAATCCCTAAAATTTCTTTGAAAAAATCTTCCAAAATATTTGGTCAGTTCAGAAAATGGCAGTACCTTTGCACTCGCAAAAGGGGAATGGCCTTCTGATGCAAGTCCAAAACGGACCGCTGAAGAAAAAAGTTTTCAAAAAAA
>JAUNCU010000136.1 GCA_030526455.1 Bacteroidales bacterium | reverse complement strand
TTGCAAAAACTGTTGTGTTGAGAAGCGAAACGGAGAGGCGGCGCAATCCCAACGGGATTGTGCCGCCTCTCCCACTAATCCCCCATACTTTTTTCCACTGATCCTGTCAAAACGCATAAATACGCGAAATAATGGAAAAAAATGGTAAGGACGCGATACTTTGTGTCCGCATTTAGCCGATTGGCAATCAATACCTTCGCCTGGCGCGGACGCGATGTATCGCGTCCCTACTACTGCATCCTTCCTTTCCTTGGCTGGAGGGGCGGTCGGATGTGTTTTTATTTCAAATTTTCTCTTACCTCATTGAGGTAGGCGGCCATGGCTTCGCTGTCTTTGTTTTCGATGATGGTCTGAAGACGGGTGAGTTGGGCCTTGATTTGGTCGAGTTGGTGTGGTGTGCGGGGGTTGAAGAGGATTTCCTGGAGGAGGTAATCGTCTTCCGACATCAGTCCGTGGGCAATGGCCATGTGGCGCTTGAAGGTGGTACCCGGCGCATCCTGGTGCTTCATCACGCTGGCAAACACCAGTGTGCTGGAGAACGGAATCGAGAGCGAATAGGAGATGGTTTCGTCGTGCTCGTCGAAACTGTATTCACACACGTGAAGATGGAGTTGGTTGTAGAGGTCGCGGAAGAAGACCTTTCCCAGATGGTCGCTCTCGGTGATGATGATGGCATTCTCGTTGCTGAGATTGCTGAGCGAGGCAAAGGTGGGGCCAAACATGGGGTGGGTGCTCACGAAAGGATGACCACATGAAGCGTAGAATTCAGGCAGGCCCGTCTTCACCGAAGCAATGTCGGAGATGATGCAATTGGCGGGCAAATAGGGGAGCACCTGATTGAAAGCCTCGATGGTGTATTTCACCGTCACGGCATTGATCATCATTTCGGGAGCGAACTCCTGGATTTCGTCCATAGTGGTGAAGCGCAATGCGTTGAAAGTGAAGCGGAGGCGCTCCTTGTCGGTATCGAAAATGGCCACTTCATGATTCATGCTCAGCACGTCGCAGAAGAACGAGCCCATTTTCCCGGCACCTAATATCAAGATTTTCATAATCAGAGAATTTGCTTGTTTACTACATCAATTTGCTGGCGCACCGACTCTTCGTGGATGGCCTGCATCACGATTTGCATAAATTCGCCGCCGAGACCCATTTCTTCGGCTTGGGCGATGCGCTTGCTCATAATGTCGCTGTAGCGATTGTTTTGCACCACCTGCATGTTGTGCTCCTTCTTGTACTGGCCGATTTCGCGGCACACCGCCATGCGCTTGCTCAGCACCTCCATCAACTCATTGTCGCACTCGTCGATGTGCTGACGCAGGAGGGTGAGATTTTCGGTCGACTGCTTGGTGTCGCGAAGCACGAGGGTGTTGATGATAAGGTTGAGCGATTCGGGTGTAACTTGCTGTTTAGCATCGCTCAAGGCACAGTCAGGATCGCAGTGCGATTCAATGATCAAACCATCGAAGCCCATGTCGAGCGCCTGCTGCGAAACGGGGCCGATAAGTTCGCGCTTACCACCCATGTGCGATGGGTCGCAAATGATGGGGAGGTTAGGAATGCGGCGGTGCAACTCGATGGGGATGTGCCACTGTGGCTCGTTGCGGAAAAGGTGTTTGCCATAGGTGCTGAAGCCACGGTGAATGGCGCCCAAGCGGCGAATGCCGGCGTTGTAGAGGCGCAGCAGCGCACCAATCCACAATTCAATATCAGGGTTCACGGGGTTTTTCACCAGCACGGTAGCCTCGTCGTGGCCTTTAAGCGCATCGGCGATTTCCTGCATGGCGAAGGGGTTGGCACTGGTGCGCGCACCAATCCAGAGGATATCGATGCCTGCATCGAGTGCAGCCGACACGTGTTCGCGGTTGGCCACCTCAGTGGCGGTGTACATGCCGGTTTCCTTCTTCACCTGGTGCATCCACAGTAAGCCACGCATGCCTATGCCCTCGAAGCCACCGGGCTTGGTGCGAGGTTTCCAAATACCAGCGCGGAAAATCTTGATGCCGCTCTTAGCGAGACCTTTAGCGGTTTCGAGAACCTGCTCTTCGCTTTCGGCACTACATGGGCCAGCGATCACGAGAGGCTTATTGGGGTCGATGCCCTCGAAGGTGATGGGCACGAGATCGGGGAATAATTTTTTATCTGACATAATGTTGTATCTATTATTAAGCGTTATTTAATTCTTTAATTCTGCGTAATGCTTCTTGGAGTTTGTCCTGCGTAGCGCACAGCGACAGGCGCACGTAGCGATTGCCGTTGCTGCCGAAAATGAAGCCCGGAACGATAAACACGCGTGCCTGGTAGAGCACCTTGTCGGCCAACTCGGCGGCGTCTTTGCACGCATCGGGAATGCGGCCCCAGAGGAACAAGCCACGCTGCGAGGCATCGAAGTGGCAGCCGAGGGCGTCCATGATCTGCTCGGCAATGACGCGGCGCTCGCGATACTCGCGGTTCACCTCCTCATACCAGTGCTCATCGGCATTGAGCGCCTTGATGGCCGCCATCATCATGGGCTTGAACTGGCCAGAGTCGATATTCGACTTCACCTTCAAAATCCAGTTGATAAACTGGGCGTTGCTGGCAATCATGCCCATGCGCCAGCCAGGCATATTGTGCGACTTGCTGAGCGAATTCATTTCGATGGCAACGTCTTTGGCACCCTCCACGGCGAGGATGCTCAGTTGCTGCTCGTGGAGCACGAAACTGTAGGGGTTGTCGTTCACAATCACGATGCCGTGCTTCTTGCCGAAAGCCACGAGTTTTTCGAAGAGCGGCATAGAGGCCGTCTTGCCAGTGGGCATGTGTGGGTAATTCACCCACATGAGTTTGATTTTCTCGAGCGGAAGGCGTTCGAGGGCATCGAAATCGGGTTCCCATGAGCCTTCCTCGGTGAGGTCGTAGGTAAAAATCTCGGCTTCAGCCAAGCGGCTTACAGAGGTGTAGGTGGGGTAGCCCGGGTTGGGAATCAGCACACCGTCGCCAGGATTGACAAAGGCCAGGGTGGTGTGGAGGATACCCTCCTTCGAACCAATCAACGGCTGTATTTCGGTAGCGGGATCGAGGCTCACACCGAAATGCTTAGCATACCACGACGCATACGCCTCGCGCAAAGCGGGCAGACCTACATAGGGCTGATAGCCATGGGATGCGGGTTGCGATGCCTCTTCGCAGAGCGTTTTCACCACATCGGGGTGGGGTGGACGGTCGGGGCCACCAATGCCCAGCGACACGATATCGGCGCCTTCGGCATTGAGTTTGGCAATTTCTTTGAGTTTGGTGGAGAAGTAATACTCCTTCACCTCCTGAACGCGGTTAGCGGGTTGTATTTTGCTGAAATTCTGCATATTCACCAAGAATTTTAAAATCACTGATTAAAGGACGAACGGCATCCACCGACTGGCGATAACGCGTGTAGTCGTCGAAAGAGAGGTTCACATAGAAGCGGTATTCCCATTCGCGGCCTATGATGGGCAGCGACTGAATTTTAGTGAGGTTCATGCCGTAGAAAGAGAAAATCACGAGGATGGCCGAGAGGCTGCCTTGGGAGTGGGGGAGCGTGAAGGCGATCGATGCCTTGTTCACGGGGCGGCCTTTCTTGAAATCGTGGGCGTTGCAAGGGTCGGTCACGATAAGAAAACGCGTAAAATTGCGCTTGTTGGTCTGGATATCGTCTTCCAGCACGTTAAGTCCGTAGAGTTCAGCGGCGTAGCGTCCGCAAATGGCGGCGTGGCCCACGAGGTTATCCTCTGCAATCATCTTCGCACTACCCGCGGTGTCGTAGGTTTCCACCATCTTCATGCGAGGGTGCTGAAGCAGATACTGCTCACACTGGCGCAGCGCCATGGGGTGGGAATTCACCTCCACGATATCGTCGAGCGTTTGCCCCGGGAGTGCGCAGATGGAGTGCGAGATATATTTCTTGTGTTCGCCCACCACGGTCATATTGCTCTGGCGAAGCAATTCGTGATTCTGAAGCAGGCTGCCGGCAATGGTGTTTTCGATGGCCACGATGCCCAGCATGGAAGCGTCGTACTTGAGCATTTCAAACATATCGTGAAAGGTTTCGCAGGGAACGGTTTCGATATTCATTCCCTGGAAATATTCGCGGGCAGCATCGTCATGAAAACAGCCAGCAACACCTTGAATAGCAACTTTTAGATCCATTAGTCTAAACATTAAAAAAAAATCCCGTCGGAAGGCGGGAAATATTGTTCACTGTCAATCTTATAGAGCAACACTCATACCGCCTTTATTCTTGAGAATAAAAGTAAAAATAAAAGTAATATGAGTAAAATCGTGTCATAATAAGTTTGTTATTGCAAATTTACTAACATTTTTTGGCACAAACAACTAATTAAGAAGAAAAATTGCCACGCGAGAGAGAGAAAAGTGGTGAGGAAAGAGGAATGTGATGATATTTCCGACGGCGGTGGGTGGTCGCATGGGTGGACGTCTGGCTTGGGGGCATGCGAAATGAAGCATGTGGTAGGGACGCGATACATCGCGTCCGCGCCAGGCGATAGGGGTAGTCAACTCCCAATAGGGATAAATATTGATCGACGCAACTTTAGCAAGGGAGACTGGACGAAAACTCGGGTTGCTACCATAACCGACCCTCTACGAGGCTCTTTTCTTTGAGGCTCGCTTTCTCCAAGCCGCGCTCCCGAATTGCTGCGCAATTCACTCGCTTGCAAGGAGTTAACTATAATAAACCATCTCCGACGGCGGTGGGTGGTCGCATGGGTGGACGTCTGGCTCGGGAGCATGCGAAATGAAGCATGTGGTAGGGACGCGATACATCGCGTCCGCGCCAGGCGAATGCTATTTTATGTCCAAGCCGCGCTCCCGAATTGCTGCGCAATTCACTCGCTTGCATTGATTTAACCATCATAAGCCATCTCCGACGGCGGATGGTGGTCGCCTTGCGTTTTCGATATGGATCTGCCACATTTTTGAGTTTTCGGACAGGCTGAGAGGGGGCGTGGGTGGTGCGTAGGCATCAAAAAACGGTTTTGCTTTATTTAACATAATATCAATTATAGTTCAAAAGTAGTAGTTTGGAAAGGGGAGTTATTTGCGGGTTTGCTTACGTGATTCGTTTATATGATTTGTTGGCGTTATTTGTGGCGTTTTTTTATTGTGGATTGTTTTGTGGTTATAAATTTTGTTTTCTAGATAATGTTCGTCGCCTGGCGCGGACGCGATGTGTCGCGTCCCTACAATAATCCGGAATTCGTGGCCGTGTAATATTCGAGATTTGTAACCCTCCGTGTGCTGTTTTTTCTTGTGCAAAAAAAATGGCGTGGATGCTTGGTGCTTCCACGCCTTGCGTATTTTCTTTGCGGCGGATGAATGTTTTTTCGCCGTGCTTTGGTTTAGCGCTTGAACATGCGGTCCATTGCTCGCTTGTCTTCGCGTTCTTTGATGGACTGGCGTTTGTCGAATTGCTTTTTACCTCTTGCCACGGCGATCACCATCTTTGCCAGGCCGCGCTCGTTGAGAAACACCCTCAGTGGCACGATGGAATATCCTGGCTGTTCGCCCGCCTTCGCAATTTTCTGAATCTCCTTTTTATTGAGCAGCAATTTGCGGTCGCGGTGCGTAACGTGGTTGTTATAAGAACCTTGCGAATACTCAGCGATGTACATATTCTTCACCCAGAGTTCGCCATTCTCCATCAGGCAATAAGTGTCGGTCAAGCCAGCCTTACCTTGGCGGATTGATTTAATTTCGGTGCCCGTGAGCACGATGCCCGCGTTGTAGGTTTCGATAATCTCGTAATCGAACGTGGCGCGGCGGTTTTTGATATTTAATTGATTATTAGCCATATAAGTAAAAAAGAATTAAGCACCAGTATTGATCATCATTTCAAGCAGCACCCTGATAATGAAAGGAATGCCCACGAGCAGAAGCGATGCGATTACGCCCACATTGAGCGTCTTCTTCTGGTCGTTAACACCCAGATATTCAGTACCCTTAACTGCTATTACCGGTGTGTACATAAACATAAAGAGCAACGGCGGGAACAAATATGCCACAAAATTGTTGAGAATCTCAACAGCCATGACATACATTAAATTATAGGCAATATAATTATTGAGCCTGATGCTCGAAGAATTGGACTTGGTGAGTTCCTTGTAGATGCTGCCCATGGCGAATCCCGCGATGTAGAACGCCGAGAAAAAGCCGGTGAATTCGGCAGCGGCATGAATGAGGCATCGCGAGAAGGTCCACTCCACATGGTCGTAGAGCATGGGCACAAACGATGCCACCACCAGCACAGCCAGCACAGGATAGAACCCGCTGGAAAGCACTTTGAGAGTGGTGTGTCCCGATTTATTGATATCCCCCCAGCCCAACTGAGGCGAAACGGTGATTAAAAACAAATTCTTTAAAACGCTCATGCTGTAGATTGAAAAATAACATGCAAAATTAAACATTATTGGTGGAATAAATGAAATCCTTCAGCAATTTTTGCTAATTTTGTCATAGAAAATGAAAGTAGAATTATTTATAGCACGCAGACTGAAGTTGGGTAATGGCGCAAAATCGGCATCACCCAGCCTCAACGTGGCGACCGTGGGCATCGTGCTCGCCATCCTCATCATGATTCTTTCGGTGGTGATAGTGCTTGGTTTCAAAAGCGAAATCACCCACAAGCTATATGCCATCAACCCACACCTGAAGGTGAGCAACGCCGCCCTGGGCATCGACGACAACATCTCCACGGTGAACGGCCACGAAGTGTTTAAGGGCATCAAAGAAGACACGGCATTCTTCGCCAACGTGCAGAGCATGAGCCTCATAGCCGAAAAGCCCGCCATTATGAAAACCGACGACGACTTCATGGGCGTGGTGTACCGCGGCGTGGACGACGGCTACGACTGGAGTTATATAGCCAGCAGCCTCACCGAAGGCCGACTGCCCAACCTGAGCGACACCGCCGACACGCGCAAAATCGTGGTGTCGAAAAAACTGAGCAACCAGTTGCGACTCAAGGTGGGCGACAAACTCTTTTCCTACTTTATCGACAACAAAGTGAAGGCACGCCGCTCGGTGGTGGTGGGCATCTACAACACCGACTTCGACGCCTTCGACAAATCCTACATCATAGGCAACATCGGGCTGCTGCAGAGCGTGAACGGCTGGAACGGATTCACCGGCAACTACGTGGGCGTGAACCTGCGCAACACCGAGCACCTCGAAACCGACGCCCCACGGCTCTACGCCGCCCTAGCCCGCTCGATGATGGAACACAACTACCCCACCCTCCACAACGTGAGCACCATCACGCAAAGCAACGGCTCATATTTCACCTGGCTCAACATGCTCGACATGAACGTGATCATCATCCTTTCGCTCATGGTGGTGGTTTCATCCTTTACTTTAATCTCAGCACTCTTAATGATTATTCTTGAGCGCATTAGAATGATAGGCGTGCTGAAATCGCTAGGCTGCAGCAACGTAATGATACGCAAAATCTTCATCTACCTCACCGGCAAACTCATCGTGCGCTCCATCATCATAGGCAACGCCATAGGGCTGGGACTGGCCTTGATTCAGAAATATTTCCACGTGATAAAACTCGACTCGGAGGCCTACTACATGTCGTATGTGCCCATCGAATTCAATGCCACTGCCCTACTGCTGCTCAACGCCGGCATCATCATCATCTCCTACGTGGCACTCATAGGCCCCAGCCACATCGTGTCGACCATCAAGCCCACATCCACCATGAAATTTGAGTGATGCGGGAGGAGAAATGGATCAGCGGCTTTTCTTCATAGGGGATGTAAAGATACATAGATGTTACTTTTGGTAGATAAGTCTCGGAGAGGCGGCGCAATCCCCTTGGGGATTGGATGTGCGTAGGCAGGTATGCAGCGGAGGCGCTGCGAAATGGAGCGAAGCGGAATGAAGCGGCGCCGGAGCGAACCTTTAGCTCGCTCGAACTTGTTCGGGCAAATGCCTGCACCCGATGCAC
>JAUNCU010000135.1 GCA_030526455.1 Bacteroidales bacterium | reverse complement strand
GGGAAGGTGATGGGCGTGAATTACAATTCGTCGGCAGCGTAGAGGAATTGGAAATGGGGGAGTGTGTAGTCGAAAATCTCACCGTCGCTGAAGAAGCGCTTGAGTTCGATTTCGGCGTTTTCGAGTGAGTCGCTGGTGTGGACGATGTTTTCCTGGAACGACATGCTCAGGTCGCCGCGGATGGTGCCTGGAGCGGCTTTTCGGCCACTGGTTGCGCCCGCCATTTGGCGAACCACCTCCACTGCGCCCACGCCTTCGTAGCAGCACACGATCACGGGCGTTACCATCATGGCGTCTTTGAGTTGCTGGAAGAAAGGCTTGCCGGCGTGCTGTGCATAATGTTCGCTCATTTGCTCGTCGGTGAGACGGCACATCTTCATGCCGGCGAGGCGAAGTCCTTTTTGTTCGAAACGCTTGGTCACTTCACCCACCAGACCACGCTGGAGGCATGAAGGCTTGAGAATTACTAATGTTTTTTCCATTTTTATTGAAAAGAATGAAATGGTGCTTAATGAAACACAAAGCCCCGACCGTTGAGCGAGTTGGGGCTTTGCAATGTTATTTAATTGATAATAATTATCTTAGAAAAGATAGAAGTCACTGATAGGCTTGTTGGTGTTGATGCAATTGATAGTATTTGCAAAGAGTTCTGCTATACTGATAATTGACACCTTGTCGCACTTAGCAGTATCGAAAGGAATAGAATTGGTGAAGATCACTTCTTCGAGAGCGCTGGCGTTGATGCGATCTACTGCTGGACCGCTCATGAGCGCGTGTGAAGTGAGGCAGCGAACCGAGCGGGCACCGTTTTCCTTCATCAAGTCGGCGGCCTTGCAGATAGTGCCTGCGGTGTCGATCATGTCGTCGACAAGCACTACGTCTTTGTCCTTCACGTCGCCGATGATGGTCATGTCGGCTACCACATTAGCCTTAGCGCGCTGCTTGTGGCAGAGCACGAGAGGGCAGTCGAAGTACTTGGCGTAACTATTGGCACGCTTAGCACCACCCACGTCGGGCGAAGCAATCACCATATCCTTCAGTTTCAGCGAAGAGATGTAGGGCACGAACACTGAAGAAGAATAGAGGTGGTCGACGGGAACGTTGAAGAAACCTTGAATTTGATCGGCATGGAGGTCCATGGTGATCAAGCGGTCGATACCTGCTGCTGAAAGCAAGTCGGAAACGAGTTTAGCAGCGATTGAAACACGTGGCTTATCTTTGCGGTCTTGACGAGCCCATCCGAAGTAAGGAACCACGGCCACCACGCTCTTTGCAGAAGCGCGCTTAGCGGCGTCGATCATGAGGAGGAGTTCCATCAAGTTATCGCTATTAGGGAAAGTAGACTGCACGAGGAACACATCGCAGCCGCGAACCGATTCTTCGAAAGAAACTTCGAATTCACCGTCGGAGAAGCGGATAGTGTTCATTTTGCCCAGTTCAACACCGAGATGCTTGCACATCTCCTCTGCCAGATAACGAGATTTTGTACCTGAAAAGATTTTGTACGAATTGTTCATAAATATTGTTGATAATAAAAACTAATGCAAAGTTACGATTAAAAGTTGACCTATTCTAATAGAATGGCCAACTTTTTGTGAATATACTGCCTAATAGTTGATTTCCCACACGAGTGCGCCATGGGCTGGAATTTGGAGTTCAAATTTTGCTTCGGGCGAGAATTCCACCGTCTTCTGCTTGCCTGAGAGCATTTCCTTCATGAAGTAGCGGCCCGGGGTGATGCCCAGGAAGGAGAAGGCGTGCTCGGGAATGTCGATGGCGGTGTGCACGTCGGCATCGGAGAAGTTCACCGCTATCACGAGGGTTTGCGATGCCGTGTGGCGCAGGTAGACGTATTGCTTGTTGGGGTTGATGCTGTGATAGTTGGCATACATGAGGTCGAAGAATGCGCCTTCGCGGATGGCCTCAAGGTCGTTGCACATGCGCAGCACTTTTTTGTAGAAGGCACGAATGCGGCGCTCCTTGTTGTTGAGTCGCTGAATGCCGCACTTGCCGCCGTTGTACCAGCGCACTACCGTGGGCATGGTGCAATAGTCGAAGATGGAGGTGCGGCCGTCGTCGCCCGAAAAACCGATGGCTCCGGCTGCGGGTTCGCCGAGTTCCTGGCCCTGGTAGACCATGAATGGCGACTTCGACATGGTGGCCGACACGATGACGGCGGGCAAGGCTGCCTCGGCCGAACCGAAGAGTTGCGGAGCCGCCACGCGCAGTTCGTCGTGGTTTTCGAGGAAGTTGAGCATGTGGTCCTGCACACCCTCCACGCGCTGCCAGCACTGGGTGATGGCCGATGCGGGGGCATCGTTTTTCACGATGGCGCAGAGTGTGTCGTAGAGGTTCACCTTGTCGTAGAGGTAGTCGAAACCTCCGTAGTGAATATAGTTGTGATAGATGTTCACGTCGTAGAGTTCGGCGATGAACACCACTTCGGGGTATTGTTCCTTCACCTTGGCGATAGCCCAGTGCCAGAAGTCGACGGGCACCATGTGGGCCATGTCGCAGCGGAAGCCGTCCACACCCATCGCTGCCCAGTAGAGCAGGATGTCGCACATCTTGTGCCATGTGGGTGGAATGGGCGAGAAGTGGTGGCAGCCATTCCAGGGGTCGACGCCATAGTTGAGTTTCACGGTTTCATACCAGTCGCACACGTCGGGGTGCTCGTGGTAGCAATCGTTGCCCGTGGCCTTCGCGGGATATTCCACATAGCGCTCTTCGCCTAAGCCCAGATGCACGTTGGGCTGGAAATCCTTGCCTGTGATGTAGAAGAAATTGTTGGTGGGCGAGAAGAACATGCCCTTGTCGTCGGTGGCGCCGAGGTCTTCCACGCCGGCGGGTTTTGCGTCGGAGCCGTACTCGCGTGCCACATGATTGGGCACAAAGTCGATGATCACCTTCATGCCCGCTTCGTGGGTGCGATTCACTAGGTCTTTGAATTCCTGGATGCGATTAGGCACGTCGACGGCGATGTCGGGATCCACGTCGTAATAGTCGCGGATGGCGTAAGGCGAACCGGCGTTGCCCTTCACCACATGAGGGTTCGACGATGCGATGCCGTAGCGCGAGTAGTCGGTCTTGTTGGCATGCTCGATGATGCCGGTGTACCACAGGTGGGTGACGCCCAAGTCCTTGAGCGAAGCAAGCACGGTGGCGTCGATGTCGTTCATCTTACCCACGCCGTTTTCCTCGATGGTGCCATTGGGCACGAAGGTGGCGCTGGTGTTGGTGAACAGTCGTGGAAACAATTGGTAGATAACCATTTTATTTTCTTTTCTCATCTCTAAGTTGTTTTAGCAAAGGTGAATTGTGGAGCACTTTCATGGCGGCGAAATAGCCGGCCTTGGCGTTTTCTTTGAGGTATTCAAATCCGAAAGTGCTTTTCCCCTTCATGGCGTCGACACTGATCACGGCATCGCAGGTGAGCATATCGGCGTGGGTGTTGCGCGTGGTCATGAGGCGATAGGAGCGATAGGCAATGTCGGCAATCGATTTCTTGAAGGGCGACTTGTTGAGCGGACTCACCACCACGCCCAGCACATAGTCGCAGCAGTCGCGAAGGGCGAAGGCGGGCAGGTTGTGGAGCACGCCGCCGTCCACATAATTGCAGCCATCAATCTCGGTGGGCTGGAACACCACGGGCAGACTGCACGAGGCGGTGATGCTTTTCGCAAGC
Organism: Bacteroidales bacterium; assembly: GCA_030526455.1. Taxonomy (GTDB): domain Bacteria; phylum Bacteroidota; class Bacteroidia; order Bacteroidales; family Muribaculaceae; genus Sodaliphilus. Next base: position 4,370 of record JAUNCU010000135.1, on the reverse strand, counting down.
GGACCTTCGGTGAAGGCTACGGCATCGTAGGTGTCGAGCGAGGTAGCGGTGATGATGCATGGAGTGGGGAGGTCTTCAATGCGTGAATAGGGGAGTTGCTGCTCGAGGAATGTTTCGAATTTCTTCAGATTGAAGAGGCCCGTAGTGGGCAGGGCGACTTTCCCGAGCGAGGAGAATTTGATTTCGCTGAAGATGCGGAGCAAATCGTCGGTCGAAAAACCGGCGGCATAAAAGGCGCCCACAATACTGCCGGCGCTGCAGCCCGCAAACACGTCGGGCTTGAGCCCAAAATCTTCAAGGGCTTTCAGCACGCCAAGGTGAGCAAACCCCTTAGCGCCACCGCCACCAAGGGCGATACCCAAGCGATATTTCTTAGTAGAAACCATTAACAATCACACATTATTTAGAATCAATATACAAATTTACGAAAAGTTTGGTGTATGCGCTTAAAAATAAGATAAGAAAATAAAGAAAAAAGGAGAGTGTACAAAAAGGTCACACCCGAGGCGTAAAATGCTCGGATGGCGTGACAGCGCTATCCTTATAAGGGTGAGGCGATTGTATATGCCTTATTTTGAGGGCTCTTCGCTCGCTGGCGATTGCCCTTTTTTCTTTGCCTTTTTCCTTTCTAACCGCTCTTGCTCTTCTTGCTGACGGACTAACTCGTCCATGCGCATTGACTGCGCTTTCAGAAATTCATGAGAAAAGTGCATCGACTCAGTTCGTCTGCGCTCCACCATGCAACGCTCGTTCCACTCTCGGTGGAAGTCGTTGATATAGAGGTCGTCGAGGCGGGATGTTTCGTCTTTTGCCATTGATGTGTGCGTTTATTTTTACGGCAAAGATACATTATATATATAAATAAGCAAAACTTTTCAGGCGAAGGATGGTGCTTTCTCCACACATTGGCAGAAACCCTTTTGACATTGCTTTTTCTTTTTTGCGCCCTTATCTTTGTGCCGAAATTTATTTTTTTGACGTAACACACTTCATTTTTTTTACTATGAACACACAACAGAAGAAAACATCCGTGATCCTTTACACTGAGCAAATGATTGGCCTATATGAGGTGATGAACAAGACCGACATCGCCGATCTGCTGCTGGCTATCATGAACTATGTGAACACTGGCAATGCGCCTCAGGTGGGGGAATACTCCGACGCCGTGCGCATGGCTTTTGCGCTGCTGAAACTCACCATCGACAACAACAACGCGAAGTTTCAGGCGCGATGCGAACGCAATCGCACCAACGGGAAAAAGGGCGGTCGCCCAAGAAAAAATGCGGCTGCAGCAAAGAAGGAGAAGGCTGAAACTGTGGCGGAAAACAGCGCTGATAATGAGGTGATTCAACCCGCTGCGAAAAACCCAGAAAAACCCACAAAAAGCCTTAATGAGAATGAGAATGAGAATGAAGTAGAAGAAACTAGCGTTTCTATGACTACTACGCCTTCGGCTATTTCGCGCAACGAAAAACCCGCCGCCGTCGTCGTCGAGAAAATCAGGAAGTTGGGAGGGAAGTTGAGCAAGGATTCTATCGCGATGCAGAATCTCGCCTACAGCCTGAAGACGACTGCCGAGGAGGCGACGCAACTTTGTACCGACGTGCTCCACGAATGGGAATTCCTGGCAAAAGCCGGTGAAAGGGTGGGCGACATCAACCTCAAGCACCTCATTGCCACGGCTCGCATCAAGCAAAATGCGCGACTGAAGCATTCCGCCATCGAGCAGCGTAACCTCAACGCCCTCACCAGCCAGCAACGCAAAGACCAACTCGAGCAGCAGCGCATGCAAGAGTTGCAGCAGTCCATCTACAGCGACTTGATGCACATCCAGCAAAGGCAGATGATGGAGCGCTGTTAGTGCCACAAATTGCCATCAAAGGGACGGTTCTTTTGATGGCAAGATGGCCCAAACTGCAAGGGCCGATTGATGGGTGATTTCGATGAAGAAATGCCATCAAAAGAACCGTCCCTTTGATGGCAGTATTTGCTTTATAATATTGATTTTTAACTACTTAAACTTTTTCAATTATGATTCAAAATTTGATTTCTGAGGTTGTTTTTGGTGATGCTAGGGGTGTTAGTGGGGCTAGTGGATATAGAAATTCTTGTGACACTAGAGCGATTAGCCCTGGCGCTCGTGGTGGGGCTTTGATTGCGGCTCGGGCTGATGATGCGCGGTGTGTGGCCATTCGTGGGCGGTTTGGTGGTGTGGGTGAGTTTCACATGCGGTGGAGCCCTACGAGGCTGGATGCAGTGGCGGCTAACGTGGAGCGCTGCGTGATGGACGGGATTCCGCCGCTGGTGATGATGATGCTGGCCTACGGGCAGGATGAGGTGGAGCGAAATCTGCGCTTGATCATCAGCCACACGTTTTTGCGGATAGAGGGCGCTAAGATGTCGACGGCTCAGGTGGAGACGATTGCCCACTGCATATGCCAGTCGCCTGCGGTGCGCACGCTGAACTACGACCTGGTGTGCAATTTCTTCACCCGTGTGATCGACGGCACCTACAACGTGTACAGCGCTACGCCTTACCGTGTGATGATGGCTTTCCAGGAATATGCGAAGGCGGCTTTCCGCACCCAAGAACGCCTGCGCATGGAACACGAAACTCGCCTCCGACGGCAGCAAGACGCCATCCTCAAGCAAAACACCATCACCTACGAAGAATTCTGCCGCCGCACCGGCCGCGACCCACACGCCCCTTTATTCACGAATTTCACGAATTAAATTGTTAGAGATTTTTTCACGAATTAAACGAATTAATCAAATTTTTAATAATCTGTGAGATTTCTGTGTGGGGTAGTGTTCACGAATTAAGCAAATTACACGAATTTTTAAATTAAACGAATTATAATCTGTGAGATTCGTGAGATCTGTGTGGGGCACTTGTTGACTTAAAACAGTTCTGCTTGGGGCGTGGATATAAAAAAACATGGGCGGGGGTTGGCCGTCCATGTTTTTGGTAGTGGATATTTCGTTGTTGATTATCCGAGGAAACTGAGGAGGATACCTGCTGCTACTGCAGAGCCGATCACACCTGCCACGTTTGGACCCATGGCGTGCATGAGGAGGAAGTTGCGTGAATCAGCCTTGGCACCTTCCATCTGGCTAACGCGTGCAGCCATAGGCACTGCGCTCACACCAGCCGAACCGATGAGTGGGTTGATCTTTTCCTTGAGGAAGAGGTTCATCACCTTTGCCATGATCACACCTGAAGCCGAACCGATGCCGAATGCCACGATACCTACGCAGAGGATACCGATGGTTTGCCAGTTCATGAACGAACTTGCAGTGGCGGTAGCGCCCACGGTGAGACCGAGGCAGATGACCACGATGTTGTTGAGTTCGTTTTGAGCGGCCTTGCTGAGGCGTTCTACCACACCGCTTTCCTTCATGAGGTTACCCAGCATGAGGCAGCCGATGAGTGTGGCAGCCGATGGCACGATGAGTGATACCACGATAGCCACGATGATGGGGAAGATGATTTTTTCCTTCTTGCTCACAGTGCGGAGTTGCTTCATGCGAATCTTGCGTTCGCTCTCTGAGGTGAGTGCGCGCATGATAGGTGGTTGAATCACTGGCACGAGCGCCATGTAACTGTAGGCAGCCACAGCGATTGGGCCGAGCAATTCAGGGGCGAGTTTAGAGGTGAGGAAGATAGCGGTAGGGCCATCAGCGCCACCAATAATGCCGATAGAAGCAGCCTGAGCCTGGGTGAAGCCGAAGATTGGAAGATCCATTTGAGTCACCAGGAAGGTGGCGAAGATACCAATCTGGGCAGCGGCACCGAGCAAGAGACTCTTAGGATTGGCGATGAGTGGACCGAAGTCGGTCATAGCGCCCACGCCCAAGAAAATCAAGCAAGGATACACACCGGCTTTCACACCTATGTAGAGAATGTCGAGCAAGCCACCATGAGCCATGATGTAGCCATAGTCGTGGTAGTGAGGACCGTTCTCATTGAGGAATTCTTCGTTCCACATAGTGGAATCGAACAGACCAGCGCCTGGCAGATTGGTGAGAATCATACCGAAGGCGATGGGCAGGAGCAACAATGGCTCATATTCCTTCTTGATAGCGAGATAAAGAAGGAAGCAGCCAATGGCAATCATAACGAAACTTTTCCAGCCTTCATCCATAAAGAACTTAGCGAAACCCATTTCGCCGGTGAACTTGTCGAGGCTTTGAGCCAGACTGAAGTCACCTGCCAGCATGGGGAGCGCAAAGATGAGAAGCGCTGCAAAAGCGAACAGACGTCGGAAATTCTTTGTTTGCATTTTGTGTCAAATTAAAGAATTAAACGATTAGTCGAGTTCTACGAGTGCTTGACCGCTCTGCACTTGAGCACCGGCTTCAACGAGCAC
>JAUNCU010000134.1:3346-8057 GCA_030526455.1 Bacteroidales bacterium | reverse complement strand
TGGGATTGCGCCGCCTCTCCCATTAGTTTCCTCCCCTACTTTTTTCCACTGAGCCATATTATTTCCATTCTCTTTTATGAAGTTTTGGGAGGTATTAGATAAAAAAATAGATAAAAGGAGCCGTCCCTTTTATCTATTTTTTTTGTTTTAATTATCTAGTTTCTAACTTGTTATTGATTGGCAGGTTTTTGGGGTTGGGTGGGGAGTTGCTTGATGTAGACGTCTTGTTGTGGGAATGGGATTTCGATGTTGTGGTCTTGGAGGGTTTGGTAGATCACCTCTTTCACACGGGCTACGAATCTCACTTTTTCAACCACGAGCACCCAGATGGCTACGTTGAGGTTGACGCTGCTGTCGCCGAAGTCGCTGAAGAGGACGAGCACGTCGTGGCCGTTGTTCATGTCCATCACGTTGCGGCCATATTTGTCGGTGTACTGCAGAGAGAGCACTGCCTCACGGAGCACCTTGCGCACTTGCTCCACATTCACGCCATAGGCCACGCCCACGGGCACCTTGATGAGTTCGTAGGAGTTGTTGCGGGTGAGGTTGCGGAAGTTGTTGGCGAAGAGTGAGGAGTTGAGGAACGACATCACGCAGTTGTCGTTGGTGATGACTTGCACACTCTGATAGGTGATGCTTTCCACCTTACCTTGCACGCCGTCGCACTCAATCCAGTCGCCCACTCGCAGGCGTCCGGCCATGAGCGAGATGCCGTAGAAGAAGTTGTTGAGCAAGTCCTTCATGGCGAAACCGATACCGGTGGCAAGACCCGCGGTCACGAGCGAGATGCCCGATTTTGGAATCTTGAGCAGGATGAAGGCGAGTATCACGAATATGCCCCACACGATGATGCCAATCACGTTGTAGCCCAGGGTGAGGTTGATTTCATTGGTGCGCACTTTCTCCTTACCCGTCTTGCGGCGCAGGCGACGGTAACTCACGAAGCGGAAGAGCGCCTTGAAGAGGTAGTTGAAATAGCGGAAAAGGAAGAACGCCGCCGCCAGCACCACCAGTTTGGCGATGGAGAGTTGGATCACGTTGGGGATATCGATGAAGTTGTAGATGAAGATATCGCGACAGGTGTCGGCGAGGTTAAACACGTCGGCAGCCATCCATATGCTGAACAGCAGCGTATAGGCGCCTGTGATGGGCACGAATGCCATGTGCACGAAGTCGAAGAACCAGGTGCGGTTCACGTAGTCGCCATTGCGGAGGCCCTTGGCTATTTCGCTCACCTTGGTGCCAGCGTCGCGCAGGCGGTCGTAGAGACGCGCCTTCTCATAGATGTCAAGCAGGCGGAACACGGCGATGAGCGTCTGGATGGCGGTGAGTTGGAAGAGCCACCAGATCACCACCTCCACCGACATGAGTGTGCGGCCAAACCATGTGAGCAGCGTGGCGATGAGTATCACGGCAAAAGAGAGCCATGCGTAGATGCGGTCGGTGTGAGGGAGTTGGTCGACGTTGGTGAGTGGGTCGTCGACTTCCTGCTGCGTGGGCTCGTGCTTGCGCACCTTCAGCGCCGAAGCAAGGCCCTTCGCCACGATAGTGTCGTCGGCCACGAGGCCTTCGATTTGCTTGCGGATGGCGCGTTCCTGCTTGCGCTCCTCAGCCTCGTCTTCCTCGATGAGGAGGTCGGCATCGTCGTCGTCGGCATCGTCTTCTTCGTCGTCGTCAGTTTCCACCTCGCCCACTATGATTTCGCTCTGGCGGAGTTTGCCGGTGTGCTTACGCACAGCGCGCCACTGCCACACCAGGAAGAAGAGCACCACGGGCGGGAAGATGAGATTCACCACGCTGTTAGGGATGAACACGATGCGGAAGAGGATGATCACCAAGCCCAGCACGAGCATGGGCATATACACGCGGAAGCCGTGCGACATCTGGTTGTAGCGCAGGCGCAGCAGCAGCGAGAAGGTGATGGCCACCAGCAGGCAGGCGTAGTCGATGAGCAGGTGCGACGCCATGATGAAGAAGTTGTTGTAGAGTTGACGGCGCAGCAGCATCACCGTGCCCACAAAGATGAGGGCGGCGAGCGCCACCATGATGGCGGGGCGAATTTTCTGGAGTTTAGCGATGCGGGCGACGCATATTTCTTCGGGACCTTGAGTGACCCACTTCAGGCGCTTGAGGTAGTGATAGAGCACCTTCACCAGCAAGAAGCCCAGCACGAGCGAAATCACCAGGTAGAACACCACAAAGCCCACAAAGCCCATGATCACCGAACCGCGCCACTGGCTCTTGGCGAAGCGGTGCTCATTGCCGAGGTTGTATTTGTTGGTGACATCGAGTTTGGCGCGCGAGAAATTGCGGCCAAAGTTGCTCAGGATGGTGAAATAGTTGCTACCATTGTCGCGGAAGATGGAACTCTGAATGTCGTCGTAGCGCTTCTTGGCGTAGGCGTCGAGTCTTTCCAGAATGGCCGAAACGCGGGCGAAGGCGGCGCTGTCGGCAGTGATGACGCGCTGCGACTTGATGATATTGTCGCGCAACTGGACGGCGCTGGCGATACACGCGGCACGGTCGGCCTGAGCGGCCACGGAGAGGGTGTCGGCGGTGTGGATGCGTTTCTTGCCCTTCACCTGAATCAACGCCGGCGGCAAGCACTTGAGGCTGAAGATGAGGCCATCGTAGCGCTTGATTTCGTTGTTCATGCGATTGTTGATCAAGTTGTAGGGGCGCTGATTGGTGGTCTGGAAACTGCGGTAGAGTTCCGTGGCCTCATTGCAGGCGTAGGTGAGGTCGAACACGTAGTCCTGATTTTGCGAATAGAGCATGAGCGACACCTCGCCGCAGCGGTCCATAGTGGAGCGCAACGTAGCCTTCTGCTTGTCGTTGTGCTGGCGGTAGCGCGCCATGTTTTCCTTCTGCTTCTTGATGGCCTGCTCGAGTTCGCCACGAAGCACCACGAGTGCCTCGTCGAGGTTCTTCTCGCGCAGCACAGCCTCAGCGGGCGCGGTGGCCAGCAAGAAAGCGCAAACAAAGAGTAGAAATTTCTTCAACATCATATTGGTTTTTATCTTTTGTGCAAAGATAGTGATTTTTCGCGAAAACACGTTAGCCCAGTCGGAACACGATGCGCAGGCGGCCGTCCTGGTAGCGGGTGCTGGAGATGCGGAACGCGCCTATTTCGGAGGTGTGCTCCACATGGGTGCCGGCGCAGAGGCAGTGGTCGTAGTCGCCCACGCTCACGATGCGAACCGTTTCGGTGGCGCCGTCGGGCAGGCGCTCGAGGTCGAAGCGCTCGGCCACCTCCTGCTGGGTGACATACTGGAAGGTGACGGGCATATCGGCCGCAATCACCTCATTGACGCGCGCCTCGATGGTGCGAATCTCCTCATCGGTGAGCGCACGCGGAAAGTCGTAGTCGAGTTTGCTCTTCGTGCGCTCCACATGTGCGCTCACAGCACGGCCGCAGCCAAAGAGTTTCACCATAGTGCCGTTGAGAATATGCTCGGCAGTGTGCATAGGCGGATACTCCGCCTTGTTGTGGGAATTGAGAACGGGAGATTGTTGGTCCATATTGTTGATGTTTTTATTTGATTATGTGGGTTATTGATTGTTTTGATTGATGAGATTCACTACCACCTTCACCATGATATCCTTTTCGGCAGGGCGACTTTCGGCAATCATGAGCGTGATGGCCACTAGCGTATTGTCGGCGATGCGCTTATGTCCGTCCTCACCATAAAGAATGCCACTATTATGAAGGAACCATAGGAAAAGCATAGCAGCAATGCGCTTATTCCCATCACTGAACGAGTGATTTTTCACCACTAGATAGAGCAGCATGGCTGCCTTCTCCTCCACACTGGGATAGAGATCGATGCCTCCAAAAGTTTGGTAAATTTGTCCTATCGAACTCTTGAAAGAATCATCTTTCTCATTAGCAAAAAGCGCACTACCACCGAAACGCTCTTTCAGGCGAGAAATCACCTCCATCGCATTATCGTAAGTTGCACGAAAGCCCGATTCCTCAGTAGTCTTTTCCATGGGGAGGTCTTGATAATCATAGTGGTCGAGCGTGTCGAGCGCGTACACATAGTCGCCAATCACATTGAAAAGCCCCTCGTATTCGTCCTTAGATAGTTTCTCCTGAAGAGAAATGGTTCTGCCCATGAGCCGCACCACGTCCTTGAGTTCCTGATAGCGCTCAAGTTTTATCTGCTGATTAACGGCATAGCCCTTGATGAGGTAGTCTTTGAGGATACGATTTGCCCAGAGGCGGAATTTTACACCTCTAAGGCTTTTAACCCTATAGCCCACAGAAATAATCATGTCTAAATTGTAAAACTTTATCTTTCGCGACACGTTTCTTTTTCCCTCAACTTGAACTTGTAAGAATTCCTTACATGTTGAGATTTGCTCCAATTCCCCCTCTCTATACACGCTTTTGATGTGCATTGTTATATTTTGAGTGGCAGTATCGAACAAAGATGCCATTTGCGCTTGCGAAAGCCACACTGTATCGTCCTCGAGTTTCACTTTGAGTTGGAATTGGCCATCTTCGGTGGTGTACATCAACAGAGAGGAAGCGGTGGGGAGTGCTATGTTTTGATTTGGTTGTTTCATCGCTTGACAATTTTATCTAATAAGTTACTACCAATAAGTGAATTATGCAATTTTATGCGGGATTATTTTTTTAGGCATTAGACGCTGACGCGGCTAACACGGGGGTGCTTTTTTCGGCGGGCTGATGGTGGTGGGCGGG